>DAOUMJ010000063.1:0-19506 GCA_034411715.1 Anaerolineales bacterium | reverse complement strand
TTCTGTTCGGCGGTGGAATTCTCGTCGACGCGAATCCGCGCGATGGAGTCCAGCGCGGCGCGCAGACGGCTCACCTGCTGGCGGGAGATGGCCGGGTCGGGCGGGGTGTAAACGGGCAGGACGGCATCGGCGGCGGCCTGTCTGCGCTGCTCGGTGAAGACCGCGCTCTCGAAGGCGATATCGCTCGGCGATGCAAAGTCGCGCGGTGAAACATCACCGGCTTTGAGCGGCAGGGCAAACGGGCTCAGGAGGTCGGGCAGGACGAGGGCGCCGAAGGTTGCAACGCTGACAACCGCCAGGAGGACGAGGCGAAAAGTGGTGAGACGGGCGCTCGGCCGCGTCTCGTTGGGGAGGTCCACGTTATTTAAGCAACTCCCGCACCATCGCGGAGACGGCGTCGCCGGGCGCGCGGCCTGCGGTCCTGGGCATGACGAGTTTCATCACCTTGCCCATGTCGCTGACGGAGGCCGCGCCCGCTTCGGCAATGGCGGCCTGCACGAGGGCGCGCAGTTCGTCGGCGCTCATGGCTTGGGGGAGGAAGGCTTCGAGGATGGCGATCTCGGCTTCGTTGGCGGAGGCGAGGTCGGGGCGATTGGCTTTCTTCGCTTCCTCCAATGCCTCGCGGCGGTTCTTGATCTCCTTTTGGAGGAGGGCCATCACGGCCGCGTCTTCGAGGCTGATGCGCTTGTCCACCTCCACCTGTTTGATGGCGGCCAGCGCCATGCGGAGGGTGTCTTTGCGCGTCATATCGCCCGATTTCAAGGCGGTTTTGAGGGATTCGTTAAGTTGAGTTTTGAGGTCCATGGGGGGGATTATAAGGCGGATTGCGTGTTGCGTGTTGCGTAGTGCGTAATGGTCAACAACCCGCCGGTTTCTTGTGTTCATTTCATAAACTCTTCATAGTGTTTTCAAAAAACTGTACCGTGCCATTCCATCGTTCATCATCGAGAACAACTTCCTCGCATTGCCCGCCTGTGTATTCCTCAATCACCTTCCTCCAAAATTGACGCGCTTCGGGGTTGGACGCGATCTGAGGCACTTCTCGCTTGTCAGCGTGACTGCCAAACCTCAAAGCGGTAACACATGGATCAAGTTTGCGAATTCTTCAGGTTCGCCTTGCCTGGCAATGAGCTCCAATTCAGTGACACACATTCCAATGGAAACCTGCAATGGATGAGCGTAGACAACACCCATGAAGTGAACGCCTTCCTTTTGAAGAGTGGCTGACTTTTCAAAGAAATGATGATCGTGCGAAAAAACCACCCTTTGGAGTTCGGATGCCCTTATGATCAAATCCAAATCCTCAGTTTCTTCCCGCCCGTCTTCATACGCGGTCACCACGTCCACGCCTCTTGACCGTAACGCGACGGTAATGGCTTTCGGGACGTGATGATCCATATAAAGCGCAATGGTCATTTAATCAGCCCTTTGGCCTTCATGCGTTTTACAAATTCTGTCTCGCCAGCGGATCGCCGATAGGCATCCACCTTTTTCAGTTGCCCTTCGATCTCTTTTTCAAACTCTTCGCGATGATCCCAGTAATACGCCATTGCGGAATGGATCTGTCCCATTGCCAGGCGTGGGAATTGGAAATGTAATTCCTCGGCGCTCCATCCATGGGCCAGGTGCGCGGAGACAAGTTCCACCACTTTCATGGTTGTACCTTCGATGATGGGGATTTTCTTGTCGTTTAGAACAATATGCTCGTATCGTGTTTCTGCCAGCATGGGGACCTCGCTTGTTCGCCCAAAGTATATCACCGAAGAGATAAACCATTCTCAAACACCTGCACTGTCCCCTTCTCTCTCTCATCATCAAACACAACCTCCTCGAACCTCCCGCCCGTATACTCCCCGATCACCTTCTTCCAAAATTGACGCACTCCGGGGTCGGCGGCGATCTGTGACACCTCCCAGCGTCCGCGGAATTGATCGAAGATGAAATGCGCCACCTGCTTCCCGAGTCCACGGCGGCGATATTTGCGCATGATGAAGAACTCGGCGATGGACCATTCGCTGGTTGGGAGGATCGTGTGCTTGTTGACCAGCGCGAAGCCCGCCAGTTTGCCGTCCATGCGGAGGAGGAAAGGATGGCGTCCCTGCTCGGTCCAATAGAGATCGAGGTAGGGGTAGCCGAAGCGGCCCTGCGCGTCCACGCCCCAGCCGCCGTCTATGATGACTTCGATGCGATGCCGGTGGAGGAGTTGGATGAATTCGATGACATCGTCCGCTGTCATTTCGGGAAATTCTGCCGACATTGGTTGTTCGTTTTCCTGTTGGTTCGCGAGCCGCGAGGAGAGAGACTTCGAGCCAAACCGCCCCGTCAACCCGCCCGCTTCCGCCGCGCGCGGACGAAGACCGAGGGCGTCAACTGCCACCATTCCCCCGTCGGCTGGAAGAGGCCGTCCAGCGCGGCCAGCCATCGAAACGGGACCAGCCGCTTGAGCGGTCCGAGGCGGAAATGGGAAACGGTCCGCTTCGCTTCGATGGAAAATCCCGCCTCTTTCAGCCAGTCGAAGACCGCGGCCGGGTGGAAGTCGAAATTCAACCGGGCAAATTCCACCGGCGCGCGCGTGAACGGATTCCAATCCTGGCGGCCGAACAACCAGCGAAGGATCGCTTTCAGGTTTTTCTTGTTGGCAAATTCCAAAATGAAAATGGATTCGGGACGCAGCACGCGCGCCGCCTGCGCCATGGCTTTCGGCGCGTCGGATAAATGGTGCAGGGCGCGGATCATCGTCGCGCCGTCGAAGAGGTTGTCGGCGAAGGGCAGGCAATACGCGTCCGCCACCACAAAGGCGTGTTTCTCCGAACGTCCGAGCCGCGCCTGCGCCTGCGCCAGTTGCGTGCGCGAATAATCGAGCAGGACGATCTTCTCGAAACCGGCGTAGCGCGGGGTATTTCGTCCCGCGCCCGCGCCGATCTCGAGCAGGAGTTTTCCGCCTTTTGGAAGCAGATGCTTTAGCGCGATGGCTTCGGCGGCGTCTTCATACTCGCGCCCGCCCTGATCCCAGAAGGAGGTCTGGTAATCGGAATTGGTGTAGTCGCAAACGGGGGGAGTGGTCATAAAGTTACGTAGTTTCGTAGTTACATGGTTTCGTAGTTTGATCGTACCGCAACATTGAACTTAACTACCAGACTACGTAACTACCTGAACTACCAAACTACTGAACTATTTCCCGTTGAACCCGCGCCCGATCGAACGATGCGTGAACCCCATCTCCTTCATCTGAACGGGATCGTAGATATTCCGTCCGTCGAAGATGACGGGGGTCTTGAGCAGGCTCTTTACTTTTTCGAGGTCGAGTTGCTTGAATTCGTTCCACGGCGTGACGACGATCAGCGCGTCGCAGCCCTTCGCCAGTTCATAAGGATCGCCCACGATCTCCACCGCGAGCATATGCGGACGCGCTGTCTCGAAGGCGACGGGATCGTAGCCGCGTACTTTTGCGCCCGCTTCGATCAACTCGCGGGCAATGTCAATGGACGGAGCGTCGCGCATATCGTCCGTGTTTTCCTTGAAAGCCAGTCCGAGCAGGCCGATGGTCTTGCCTTTGAGCGATCCGCCCAACATCTCCTCGGTGCGCTTGACCGCGGCCTTGCGTCTGTCGTAATTCACGGTCATTACGGAATCGAGGATGGGCGTCGCCAGCGATTGTTCCTTCGCCATGAAGGCCAGCGCCTGCACATCCTTGGGAAAGCACGAGCCGCCCCAGCCCAGGCCCGCGTCGAGAAAATACTTCCCGATGCGCGCGTCGTAGCCCATGCCTGCCGCCACCTCTTTCACGTCCGCGCCGAGGGCTTCGCAGATGTCAGCCACTTCGTTGATGAAGGAAATCTTTGTGGCAAGGAAGGCGTTGCTGGCGTACTTGATCATCTCTGCCGTGCGCAAATCGGTGATGACGATGGGCGCGCGCAGGGGCAGGTGCAGGTGCGCCACCTTGTTGGCTGCGTCCTTGTCCAGCGAGCCGATCACCGTCCGATACGGATTCATGAAATCGCCGATGGCCGATCCCTCGCGCAAGAATTCGGGACACGATACCACCGAGAACGGAATCGGCTTGGGCTGCGCGCCCCGCACAATGTCGGCCACCCAGTCCCCGGTCCCGATCGGCACCGTGGATTTGTTGATGATGATGAGCGGCGCGGACATGTTCTCCGCAAGAGACCTGGCCGCGGCGGCCACGTATTTCAGGTCCGCTTCGCCGTTCACGCCCGAAGGCGTTCCCACCGCGATGAAGGCATACTCGCACCCCTTCAACGCTTCCTTGTACGACGCGGTGAACGACAGCCGTCCCGCCTTCACGTTGCGTTTCACCAGTTCGTCGAGGCCCGGCTCGTAGATGGGCATGATGCCCTTTTTGAGATTCTCGATGCGCCTCTCGTCCACGTCCAGCGCGACGACCTTGTTGCCGAGATCGGCAAAACACGCGCCCGTGACAATGCCGACGTAACCCACACCGATCACACAGATCTGTTTCATTCAGTCCTCTGATTGAATAATTTACCTGCCAGCGACAGGCATTGAAATTCTATTTTTGCGCGCCAGCCCGCGCCTGGCGCACCAGTGTCGCCACCAACTTATCGAACGAGGCCACTTTGATGGGCTTGGAGATGTAACCGTCGCAGCCCGCGTCGATGGCGCGTTTCCGCTCGCTGGGCAGGGTGTGCGCCGTCAAAGCCAGCACAGGGATGTGACGCGTCGCCTCATCCGCTTTCAAACGCGCGGTCGCGTTCCAGCCGTCCAGTTCGGGCAGGGAAAGATCCATTAACACCAGGTCGGGCTGTTCCTGCTTCGCCGCCTCCACCCCTTCGATCCCATTGGCCGCCGAAAGCACCTGATACCCGGCGCGTTCCAGCAAAAAACGCACCAGTTCGAAATTATCCACATTATCTTCCACGATCAGGACTCTCGGTTTGCCCATCCCTTTAAATATACTACAATTGGCGATATGCGACTGCTTTTCGTAGCCGATGGACGCTCCCCCACCGCCCGCAACTGGATCCAATACTGGACGGCGCGCGGGGACGAAGTGTATCTCGCTTCCACCTTTCCCTGCGACCCGCTCCCGTCTCTCGCGGGACTTTACGCGGTCTCTGCCGCCTTCAGCGCGCGCGCCGCCCGTAGGTCGGACTGCCAGTCCGACCTACCCGGGTCGGGTTTCCAACCCGACCTGCCACGCGACGCGCGGTTCATCAATCTTCGACAGACCGTCCGCCACTGGCTGGGACCCCTCGCCCTGCCGCGCGAGGCGCGACGCCTGCGTGAACTCGTCGAGCGGATCGAACCCGACCTGGTCCACGCCATGCGGATTCCCTACGAGGGGATGTTGCCCGCCAACGCGGGTTTACGCGTCCCCCTCATCGTCTCCGTCTGGGGCAACGATTTCACCCTGCACGCGCCTTCGACTCCTCTCATGCGACACCATACGCGGCTGACGATGCGCGCCGCCAATGCCCTCCACGCCGACTGCGAACGCGACATTGGCCTCGCCCGCGCATGGGGTCTTGACGCCTCCAAACCTACGTTGGTCGCGCCAGGCAACGGCGGCATCCGCGCGGACATCTTCTTCCCGCCCGCGCGTCCAGTCGAAGAGCCTGTCATTTTCAATCCCCGGGGCTTCCGCGCCTACGTCCGCAATGACACGTTCTTCCAGTCCGTTCCGCTGGTGTTGAAAGAAATTCCCCGCGCCCGTTTTGTCTGCGCCAGCATGGCGGGACAGGCCGAAGCGCTGAACTGGGTGAGCAAACTCGGAATCGAAAACTCCGTGGAATTGCTCGCGCCGCGTCCCCACGCGGAGATGGCCGAAGTTTACCGAAGCGCGCAAATCATCGTCTCCCCCTCCACGCACGACGGCACGCCGAACACCCTGCTCGAAGGATTGGCTTGCGGATGCTTCCCCATCGCGGGCGATCTCGAATCCATCCGCGAATGGATTACGGATGGGGTCAATGGCCTGTTGGTTGACTCGGGCAGTCCCTCGGCGTTAGCCAATGCGATCATCGAAGCCATTAAAGACCAAGACCTGCGCGCCAAAGCGGCAGGCCTTAATCAGGAAATCATCGCCACTCGCGCGGAATTTGCGCGGAATATGGCGAGGGCAGAATCGTTCTATCAGAAAATCGTTACGCAACACGTAACACGTAACACGTAACACGTATCTCGTAACTGCCTCATCCCCTCGGCGCGCGCAACTCCTCCAACCGACTCTGCAATTCGATGCGGCGGCTGTCCGCCGCCTGGCGCACGTCCGCGAGGAAGGCCGCGCCGCGTTCGCGTATCTCGCCGCGCAACCGCTCGCCCGATTCGGGCGCCAGCAGCAAAGCCACCGTCGAGCCGACCAGCGCCCCGACCACGATTCCGATCAAAAAGCCAAACATTCTACGCATGAGATTCTCCTTGAGCGTAGTTGACGTTGGAGAACGTCAACGATGCGCTAGAGCGCATCCTACGCTATCAAAATGTGAGAGTTCTTGAAAGACGAGCACGATAAAATTATAGGCGAAAATCGAATTTTGTGGAATAATCAGGGCGATTGTCCCTTACAGGGCGCTTCGCGAAAATCGCCCAAACCTTGCCGCGTGTATCTGCCTTGCATGAACGCGACGGCGAAAGGAAAATCTCCAACCCAACCCATGAGCGCAAACGGGGGGCGGCGCTCGAGCGGACTCTACCAAACCCCTGGAGGGTACCATGTCAACCGTTAGTGTTTCCCCTGTTTCCGTTTCGGTCGCCGCGCCGGCGCGCAAAAAGACGACCACCCTCACGTTTCGCCAAAAGAAAGTGCGCGGCGAGCCGATCACCATGCTCACCGCCTACGACTATCCCACCGCGCTTTCGATGGACGCGGCGGGCGTGGATTCGATTCTCGTCGGCGATTCGCTGGGGATGGTGGTGCTGGGTTACGCCAACACCCTGCCCGTCACGATGGACGAGATGCTCCATCACTGCCGCGCGGCAGCGCGCGGCGCGCAATTCGCCCTGCTGATTGGCGACATGCCGTTCATGTCTTACCAGGCCGACGTTAATGAGGCCGTCCGCAACGCGGGACGTTTCCTCCAACAAGGCGGCATGGACGCGGTGAAACTCGAGGGCGGACGCGAACGCGCCGACGCCGTGCGAGCCATCGTCGGCGCGGGCATCCCCGTGATGGGACACCTCGGCCTCACGCCGCAATCCGTCAACCAACTGGGTGGGTTCCGTCCGCAGGGCAAAACCGCCTCCGCCGCCAAACGCCTGCTCGAAGACGCGCTCCTGCTCGAAGAAGCAGGCTGCTTCAGCCTCGTGCTGGAATCCGTCCCGGCGCGGCTGGCGGAATTTGTCTCGCGCAAACTTTCCATTCCCACCATCGGCATTGGCGCGGGCGTGGGCTGCGACGGCCAGGTGCTGGTCACCCACGACCTGCTCGGGCTGTTCGACCGCTTCACGCCAAAGTTCGTCAAAAAATACGCGGACTTCCACGGCGAGATGAAACGCGCCTTCGCGAAATATCTCGAAGATGTGCAGTCGCGGCAGTTTCCTGGCGCCGAACACTCTATTGAAATGAGTGACGAGGAATGGGAGACGTTTTTGAACGCTGCAAAATAAGGAATCCGAAAGTTCTACTTTCGGCGCGTTCCTGAAGTAGAACTTCAGGATTCCAAAAACCGATTGAGGCATTTATGAATAATGAACCCATCCTCATCGTCGGCACTGGCGCATTGGCGACGCTCTTTGCCGTGCGCCTCGCCGAAGGCGGATACGACATCACCATGCTCGGCACGTGGGAGGCGGGACTGGACGCGCTGACCCGCGACGGCGCCCGTCTCGCGGACGCGGCAGGACGCGAACTCTCCTGCCGTGTGCGCGTCACGCGGGACCCGAAAGCGGCGCGCGGTTCGAAGGTCGCCCTCGTCCTCGTCAAATCCTGGCAGACGGAGCGCGCCGCGGGTCAACTGGCGGAATGTCTCGCGGATGACGGGCTGGCGATTACCCTGCAAAACGGACTCGGCAACGACGACATCCTCGCCGGATCGCTCGGACGCGAACGCGTGGCCCTCGGCGTGACGACCACCGGCGCGACGCTGCTCGGTCCGGGACTTGTCCGACCGGGGGGCGAAGGGGTCGTCTCGCTGGAGGCGCATCCGCGCGTGGGCGGGGCGGAGGCCGCGTTGCGGCGCGCCCGCTTCAACGTCGAGGTGGTGGCGGACACGAAATCGCTCGTGTGGGGCAAACTCGTCGTCAACGCGGCCATCAATCCGCTCACCGCGCTTCTGCGCGTCCCGAACGGCGAGTTGTTGAATCGTCCATCCGCGCGCGTGATGATGAAGGCGCTGGCCGATGAAACCGCCGCCGTCGCCCTGGCGCAGCGCGTGCGGTTGCCATTTTCGAATCCCGCCGAGGCCGCGGAGAACGTGGCGCGCAAGACCGCCGCCAATCACTCGTCCATGTTCCAGGATGTGCGCCGCGGCGCGCCCACCGAGATAGACGCCATCTGCGGCGCGGTGACGCGGGCCGGGAGGCGCCACGGCGTGCCGACGCCCGTCAACCGCGTGTGCTGGCAACTGGTGCAGGCCATGGCCGCGCGAGCCTGACTCGTTTCATGGTAAGATTCGCCCATCATTTTCTCGAGGAGAAATGCCATGCGGCGGATTTTCCCCCTGCTGTTGCTCCTGGGGTTGCTCGTCTCGTTTCAGCCTGCCCGCGCGCAGGGAAGCCCCAGCCTGAGTTCCCTGGAAGTTTGGATCTGGCCGGAGTATGATGAGCCGACTGCGCTCATCATACTCCATATACGGGTTTCCCCAACCACCCCCCTGCCTGCAAGGATGACGTTCCGCATCCCGGCTGCGGCCGAAAAACCGCACGCCCTGGCGGTGGGCCAGACTCCCGCCACAGTGGCCGATACGCCTTATACCCTCGAACAGGATGGAAAATGGGTGAAGGTGAGCCTGGAGGTGACCGCGCCCGCCATCCAGTTGGAATATTACGACCCGTCGCTTTCCAAAGAGGGAAAGAGCCGCGCCTACACGTACGAATGGGCGGGCGATTACGCGGTGGAAAATCTCCACGTGGAATTGCAGCAGCCCTTCGATGCCGGCGCCGTGCAGACCGACCCCAGCCTGCCCGGCGTGGCGACCAGCCCCGACGGCCTGACCTATTTCACGGGCGATTTTGGCGCGCTCGCCCAGGGGCAGGCATTTACGCTTCAAATCCGTTACAACAAAGACTCCGACGCGCCCAGCATCTCCTTCATGAAGATCCAGCCCTCGGCGCCGCTGGACGAGAATACTGCCGGGCGGGTCTCGCTGGATACCTACCTGCCCTGGCTGGTCGGCGCGTTCGGCGCCCTGATGATCGCGGGCGGACTCTACTATTACCTGCGCGGCGCGAATCGCCCGCGTCCGTCCACGCGCCGCCGCCACGCCGCCAGCGAGGAAACCGCGGAAGGGCAGACCTACTGTCCGCAATGCGGGACGCGCGCCCACCGCGGCGACCGCTTCTGCCGCACCTGCGGCACCCGCTTGCGGGTCGGGGCGGAGGAGTAAAAAACTGTAGAGTCCCATCCCATGCTCACCGATACCGTCATCTACTTCCTGTATGGCCTGGCGTTCTTCAGCATGGGTCTGTTGGTCGCGCTCGAAGGCGGGCGTTCCTCCGACGAGCGGCTGCGAAAAGCCCTGCGCCCATTGTATGGATTTGGCCTCGTGCATGGCGTGCACGAGTTCCTCAAAATGTTCGATATCATCCTGACGGGGATGGGTCACACGAGTCACCCCTGGCTGGTGGGTGTGGAACTCACCATGCTGGCCTTTTCATTTCTCTCCCTGGCGGCTTTCGGCAGTTTTCTGCTCTCTCAAACCAAAACCGCCCAGCGCGTCAGTTTGATCGTGCCGCTTTCGCTCGAAACCATCTGGGTCTTCGGGCTGGCGGTCTTCAGCGGGCGGTTCACGTCCACGGAAATGCTGGCCGTGGCCGATTCCTGGACGCGCTACGCGCTGGCCATCCCCGCCAGTTTGCTGGCGGCGGTCGGCTTGATCGCCCAGCAGCGCGCCTTCCGCCGGGCGGGTCTCGTCCGCTTTGGGCAGGACAGCCTGTGGGTCGCAGTGGCCTTCGGCTGGTACGGCCTGGTGGGGCAGTTGTTCACCGAACCCAGCCCGCTCTTTCCCTCCAATATCGTCAACACCGAACTATTCCATGCCTGGTTTGGGTTTCCGATTCAAATTTTTCGCGCCGTCATGGCGAGCGCGGCGGCCTTCTTTGTTGTTCGTTTTTTGCGCGCTTTCCAGGTGGAGACCGATGCCAAGATCGCGGAACTTCAGGCGGCGCGACTGCGCGAGGCCGAACAACGCGAGGCGCTGCGCGGGGAACTCTTCCGACGCGTGGTCGGCGCGCAGGAGGCGGAACGCCAGCGCATCGCCCGCGACCTGCACGACGAGACGGGTCAATCCCTGACCGCCATCGGCCTCGGCCTGCGGGGATTGGAAAACACGCTGACGAAGGACCCCGCCCGCGCGGCCGACACCCTGCGCCATCTCGAAGCGCTCGCCTCCGATTCGCTCTCGGAATTGCAGCGTCTCATCACGGACCTGCGCCCCTCCCACCTCGACGACCTGGGTCTGGCCGCCGCCCTGCGCTGGTACGCGGGCAAAGTCTTCGAGCGGACGGGGCTGAAGATCCGCGTGGATATCTTCGGCGAGGAGCAAGTCGTTTCCGAAGCGACCAAGATCGCCACCTTCCGCATCATGCAGGAGGCGCTCACCAACACCATCAAGCACGCAGGCGCCACCAGCGTCTTCGTGCAACTTTCCTACGAGAACGGCGGCATCCACATCTCCCTGCGCGACGACGGAACGGGATTCGATCCCGAACTGGTGCAGATGCGCCAGTCGAACCGTCCCTCGCTGGGGTTGGCGGGCATGCGCGAGCGCGCCTCCCTGCTGGGCGGAAAGGTCACGCTGCAATCGGGGCCGGGGCAGGGCACGTTGATCGAGGCGCGCATTCCCTATTCGCACGAAAGCGAGGCGCAAAATGACGATTCGCCTGCTGTTGGTGGATGACCACGCCGTCGTCCGTTCGGGATTGAGGATGCTGCTCGCCAGCGAGGGCGACGTGGAAATCGTCGGGGAGGCGGGAAGCGGCTCGGAAGCCGTGACCGCCGCCGGGTCCGCGCGGCCGAACGTCATCCTGATGGACATCGGCCTGCCCGACATGACCGGCATCGAGGCGGCGCGCGTCATCAAGTCCAAATTCCCCGACATCGCCATCGTGGCGTTGACCATTCACGAGGACGAGGAATATTTTTTCAAGATGCTGGAGGCGGGCGCATCCGGATACGTGCCGAAACGCGCCGCGCCCGAGGAACTGCTCACGGCCATTCGCGCCGCGGCTTCGGGCGAGGTGTATCTGTATCCCTCGCTGGCCAAACTGCTGGTGAAGGATTATCTCTCGCAGGAACGCGAACAGGAGAACAAGCCCGCGCTGGACGGGCTGACCGAACGCGAGCAGGAGGTGTTGACCCGCCTGGCGGACGGCGCCACCAACGACGAGATCGCCGCGTCGCTGGTCATCAGCCCGAAGACGGTGGAGAGGCATCGCGAAAACATCATGCGAAAATTGAATCTCCATTCGCGTGCGGAATTGGTGCGCTACGCGATTCGGAAGGGGATCATAAAAGCATAGCCTGGTAATTAGTAACTCACGTTACGCAGTACCGCGAGATTCATCTCGCATCCCAGGGCAACATGAATGTTGCGGTACGAGGGAACTGCGTAACATCAGTTAGTAATGGGTAATTCAGCCTGTCGCGGACGCGGCGGGCTTTTTTTTTGTTGGGGAAAACGGCCTAATCGTCCCTGGGGTGTGCGTGGGGGAGCGCCCCCATTTGGACGCGTGGGGGATTCGTCTGTACGGCAAAAAAAGATGGGGGGACGCCCGAATTTACCCCGCCGCCCGAAACGCCTAAACTATAAGTGAAAGTAGATTTCAGAAAGGAGAATGCCATGAACGCCCTTGAATATTTCGCCCTGTTCGGCCTGTTGCGAGTGGTTCTGCCCGTTGGGGCGCTTCTCCTGCTCGGCGAATGGCTTCGCAACCGCGAACCCCGACGCCGTTACGGAATGTGAGGTGAAGCATGGAATGGATCAATTCCGTTCTTGCCATCCTGGCCGGGCTGGCATTGCGGCTGGCGATCCCCATCGCCATCACCCTCCTGGCGGTGTACGTCCTGCGCAAGATAGACGTACGCTGGCAGGAGGAGGCCGCGTCCATGCCCGCGCCGCTCGAAGTCGAAAAACCGCGCTGTTGGGAGATCCACAACTGCCCGGCGGAAAAGATGAAAGCATGTCCCGCGCCCACTTCCGCGGAACCGTGCTGGCAATTGCATCGCCAGTCCAACGGGTATTTGTCCGAGGCCTGCCTTACCTGTGATGTATTCCGCCAGGCGCCCATCCCCGCGCCCCTCCCCGCTTCAATTCACACAACCGCACACCCTTAGGTGAGGAGGAACCATGTTCACTCGTTTGGAACGTTTCATCATCGCCCTCATGTTCGCCCTGCTGGCCGCGGGCGTGACCCTGATCTTCGCCAGCGCGCAGGATGTCACGCCGCCCGCGCCGGGCGCGCAGGGGGACGAACAGCCCTGCGCGGTCTGTCACACCGAGTACCAGACCGCGTGGCAATCCGGCCTGCACGGACAGGCCGGGGACGATCCGGTCTTCGTTAAGGCCTGGGAAGGCCAGGGCAAGCCGGGCGCGTGCCTGGTCTGCCATGTGACGGGCTACGATCCCGCCACCGCCACCTGGAAGGCCGACGGTGTGACCTGCGAAGCCTGCCACGGCCCAGCCGATCCCGACCACCCCAAAACACCCATGGAAATGAACCGCTCGCCCGATCTGTGCGGGCGCTGCCACAGCGACACCCGCTTCGGCTGGCAGGACTGGCAGGGAAGCACGCACTACCAGCGCGGGATGAACTGTATCGTCTGCCACGATCCGCACAGCGCCTCGGTCAAACGGATCGCCTCCCAGGAAGGCGCGGCGGATGCCTACAGCGACGGTTCAGATCTGTGCATCAACTGTCACAAGGAAGTCAGCATGGAATTCCCGTATTCCAAGCACCATGCGCAGGGCGTATCGTGCGTGCAATGCCACGTGGAGCACCTCGAAAACCAGAGTCGCGAACCACATTCCATGCCCGACCACTCCTTCCAGGCCAGCCTGAAGACCTGTACCACCTGCCACGCCGACCAGATGCACGGCCCGACCAGCGAAGCCTCCGTTCCGACCGAGGAGACTATCGCGGCCGGGGGAAACGCGTCCACGAGCGCGACCGCCCCAACGTCCGTGACGAGCGAACCGTCCCCGGTCAGCCCGGTGGGGTACGCCGGTCTCGCGGGACTGGTGGGGCTGGCGGCCGGCATGGTGCTGGCGCCGTGGCTGGAGCGTTTATACCACCGCGTGTCCAAACATCACCACGAGGAGGAATCCAATGAGTGAGATCAAATTCTCCCGACGTGATTTCCTGAAACTGACCGCCTTCGGCGCGGCGGCCGCGGCCGGAACCCGCCTTGTGAAGGAGGCGCGGGCCTCCGGCTCGGCCCCGGGCGGGGAACACCAGTGGGCCATGGTCATAGATCAGTCCAAATGCACCGGCTGTAATTACTGCACGCTGGCCTGCCAGGCTCACAACGATGTCGCCCCGAAAAATAACTGGAACGTGGTCAGCGAGATCGGCGAGGTGGGCGGGCACAAGGTGTTCGTGGCGCGTCCGTGTATGCACTGCGAGCGCGCTCCCTGCGTGGAGGTGTGCATGGTGGGCGCCAGTTACTACCGCGACGACGGCATCGTGATGATGGACTACGACAAGTGCATCGGCTGCCGCTATTGCGAAGCGGCCTGCCCCTACCAGGCGCGCGTCTTCAACTGGGAAAAGTTCGAGGGGACGAATCCCACCGTGCCGGAGTGGGGCAAACCCGAAGTGGAGCGCCGCCCGCGCGGGGTGCCGGAGAAATGCTCGTTTTGCTACCACCGCATTGATCGCGGCCTGTCGCTCGGCCTGACCCCCGGCGTGGACCCGCAAGCCACCCCCGCCTGCGTCAACGCCTGCCCCACCGGGGCGCGCATCTTCGGCGACCTGAACGACTCTGAATCGAACATCAGCCAGGCGTTGAAGGATCACTTTTCCTACCGGCTGCGTGACGACCTCGCCACCGGCGCGCGCGTGTATTACCTGCCCGCCGACCCGAAGGAAATGGATGTGGAGGTGGAATCATGAAAGCCAAACTGCGCCTCGAATTCCCCGCCGCGAACGCCTGGACGCTCTGGCTGGGTTTCCTCGGCCTCCTGCTCGCCATTGGACTGGTGAGCGGCATCCTCGTCTTCTGGAAGGGACTGGTCATCACCAACCTGACCGATCTCGTCCCCTGGGGATTATGGATTACGATTGATCTGTCGGCCATCGCCTTGAGCGCGGGCGCGTTCAGCCTGTGCGCGGCGGTCTATCTCATCGGCCTGAAACGCTACGAGCCGGTGGCGCGCACTGCCACCTTCATCGGGCTGATCGGGTATACGATGGCGATGCTCTCGCTCATGCTCGACATCGGCCGCCCCGACCGCTTCTGGCACGCGGTGGTGTATTGGAACACGCACTCCCTCCTGTGGGAAGTGACCATGTGCGTATGTCTCTACCTGACCGTACTGGTATTGGAGTCCATGCCGATCCTCGCCAACTTCGAATGGCTGAAGAATCGCTTTCCGAAACTCGCGGGGAGGATGAGCCGCGTCCATCATTACGCGCCGTATCTCGCCATCGCGGGGTTGTTCCTCTCCATGCTTCACCAGTCCTCGCTCGGCGCGGTGTATGGCGTGCTGAAGGCGCGGCCGTTCTGGTACAAGCCCGAAATGGCGGTTCTGTTCATGTTCTCGGCCATCGTGGGCGGCATCTCGCTCACTATCTTCGCTTCGATGCTCTCGGCCCGCCTGACCCCGAAGGCACGCATCAACGATTCCCTGCTGGAACGGCTGGCGCACTTCGTCGGCTGGGCGCTCGTCCCCTACCTGTACTTCCGCGCCTGGGACTGGCTGGCGATGACCTACACCTACCAGCCCGGACGCAGCGAGGGCCTCGACCTGATCACCAAAGGCCCGCTCTCCTTCAACTTCTGGGTGGGTGAGATCATCCTCGGCGCGCTCGTCCCGATGATCCTCCTGCTCAAACAGGGGACGCGCCAAAACCGCTTCTGGCGGATGGCGGCGCTGCTGCTCGTCGTTGGCGGGGTGGCGGCTTATCGCTGGGATGTGAACCTGAGCGGGTTCCTGGTCATCGTTTCCTACCTGCCGGGCGTCCCGACCGTGACGTATACGTCCTACACCCCCTCGTTGGTGGAGATCGGCGCCGGGCTGGGCGTGATCGCCTTCGGCCTGGCCACCTTCTCGCTCGGCGTCCGCTATTTGAGGGTGGTGGATCACCGCTACATGTCCGAAGCGCACGTCAGCGTGAAGGAGGACGCGGCGGAGAGGGCGTTGGCGTGAAATTGGAAATTATTCCGCCGCTCCCGCGTCTATCCATTGCATGATGAGCGCGAGTTCCTCCTCGAGCAGGGGCGCGTAGGGATGACCGCCGCTCGTGAATTTAAGGATGATGAGGCTGTTGGCAGAATCGCCCGCGAGGAACCACGGGCCGTTCGCGCCGCCGAGGAGGGCGGAGGCGTACGAGGAGAGATTGAGTCCGCCGGCGGGATTGGCGCCGCCGTGACAGCCCGCGCACTTCTCCGCGAACAGGGGGCCGATGACGCTGTTCCACGTCGGCCCGGCGGACGGGGAGGCGGAGGTCGCGTCCGCGGCCGGGGTGGGCGTGGGCGGACGCGGCGTGGGCGTCGGGCTGGGAATCGGGGTCGGGATCGGGGTCGGCGTTTGCGGGACGAAGGCCTCGACCTTCTCCGGCTGGGGCGGGATGGTCGTCAGCGCGGTCTCCTCGGCGGAGGTGAAGCCGTAGACTCCGAGGAGCATGACGAAGGTCAGGGCGGCCGCGAGGGGGAAGTAGACGCGCTGGCGTTTGCGAATCGTCGCCGCGTCCACAGGCCGGTCCGCCACGCCTGCTTTTATGTCCGCGAGTTCGAGCGGATGTTCGTGGAGCATCTCCTCCTCGGTCAGGCGTCCCGTCCACATGGCTGTGTTGAACCGCTTGAGATGCACGCCGTAGATATGCCAGACGATGATGGCGAGAACTGCCAGCACCGCCTCGCCGCCGTGCGCGGCTTTTGCGGCGGGGATGAATTCGCCGGGCAGGAATTTCGCGGCGGTGATCGGATTCCACATCAGGAAGCCGGTAAAGCCCATCACCACCGTCCCCCACACGAAGGCCCAGTATTCGGCTTTTTCCTCGAAGGTGTAGCGTCCCATTTGCGGGCGGGATTTTCGCAGGCCGATATTGTAGAGCAGGGCAAAGAACGCGTCCTTCGCGTCCTGCAGGATGGGGAGCATGGTCATGCGGCGGCGTTCCACGAAAATTTTGTAGCCGATCACGATGATGTGATAGATCGTGCCGAGCATCATCACGATGGCGGCCACGTGATGGATGGCGCGCAGGTTTTCGATTCCGCCGAGGAACCCGACGAAGGATACCGCCAGCGGGTGCGCGGCGAATTTCTGCGGCAGGCCGGTGAGGCCGAGCGTGGCGAATGAGAGAAGCATGACGAGGTGTTCGACGCGCTGCGCCAGCGTGAAGCGGACGTACATTCTCTGCGCTTCTTTCATAACTTTTTGTTTGGCGGCCATTAGTGAACGCCTCCCTTCACGCGATTGATCACGCGTCGAATGATGTCTGTAACGACGAAGACCAGCATGCCTCCGATGACCGCGGGGATGAAGAATTTGTAAAAGAGATTCACGTAGTAGACCAGCGGGAAATTTTCGGGGCTGGCGTCGTAGTGGCTCATCCAGGCATCGGGGAAGTTGGCGGTGGCGTCGGGATGGCAGCGCTGGCAGCGGGCGAGCAGGTTTTCCTTGAGTTGAATCCCCGTCTGTGGATCGTCGGTTTTGGAGATGTTGTGTGTGCCGTGGCAATCGGTGCAGACGGGTTTGTTGGTGGGCAGGTCGGGCGAGGTCTGCTCGAAGAGGGTGACGGTTGTGCCGTGATAATCGGCCACGTAGGTATCCAGCACGTTGGTGGAAATATCGTACTTGTCCATGACGGACGCGTCGGTGTGGCAGCGGGCGCACAGCAGGGGGATGTTGTTGCGGAATTCCACCGTGCGCGGGTCGGTGATGTTGTGGTTGCCGTGACAGACGATGCAGTTCGGCACGTCGGGGTTGGATTCGGCCAGGAGCGCTTCGCCGTGGACGCTGGCCTTGTAGGTGGCGGCCAGGTCGCTGTGGCAGCGGGCGCATACGTCAGGAACCTCTTCGCGTTCGGCGGCCGATTCGGCGTAGTGCGGGTTGTGGCAGTCGGCGCAGACGGCCGCGTTGTGATTGCCCGTCTCCAGCGTCTGCTCGTGGACGCCGCTCATGGCGTTGGCCGCTTCCTCTTCATGACAGGATTGGCAGGCCGCGCGCGTGGCTTCGTAGAGCGCGAAGTTGAACTCGCGCAGTCCGTCCTTGGGATAATCGGGGTGGGGGAATTTCTTCGCGTCGGCGTGGCAGTCGGCGCAGGCCACCTGCTCTTTTCCATGCACGGATTCACCGAAGGCCTGACCGTCTATGGTGAGCAGAACCCTGTCTTCGCCAACCTGCAAAACCTTGTCGGGCTGGCTGTGACAGAAGAG
The DNA here is from genome assembly GCA_034411715.1 of Anaerolineales bacterium. Taxonomy (GTDB): domain Bacteria; phylum Chloroflexota; class Anaerolineae; order Anaerolineales; family Villigracilaceae; genus Denitrolinea. Next base: position 1,769 of record DAOUMJ010000063.1, on the reverse strand, counting down.
GCACTCGTCGTTCGAGGACTGGGGCGCGGAAGCGGCTTGCGGCGCGGGGGCGGCGGAGGCGGCGCCCGCCCAAAGTCCCGCGAGAGCCGCCGCGAGGAGCGCCAGTCCCGCGCCCCATAGCAGGAGTCGCGGCCGGGCGCGCAATTCGTTATCGGTCAATCGTCTCATTTACACATTCTCCTGATCCCGTATTGGATGGGAATGGGGCATTTGCCCCATTTTACGCGCTTGTGTCCGATTTGAGTATGTGTTTTATATCACAAAAATTGGGTGATTTACAGGAAAGCCGGGCGCGATCGGGGATGAAAGTCACGCCAACAAGATGATGGGTTCTATGCCGAATTCGCAAAGGCTTTGTTGTACAATACCCAATGGAGGGCAGATCGAATGGGACTCGATCAAAGCCTGTTCATCGTCTTTTTTGTGTACGGCCTGGCCTTCTTCGGCATGGGGTTGGCGATGGCGATGGAGGCGGGGCGCGATTCGACGCTGATGGAAGCGCGCCTGCTGCGCCCGCTGGCGGGCTTCGGCTTGATTCACGGGACGCACGAGTGGCTGGAATCGTATCTGATGCAGGCAGGCGCGTTGGGCACACCCCTGGCCGAATGGCTGCCGTGGCTCAGGCTGGGGCTGTTGATCGGTTCGTTCTCCTCTTTGATGTTGTTCGCCTTTCAAGCCCTGGGGATGGTGAAGCGCCCATTGGCGCGCCGTTATCGCGTGATGTATTTTGCCCTGGCGGGTTATTTTATTTTCATCCTGGCGAGCGCCCTCCTGACCTATCGCCACAACGAAACGCCCTGGCAGAACGTGTTGGACGCGCTGGCGCGCTATCTGCTGGCCGTGCCGGCCTCGGCGCTGGCCGCGATGGGATTGCGCGTCCGCAGTTTGCAGACGCGGGACGAAAGCCCCCGCCTCGGCCGGAACCTGAACCTGGCCGCGCTGGCCTTTGTCTTTTACGCGCTGACGCAGTTGTTCGTTCATTCGATAGCGATGTTTCCCGCCAATCTCGTCAACCAGGAATCCTTCCTTGCAACGATCGGGTTTCCCATCCAACTCGTGCGAACGGCCATGGCGGTGGCCGTCACCGTTGGTTTGCTGCGCGCCACGCAGGCCGCCGACGAGATACGCAAGTGCGAATTGTTCGCCGCGCAGGAGGCGCGCTTGAAGGCGCTGGAGGAACAGGAAGCCTTGCGGCGCGAATTGTTACAACACATCGTGCGCGCGCAGGAGGACGAGCGCGCCCGAATCGCGCGCGAACTCCACGACGAGACCGCCCAGACGCTTTCGGCCTTCACGCTGGAACTGGCGACTCTCCGCAACGAACGATTACACAAGACGGATATGAAGAGGACGGTGGAACGACTGGAGTCGCTCAGCGCCGACATGTCGCGCGGCATCTACCGCCTCGTCCACGACCTGCGGCCTTCGCAGCTGGACGACCTGGGTCTCGTCCCCGCCCTGCGATTTTTGTGCGAATACAAACGTCAAAAGTTCAACCTGGAATTGGGTTTCGACGTGCGCGGCGAACCGCGTCGGTTGGACCCGCTGGTGGAGACCGCGCTCTACCGCGTGGGGCAGGAGGCGCTGAAGAATCTGGCGATCCACTCCCAGGTTCAGGAGGGACGCGTGGAGATCGCGTTTTCGGAAGGGGAGGTCGTCCTGCGCGTCGCCGATCATGGGCGCGGATTCGATCCCGCGCAGACCTTCCATCCGCCGCACGGCTGGGGTCTGGCGGGGATGAAGGAGCGCGTCGAATCGGTGGGCGGCGA
>DAOUMJ010000062.1:0-49550 GCA_034411715.1 Anaerolineales bacterium | reverse complement strand
CACATTTTGGCTAAAACGGACTTCAAGTGTCATTTTAGGCCAAATGTAGGGGGGACCAGCAATAATCAAAAAGCAAGTTATGCGGTACTGCGAAAAAAGATTTGAAAGCTTTCTACCAGCCATCCGCCAAAAAACCGGAGATCATCACCGTGCCGCGCTGGCAATTCGCGATGATTGACGGCGCCATCGAGAAGGGAAGCGAGCCTGGAAAATCGCCCGCCTTCGCCGAGGCCATGATGGGATTGTATGGAATTTCGTACACGTTGAAGTTCGCGGCGAAAAAGCGAAAAACCAATCCGATTGATTACCCCGTCATGGCGCTGGAGGGATTGTGGTGGGTGGAGGACGGCAAGTTCGACATCACCGTGAAGGATAACTGGTTCTACACCCTGATGATGCTCCAACCCGATTTCATCACGCAGGAAATGTTCGAGGAAGCACGCCAGCAAGTCCGCAAGAAGCGCGGCGACTCGCCGTCACTTTCAAAATTGCGACTCGGACATTTCGAGGAGGGACTCGCCGTCCAGATGATGCACATCGGGCCGTATGCCGCCGAACCCGCCACGCTGAAAATCATGCTCGATTTCGCGGCCGAGCAGGGCTATCACGATCTGGTGGGACGCGGCGGCAAACATCACGAAATCTACATGAGCGATCCGCGCCGCGTCTCGCCTGATAAGATGAAAACGGTATTGAGGCATCCAGTGGAGAAGTAGGTACTGCAACCTCCCTCCCCCTTCCTGCGTATGTCTGTCCAGAAAATACAAAGGAGAAACCGATGAACACCAAACTACTCACCCGCAGCGCCAAAGACCGCATGGTCGCAGGCGTGTGCGCGGGGCTGGCCGAATACATGGGCATGGACCCCACCGTCGTGCGCCTGATCTTCGTCCTGCTCTTCTTCGTCACCGGCCCCGGCGTTTTGCTGGCCTACTTCATCATGGCGCTGATCGTGCCCAATGAATCCGGCGCGCAGTTGTAGGGCGTGGGGCGGAATACTCTTCGAGTACGATGTGACATTCCGCCCCACCGTTTTTAGAAGTGCAGGGTATACATCACCAAATCATCCCCCACTTTATAGAAATCGCGGATGACCGCCTCCTTTTCGTATCCGATCGATTCGTAGAATGTGCGCGTGGACGCGTAGGAATCCAGCCCCGAGGTTTCGACGACGAGCAGCCGCCCGCCTCTTTTCCCGACCTCGGACTCGGTGGCGCGCATCAGGGCTTTCCCCACCCCCAGCCTCCGCGCCGACGGGTCCACCGCGATCCAGTACAGGTCGTACGTCCCCTCGGTCAACGCGCGCTCCTCGTAGCAGGTGAATCCGACCACCCGTCCCTCGTGACGCGCCACCAGGAAATTGTATTCGCCGTCATCCCACAACTCGCCGACGGTGTCCTTCTCCTCATCCGTGAAAATATCAATCTTCGCGGTGACCGCCAGGATGCCCTGGCGGTCTTCTGGTTTTGCCGGTTCTACGATCATCGCCAGCCCTCGCGGTGCAGGGCAAGGTTGAGGATGCGGCTCACCATCTTGTCGTAGGAATAGCCCGCTTTTTCCGCGCTGTTGGCGAATCCCGCGTCGGGAGAGAGGTCGGGAATCTCGTTGATATCAATTACGTATGGAATACCAGCGCGGTAACGCATGTCCACGCGGCCGAAGTCGCGCAGTCCCATGGCGCGGAAGGCATTGACCGCCGTGGTCTTGATGGTCTCCTCTTCGTTTCGGTTCAGGTCCGCGGGGCAGATCACGCCAAACGAATTATAGGTGAAGGAATCTTCGACCCATTTCGATTCGTAGGTGAGGAGCGATTTGAGCGGATCATTGATCGCGGAGAAATCGTGCTCCGAGATAGGCATCACTTCCATCGTTCCGTTGCCCCACATCGAGACGGAGAACTCGCGACCCGTGATGTATTCCTCCACGAGCGCGGGCTGGGCGTATTCGCTCACCACGTAGTCCACGCGCTGGAACATATCCACCGGATTTGTCACCACCGCTTTTTCGTCAATGCCCATGCTGGCGTCCTCATGGACGGGTTTGACGATGGCTGGAAACGGCAGCGACACCGCGCCTTTGGGCCGCGAGAAGATCTGGTACGCGGGAGTCGGAACGCCCTGCCTGAGGAGGCGCTGCTTGGCGCGCGCCTTGTCCGTGCAAAGGCGGATGGCCTCGGCGCGCGAGCCGGTGTGCTTGTATCCCAATTCTCTGAGTAACCGCGGAATGAGCGAGGCGCTGAAATTGTCCCCCGCGAAGCCGTCGCAGATGTTGAAGATAAATGTGTTGCGCGGAGAGTATAGACTCAGATCGCGCTCCAACGCGCCGAGATCGTTCCTGACCGGCACCATCACCGTCGGATAACCCAGACGTTTGAGCGCCTCGAAAATGGAGTTGGCAGTTTTTGTCGTGTATTGAAGGGCGATCAGATCCTGCGACTCGCCTTTTGGAACTTCTTCTTCCTGATTAAAGACGAGGGCGATTAATGAATCTTCCATGTCCATTTTTTTCTTTAAGATTCTCCTTTCAGTGAATCGATTTCGATTCGATTTATACTACATTCCGAATAGGAATCAAGGTTTTTAGACCTTAAGATTCGTTCAAAAGAAAAACTTTAAGGTTGAAAATTTAAACCATTCACGCGCTCGAAGCAGGGAGCGCGTGAATGATTCGGCGATCAAAGATCGTTCAATCTTAAAATTTAAGGTTGCGGCATGTTCGTCGTTGCGGGCGCAGAGAGGCAATCTCCCTCACCGGAACAGATCGCTTCGCCGGCCTCGGTCTCGATACGGCGGGCGAACACCGCCTACTCGACCATCGGCCTCCGCAATGACGGCAAAAAGCAAAGGATTGTAAATTTAAGATTGGCTGGAGATCCTCTTCACCGCTTGACCATTGGCAGTATCAATAACAGCCCAGCCGCGCGAGGCGATCTCGTCGCGAATGCGGTCGGCCTCGGCCCAATCCTTCGACGCGCGCGCCCGTCCACGCGCTTCAAGCAGGGACAGCGCCTCCGCATCGGGAGATTCTTCCTCGACGCGCGACGCCCCCCGAATCAATTCCAGCGCGTCGGGCGAGAGACTGTCTTCGAGCGCGGGCAGTTCGAAATTCCCCAATTCAGTCAATGGAAAATTTTTCCCCGCCGCATATATCTCTGGATTGCACTCGCGCACCAGCGAAACGGAACTCACCCCATTGACCGTACACTCATTATTTACAAAATCCAGGATCAATCCGGTATGCTCATCCAAACCGACAATCGTGTGATCGGACGGGAGCAGGTCGCACCACTGCGCGAATCGCTCCATGCCGACGAAACAGCGGCTGGTGTCCAAATCCGCGCCGCCCTCGGCGTTGTTCCAATGCGGGATGAAGGAAAGCGGCAGACCGAAGTCAGAGAACAAGTCGAGACCCGGCAAGGCACGGACATCCTCGCCCACTTTGTAGATTTCGTAAACGGGCAGCACCCACGCGCCGACGGAAATGGTGGCGGCGGAGGCGAAGACCAGCGTCGCGCCGAGGCGATGACGGGCGCGGACGATGTTCCAGGCGAGGGACTCTTTCAATTGGCGCACCGCGTAGGTGGGACTGCCCGGCCCCATGAAAATGAGATTGGCGTCGAGAAGTGGTTTTAGGATTTCGGGGTCGTCGGGGCTGAATGCGGTGCCGCGTTTGCGCGCGGGGATTACATTTACAGACGGGTTGTAATTTTGCAAACGCGTCCTGAGAAAGTCGGCCACGCGTCCCGCGACGGAGGCGGAGTTCAACTCGAAGCCGGCCGGCGTCTCGAGAACGGCGACCCGCGGCGGGTCGGGAAGGAGGCGGGCGAGAGTCTCGAAGATGCGGCCGCCCGCGAGGGAGGTCTCGCCGGAGCCGAGGAAGGCGATGCGTCCGAGGGGAGGGTTGGTCATCAGTGATCAGTTACCAGTAATCAGTGTTCAGTAATTGGTAATTGGCAATCAGTTGGACATCGCGTTGAGTTGATCTATTACGCCAAGCAATGTTTCATTTTCGGGGATGTCGGACATCGAGGCGCCGTAATGCGCGAAGCGGATGCGGCCCGTTCGGTCAATGATGCAGACGAGCGGCATGCGTCCGAGTTTGAAGAGGTTGATCCGCTGGCGATAGAGGGCCGCGACGCGATGCTCGGGGTCGGGCAGGCCGATGAAGGGGATGTTTTCGTTCGTCCAATATTTCTGGAAGGCGGCTTCGGTGTTCGGGCCGACGGCGAGGACGACCGCGCCGCGCCCTGCAAATTTTTCGTACTCGTCGCGCAGGCGCGCCAACGACGCGCGGCAGTAAGGTCACATAAAGCCGCGCAGGAAGTAGAGCAGGACGGGCTGGCCGCGAAAATCGGTGAGACGGACGCGGCGGCCGTTGAGATCGTCAATTTCGAATTCGGGCGCGGGTTCGCCGGGAATGAGAAGGGTCATTTCAAAAGGTCTCTTGCTTTCTTCCAAATTTCATCGAACATGGCGACGGTCAATTTTTTGGTGGAGGTGTTTTGCTGGCTGGGGTGATAGGAACACAACAAGGATGAAGGATGAAAGATGAGAGATGAAGGCGGGAGTTCGTACCTTGCGCCATGAAAAAACTTGAATCCGTTGTTTCGGGCGTTGACGATTCCGAGAATTCTCTCGAAGGCGACGCGGCCTAAAACAACGATGACCTTCGGCTGGATGATTTCGATTTCGCGTTCGAGGAAGGGCCGGCAGTTGTCGAGTTCTTCGGACGTGGGCTTGTTGCCCGGCGGCGCGCAACGAGCGGAGGCGGTGACGTAGAGATCGCGCAGTTCTAGCCCATCGCTTCGCGCGGACGAGTGAGGCTGGTTCGCGAACCCGGCGCGGAAGAGGGCGGGATAGAGGAAGCCGCCCGAGGCGTCGCCCGTGAATTGGCGTCCCGTGCGGTTCGAGCCGTGCGCGCCGGGGGCGAGTCCCACCGCGAGGACGCGGGCTTTCGGGTCGCCGAAGCCGGGGACGGGTTTGCCCCAGTATTCCTCGTCTTTGTAGGCTTTGCGTTTTTCACGCGCCACCTGCTCGCGCCATTCCACGAGGCGGGGGCATTTTCGGCAGGCAATGATTTCGGAGTTGAGAGAAGTGAGAGACATGGGTTGGTGTCAGGTGTCAAGTGTCAGGTTTCAGGTTTCAGGTTTCAGGTGTCAGGTGTCAGGTGTCAGGTTTCAGGTGTCAGGTTTCAGGTGTCAGGTGTCAGGTGTCAGGTGTCAGGTGGCTCAATCAATTGTACCTGACACGTGACACCTCGCACCTGACACCTAAAGAATCAGCATGGCATCGCCAAACGAGTAGAAGCGGTAGCCTTCGCGGATGGCGACTTGATACGTTTCGAGAATCTTTTCGCGGCCCGCGAAGGCGCTGACGAGCATGAGGAGGGTGGATTTGGGTAAATGGAAATTGGTAATTAGCGCGTTTACGAGTTTGAATTGGCAGCCGGGGAGGATGTAGAGGGAGGTGGGACCAGAGTAATTGGTAACACCTGCACTTGCGCCAGGTGCAAGTGTTGGTAATTGATGATTGGCGGCAGTTTCCAGAGTGCGGACGGAGGTTGTGCCTACCGCAATCACGCGTCCGCCCGTTTGTTTGGTTTGGTTGATGGCATCGGCGGTTTCCGGTGGAAGTTCGCACCATTCGGTGTGGATTTTGTGTTGCTCGGGATTTTCTTCAGTGACAGGGGCGAAGGTGTCGAGACCGACATGGAGGGTGACGTAGGCGATTCTCACGCCCTTCCCCTGCAACTCATCAAGCAGGCGCGGGGTGAAGTGGAGACCGGCGGTCGGCGCGGCGGCGGAACCAGGCTCGCGGGCGTAGACGGTCTGGTAGCGTTCGGGGTCTTTGAGTTCTTCGTGGATGTACGGCGGCAGGGGGACGTGTCCCACTTTGGGGAAGTACGGCTCGATAGGTTCGGCGAAACGGATCAACCGCTCCGAGCCATTCAGGATTTCGATAATTTCCGCGCGGAGCGCAAAGTCACCGCGGAGCGCCAGGTCTTCGCGGAGTGCAAAGTCTCCAGACTTTGCGCCTCGACGACTGGAGTCGTCGGACTCCACCTGCACAACACTGCCTACGCGCAGACCCTTCCCACCCACCAGCGCCTCCCACGTGGACAGGTCGCGGCGGCGGAGGAGCAGGAGTTCCACGCGTCCGCCCGTGGGTTTGCGGGCGAAGATGCGCGCCGGGATGACGCGCGTCCGGTTGAGGACGAGGAGATCGCCCGGGCGGAGGTAATCGCCGATGTCGCGGAAGAGGCGGTGTTCCACGTTCCACGTTCCACGTTCCAGGATGAGGAGGCGCGAGGAGTCGCGCGGCTCGAGAGGAGTCTGGGCGATGGAGGAGGCGGGGAGGGAGTAGTCGAAGTCGGAGGTGTTCACAAGCGAAGCAGTCCTGTGGATAATAAAGGGCGCCCCGCTCGGAGATTCGCGAAACGCTACTCCAACGAGCGGGGCTCTTTTATATTTGCCTGAGCGCCTTCCCCCGCAGGGGCAACCCGCCTCCACCGCCCATTGATGAAAACGGAAAACGCCCAGCCAGGGCGCAGCCGCGCTTTCTCTCCTGTTTTGCCTCGGCTTCCGTCCGTGGGCGGAAAGCATTTCCGGCGGAAGTGGCAGCGCAAGATTCCATCTTGCGGTACCGGAACCGGGAAGAAATGGGACGCCGCCACACGAAAACCGATGTTGTTGTTGAGGTTGTCAATGTCGTTGTCGTTGCGGACAGCGCAACGGGCGTTCCTGCGATTGTTGATGAAGGAACCGCCACGCAGCGCACGGCGTTCATCGGCCGGCCCTGCGTTCGATTTCCCGAACGCGCCTGCATTATACCCCCGCTTTCTTGCGCCACCCGCCCAAAATCTTCCCGATCTCCACCGTCATTTTGCTGACGTGTTCGTATTGCCTGACCGTGATGAATTTCAAATCAACGCTCATGCGGATATACACCTGCAATTGCCGCAGGCGGACATCCGCCTCCTGCAAATGGCGCGTTTTTTCAACGCCCAACCCGGCGGCAATGATTTCCTCCTGGAATTCAAAAGCCTTGTCCTGAATTCGTTTTGCCAAAACAAAGCGCTGGTCTTTGGGAAATTTCTGCGTGGCGGGAATGAGCCAGAGCAGCAAGTCATAGGTTTTGGTGAAGATGGGTGATTCTTCCATGTTTCCTCCGATGAGATCTAACAGGTTTTATCGTGGCGTTGGCCGACCAGGATTCCGTGAATAAGGATCTACCCGATTGAGGATGGTTCTGCGAAAACCTGTCAGGTCTTGAAATTTTCAAAAAATTTTTCCGCCTTACGGCGGAGGGCTGATCTTCCAACCCACATGGCGAGCGAAAAACAGCGGCTTCAGAATCCAGAATTTCAGAAATCAGAACCCAAGAACATTTCAGGAGAGAACAGGGGACGCCGCCACACGAAAACCGAAGCTGCCGTCGAGGTTGTCAATGCCGAAGTCGTAGCGGACAGCGCAACGGGCGAGCCCGCGAAAGTAGATGAAGGAACCGCCACGCAGCGCACGGCGTCCAGAAGCGTTTTCATCTTCGCGGCCATCGTTGGGATCATAGGGATATTCCTTCCTAACACTGCGCGTCCATTCCCAAACATTGCCGGACATATCGGCGCAACCGTAAGGGGAATCGCCCCGCGGAGAGAAGAAACCCACGGGAGTTGTCGCCGCGCCTGTTTCTTTGCGACGTATGCGCTCCCAAAAACTGCGCGGCCTGCCCCAATACTCAGATGTGTTGGCATGATTCTCGAGCCAATCCTTTCCCCATGGATAGATCCGTTTTTCTTTCTTTTTATCGTCCCAACTGGCGGCCTTCTCCCATTCGGCCTCGCTCGGCAGGGTCACGCCTTTCCAACGCGCGAAGGCCAGCGCGTCTTTCCAAGTCACATACACGACGGGATGATTTCCAACACCTTTGAGGCTGCCTTTTTCAGATGTTTCGTATTGAGTCTCCTGCACAAAGGCGCGATACTCGTCCACCGTGACGGGATATTTGCCGATGTAGTAGGTGGGCAGGTAGATTGTATGCTGCGGCTTTTCATCATCGTATGCCTCACGATCCGTATCGGCGCTGCCCATCAAAAATTCGCCGGCAGGCGCCTTTACCAAGCCGAGTTGCTCGAAATGCCCCAACTCGCAAGCGGCCCAGGTGGCGGCGGAACGCAGGGATGGGTCCTTTTCGTTGCGGGCATTGTCAATGGAGCGCCATAATTCGCTATCGGGAATAGGCGCGAGCCTGGCCAGCGTCAGCGCGGATTGGGCGCGCAGGTCCGACCCGGCGTGGGTGTCATCCAGAATTTTCGTCAAGAGGGAGATGAACGGGGCGCTTTTCTCCGTTCCCAGGTCGGGGATCAAGTTCATCACCCGCTTGCGCAGGTCGGGATCCCTGGAAAGGATCACCGAGCGAATCCACTCCTGGAAGGCGGCTGGATCGGTATCCATGAGCGCGCCGCTCAACAGACCAAAATCGGCTGCCCCCTGGGCCTTCTGCAACTGTCCCACAATCCTGAGTTTTATGCTGGAACGAATCTCTTCGCCGACTTGAATATCCTCCGCCAAACTCCAGCCCGCCACCGCCAAACTGGCGGCATTTTCGCCGCTTTGCCGCAAAAGGGATTGGAGAAGCGCCTCGGCGCGCTGTTTCGGCTGTACCAGCCCAATGGCGATGAGAATCACCTCGCGCCAGCGTTCCTCGGCGGCATGAGCCACGAGAAGGGAATCCAGGTTTTGTTCGGCGACGTGGCAGGCGGCGAGATAATCGTGCAGGGCGCGGTGGGCAAAGCCGTATTTGCCGATGGCCTGCTCCACAAGAACGCCGGAGCGTTCGTGAATCTGGCGGATCAAACTCTGTGCGCCGACCTGCTTCGTCAGGTCTTTGAGCAGGGGCGCGACCAGTTTCTCCAGGCCCTCGATATCCATCTCCAGCAATCCCTGCTCCACGTAATGGAAGGCGATGGTCTTGAGCGCAAAGAGTTTGTCGTTGGGCGAAGGCGCGTCGGGCAGGACAATGCCCTTGTCCTTGCTGTCCCAAATATCCAGCAGAATATCGAGGCATTCGCGGTACAGACGGGCGCGTCCCTTGGGCAGGTCGGCGGTGCGATTTTTGTGTACCAGCGTGACCAAAGACAAGATCAAGGGCGTACGCGCTATGCGGAGCAGGCTTTCGTTCTTCAACAACGCCTCCCACAGGTTTTCCGCCTGTTTCAGCGAGACCTGGTAGGCGCGCTCCTCGGCTTCGCGGATCGCTTCGGGTCTGGGCGATGCGCCGAGTTTGTTGTTCTCCTCGGTGCGCGTCACCTCGCGGTACCAATTGCCGATAAACTGGCGCACATCGTCGCGGTCGAACTCCTGCACACTGTACTGGCGGAAATTCGGCAGTTGTTCGCGCCAACCCGCCACGCGGCAGGTGACAACGATCCAATTATCGGGATATTCATTCGCAAAGGATAAGATCTCACCCACCACATGCTTGTGAACCTGCTCATCCAGCACTTCATCCAATCCATCCAAAAAGACGATGCAGTTCCCGCTCTTTAAATTACGCTCGAAATAGCCCGCAGGGACTTTTTTCAAGCCGACATTGGCGGGCGATTCGAGCCACTGCAAAAGTTGCCGTGTACCCAGGTCGCGCAGGCGCACAAAAATGGGCAGGGGCTTCTTCAAGTCTGCGCGCAGGGGATAGTTGATGTGCCCCGTGAAAATCAGGGTGAGATAATCCAGCAAAGTGGATTTCCCTGCGCCGGGTTGTCCAAGGATGACGATGTGCTTCTCTTTCTCGTTGAAAACCCGATTCCAAAGGATGGTTGGGCTCTCTTTGGCGGTATTCACCCGCAGGGAAACGTACACTTCCTTCAAGCGCGGAGCATGAAGGTCGGACGGGTTGTAAATGCCGATGAGTTTCAGCCACTGGTGCGCGTGGATCAGGGCGCGGTAATAGCGTTTCTGAAATCCAAACCCGAGGGATTGAAAGAAACCATCGAACCACGTCCCGATTTTCTTGAACAAGGCTTTGATCGGTTCCGAAAGAATCAGGACAACAATCGCGGTGACGACTCCCACCAGGATTGTACTGCCATTGTTTTTCCAAAAGTCATCCATCGCTTCCTCCTACCTGCCACCTGCTTGTTACTTCTTCCAAAGTCGAACAATCACATTCACCAAAATCGTCAGCGCCACCGAGACCAAAATCGCGCTCGCGATCGGGAAGTAAAACGTGAACCCCTCGCGCTTGATGCGGATGTCGCCGGGCAGGCGTCCCAGCGGCAGGCCGAATTTGGCGGAAAGGTAGAGTCCGCCGCCCACCAAAAACAGGACAATCCCGCCGAGCATGAGGGTACGGCCGATGGTTTCCACAGCTACAACCACTTATCCATCGTCAGGCACGCCTCCTGGATGGGCAACACGATTATATCGTCCACATACAATTTTTGTTCCCCGCCATACAGGAGGAAGCATTTCGCTTCGGGATAATCGGCGCGAAATTTTTTCAAACCATCCAGCATCTTGTCTTGAAAACGTTCTGCCGCTTTGACTTCGATGGCTTTGATGCCTTTTTTCCCGTACAGAATGAAATCCACTTCCACGCCGGTGGCGGTTCGAAAGTAATACATCTTATATCCAAGTTCCAGCAAGTCGTTAACTGCATTAATCTGCTGGTGGACCAGCGTTTCAAGGCTGATCCCGCCCAATTCTTCCGGCATGTCGTAAGGTCCCATCGGGCGGATGGCGCGATACACGCCCGGATCGAAATAATAGAATTTGGGATGGCTGATCAACCTGCGCTTGGCTTTCTTCGTAAATGGCGGAAGAAAGTAACCGATCATCAAGTCTCTCAAAATCTCGAAATAGCCGGCGACAACCGACCTTTCGATTGCCGCCTCACGGGCAACATTCGAGATGTTCAAAACCTGCCCCTGTGAGAGACTCGCCACTTCCATGAACCTGCTGAAAGCGGAAAGATTTCGAGTCAGACCTTCCTGCAATATTTCCTGTTCGAGATAGGTTTGAACATAGGTTTGAAGATATTTTTCGTAGCCATCCTGTTGCGCCAGGGGCAACAACCCCCTGCTCAAGGCCCGTTCAACCGAAAAATCGTCTTTCATTTCAAGAGCGGTCAAAGGGTGCATGTGGTAACTGAGAGCCCGTCCCGCGAGCAGGTTGTGTCCCTTGCGCCTGAGTTTGCGGGCGCTGCTGCCTGTCAGAATGAAGATAAGTTTGCGCGATTCGATCAGACGATGGACTTCGTTCAGCAAATCGGGGATTCTCTGGATTTCATCGAGCAACACCTGCCCACTGAAATCAGGCGGGATGTAATCGGCAAGGCGATTTGGCCTTGCCAAAAGTTCCTTATAAGTTTCCGAGTCGAGCAGATCGAATCTCAGCGCATCGGGATAGTAATTCAACGCCCAGGTGGTCTTTCCTGTGGCGCGCGGGCCAAATAACAGCACACTATTCTTTTTATTGGGAGCAAGCAATCGTGGATACATATCGCAATTTTACCATGCAAAATGAGATTTCCGACCCCAAATTACAATGCAAAATGAGATTTTCGACCCAAAATTGCAATGCAAAATGGAATTTCCGATCCCATTTTAAAGCCCAATTTTTCGACCGACTTTCGACTTTTGGCCTTCGATTCTCTGCCGTACATCCGTCATTGCGAGGGTGTTCTTTCCGAAGCAATCCCCGCTCGTGACGGGAGACTGCTTCGTCGGGGAGTTCGCCCTCCTCGCAGTGACGAAATTTACTCGCATTTGTACGGTAGAGAAATCTTCGACTACAAGAGCCTCGGCTGCCCCTCCTCCCTCCACTCCAGCCCCAAATGCTCGTAAGCGGATTTGGTCGCGACGCGTCCCTGCGGCGTGCGATCCAGAAAGCCCAATTGCAGCAGGTACGGCTCGACCACGTCCATGATCGTATCCTGCTCCTCGCTGATGGACGCGGCAATCGTGTTCAGTCCCACCGGGCCGCCGCTGTATTTTTCGATGATGGTCTTCAGCACGCGGCGGTCAACGTCATCGAGACCGAGCGGATCAACCGCCAGCAAATCCAACGCTTCCCGCGCGACCTTGCGGCTGATGCGCCCGTCCGCGCGCACCTGGGCGAAGTCGCGCACGCGTCGCAGCAGGCGGAGGGCGACGCGCGGCGTCCCGCGCGCGCGGCGGGCGATCTCCTCCACCCCGTCCGCGGCCACCTCCACGTTCAGCAGGAATGCGGCGCGTAAGACGATGGCCTGCATCGCCGCCAGATCGTAGTAATCCAGCCGATAGACCGCCCCGAAGCGCGCCCGCAGCGGCGCGGTGACCAGCGCCAGCCGCGTCGTCGCGCCGACCACCGTGAAGCGCGGCAACTTCAGACGGATGGAGCGCGCCGAAGGCCCCTTGCCGATCACGATGTCGAGCGCGAAATCCTCCATCGCGGGATACAGCACCTCTTCCACGGCGCGGCCGAGGCGGTGGACTTCGTCAATGAATAACACGTCCCCCGCCCGAAGGTTGGTGAGAATCGCCGCCAGGTCGCCGGCGCGTTCGATGGCGGGTCCCGCCGTCACCTTCACGTTGACTCCCATCTCGTTGGCGACCACGTGCGCGAGGGTGGTCTTGCCGAGGCCGGGCGGTCCGTAAAAGAGGACGTGATCGAGCGCCTCGCCGCGTCCACGCGCCGCCGCGATGAGGATGGCAAGATTTTCCTTCACCTGATCCTGGCCGATGAGGTCGCTAAGTTTCTGCGGGCGGAGGGCGTTGTCCACGCGATCGTCGGGTTTGGCTTCGGGGTCGAGGGGACGGGGCTTCGAGCCGGTCAAAGGGCGGGGTTTTGGCATGAAAAGAATTATACCGTCTTGTACACGGATTTCACGGAAAAGACGGATTCGCACGGATTTTTGAAAATCCGTGAAATCCGTCCAATCCGCGTAATCCGTGTACGGATTATTCCAGCGCCTCGAAGGTGATCTCCACCGTCATGCCCCACAACACGCGCGGGTCAACTTCGTCCACCTTGATCTTCACGCGATACAAAATATCGCCGCCCTGCATGAGGTGGGCCTGGCTGATGGACTCGACCGCGCCGGTCATCTGCGCGTCGGGCAGGGCATCGGGGACGAGCGAGGCCTGCAGCCCCACCGCGATCTTGACCACTTCGAGTTCGGTCAGGTCGCTGGTTTCCACGTACCACGCGCTTGTGTCGGCGATCTTCACCGCCCAGGTTTCGGGACCCGCCTGCCGGCCCACTGCCGCGTTGACGTCCATCACCGTCCCATCGAACGGCGCGGTGATGGCGAACGCGGCGACGCCCGCCCCGGCCGCCTCGAGACGCGCCTCGAGCAGCGCGAGTTGATCTTCATCGGGGCCGTCCTTCACGCGGTCGTAGGCGCGCTGGGCTTCCTCGTAGATCGCCTTCTTGAGTTCCATGTCGGAGCGGGCGTCTTCCAGCGTCTCGTCGTCCACCTTCTCGACCGTCACCGTTTCCACCGTCGGGACCTGCATTCCGCGAATGGTCTGATAAACGATCCTCTGGTACTTGTAGTCGCCGGCGGCCATGGCGTCATACAGGTCTTGCGCTTTTTCATACTTCTCTTTGGCGTCGCGCAGGGCGATCCATGCCTTTGCGCGCGCGAGATCGGCGGACTCGCGCAACGCGTCCAACGCCTGCTGCGCGCCGACCAGTTCGAGTTGCGCGGCCGCGAAGGCCGCGTCGGACTGACCGCCGAGACGGGCGAGGACATTCCCGGCCTTGACCTTGTCCCCGATCTTCACGCGGACTTCCACCACCATGCCGCGCGCCTGGAACGCTAGGGTCGCGTCCCGCGCAGGGACAAGGCGTCCCTCGGCGATGACGGCGTTGGCAGGCGCGGGAGTCGCGGCCGCCTCGGGCGTCGCGGTCGCGGGACTTCCACAGGCCGCGAGCGCGAAGGCGAAAACGAAAAACGTAATGATTGATTTTTTCATGTCTCTATTCTCTTCTTTCTTACTCATACGCCAGAACCTCGCGTATCGTCATCGTCGCCGCGTTGCGTGCGGGGATGACCGAAGCGAGAGCCGAAAGCGCCAGCACCAACCCAAGCCAGATGGCATAGCCCGACCACGTGAAGACCGTGTCAATCGGGGTTTCGAAAACGGCGAGGCTGACAATCGTCGAAAGCAGATACGTGAACGGGATGGACAAAACGATGGCAAACCCGAACGAGATCATCCCGATCACCACGCCCTCGGCGATCACCGTCCGCATCACGGCGCGGTCGTCCGCGCCGATGGCGCGCGTGATTCCAATTTCGCGCGTGCGCTCCAGCACGTTCATGCTCATCGTGCCAGTGAGTCCCATCGAGCCGACCACCGCCGTCAACACCGCCATAATGAGCAGGAAGACCACCAGCGTATCGAGACTCTCCACCGCCACATCCAGCGAGGCGCTGCCCGCTTCGGCGTTGTGCAACTTGTAGCCGCGCTCCCGCAGGAACGCGTCCAGTTCCTCGGCCCTCGCGTCCTGATACGCGCGCGTGTGGCGCTCGGTCACGAGTCGGAACATGTAGGCGCGGTTGGCGAGATTCGTTGTCTGCGAAATGTATTCGTAAGGCGCGTAGGCCAGCATCCCTTCGCGGTCAACGAACTTGAAAATCCCAACGACCTCCCACGTTTCTTTCTTGCCCAACACGGTCACGTTCAAAAAATCGCCTGGCTCAAGGCCGGGATAATATTTGTAAACCGCCTCGCTCACCGCGAACTTTCGCACATCGCCCGGTTCGATCCAGCGTCCCTTCACGAGAATCGGCTCGATCAACTCGCTGTGCGCGGGCGGCGCGAAGATGTTCAGGTTTTCCAGCACCTGCCCATCGCGATCCAGCAACTCGCCGCTCACGAACTGCCAGCCCTCCACCCGCGTCACGCCCGGCACCTGCAACACCGCCTGTTCCATTTCGCGCAGGCGATACGGCGCTTCGAAGTCGAGCGACACATCCGCGACGAAATAGCGGCTGATGGCGGTGATGTAATCGTGCAGGGTCACGCGCACGTTGAAGACCGCGATGAAGATCGCGCCGCCCATCGTCAGTGTGAACAGGGTCAACAGCAGACGTCCGCGGCGACGGAAGGTGTTGCGAAGCGAGATGACGAACGGACGCGGGATGTGGATGCCGCGCTTCGCGAGCGCGATCGCGAAGCGGGTCTGGATCCGCTCCCAACGCGTGACGCCTCCTGCCTGACCTTTGCGCGGGGTTGCTGAATCCCGAGCCGCCTCCCCGCTGACGGCGCGCAGCACGGTGACGCGCGCCCCGCCGATGACCGGGGCGAGTCCCGCGATCAGGGGGACGAGCAGCCCGACCAGGGTCTGGATGAGAAGCGCCTCGGGGACGATGCGATAGCCAAGTAATGCGAAATTCATTTCGCTTGCAATGAACGCGGCCAGTCCATACGCGCCCTGTCCGCCGAGGGGGATCGCGATCAGCAGCGCCAGCGCTCCGAACGACATGATCAGCAGGAGATACATCGCCAGCACCTGTTTATCGCGTCCGCCGATGAGTTTGATGACGCCGATGTGGCGCGTGTGCTGCTGCAACAGCGCGGCGAGGGTGTTGGCGATGAGCGAACTGGAGAGGAACACAATGAGGATGCCGAGCGCCATGAGGATGCCGAGAATGGCATTGACCGTATCGGCGAGGGGATGCTTGTGCGTCTCGGAGAAGCGCGAGCGGATGACATACGCGCCGCCCTTTTCGAGATTCGTCTTCAAGTCCGCGCCGAGTTCGCGAATGTGGGCAAGGTCGTCGCCGCCCTCCGCGACGGTAATGTAGGCGCGGTTGTATTCCTGCGGTTCCTTGAGATATTGCAGGGTGCTTTGCGTGATATACGCGAACGGAGAGGCGAGGAAATCTCCCGCGCCCATGGCCGTATCCTGCGTGATGCCGACGACAGGCAGGGTCTTGATCGAACCGTTGGGCAATTGAAGTTCCAGCATATCGCCGACGTTCACTTTGACGCGATTCACCGCGGCGCGTTCGAGGATCACTTCGCGCTTGCCCGGGTAGGGTTTTCCATCCAGCGGAGTCAACAGGTTGACTTTATTGCCCTCGAAATCGTCGAAGGCCACCATGTCGAGGACAGTCCACTTCGTTGCGCCGGGCGCGCGAACGCGAACGCTGAAGACGCGGCGTCCCTCGGCCTCGTCCACGCCGGAAGTCTGGCGGATCGATTCGAGCGTCGCGTCGCCGAAATCCGCCATCCGCAGTTCGATGTTGGCGGGCGCGTTGGCCGCGTAACTGGCGCTCATGTCGTTGGCGATGATCTGGTACGCGCCCGCGATCACGCCAATGGAAAACACGCCCACCGCGATGGAAAATACCACCGTGAGGGTGCGGGCTTTGTTATCGAAAAGATCGTGGATTACTTTACGCCATCTGGGTCGCATGGTCTTTTAGTCTCGTGGTCGCGTGGTTTGGTAATTGGTAAATGGTAATTGGCGAGCGCCGCTTCGTTCCCGTCATTGCGAGGAGGGCGTTCTTCCCGACGAAGCAATCTCCACGTTGAGCAGGAGATTGCTTCGCTCCGCTCGCAATGACGGAATTCATCTTTCATCTTTCATCCTTCATCCTTTTCTTCAACGCCTCCGCTGTGATGGGGGATTCTTCGAGGATGCGTAAAAAGTCTTCGCGAGGATAGGTCAGCAACTCAACGGGTTCTTTTCCCGAAGCGCGGACGGTGGCGAGGGAGTTGCCGCCGCGCAAGAGTTCGATCCCGCCGAAGAGTTCGCCCGCGCCCAAACGCGCGAGGGGCGTTTCAGCGCGGCCGTTTTTCAGTACGTCCACTTCACCGCGTTTGATGATGAAGAGATTCTCCACAGTTTGGTTGTGATCGAGAATCACCTCGCCTGGCTGACAGGTGGCGCGTTTGGCGCTCTTCGTCATCTCCAGCATGTGCCGATGGCGAAGTTGCGGCAGGGCGCGCGAGATGGCTTCGTCAATGAGTTCGCCGTCGGAGATGATGATGTTGCGGTGTGTGCGCGAGGTCAGCGACGGGTCGTGTGTGACCATCAGGATGGTCTTGCCTTCGGAGATGAGTTTCTCGAACAGGTCAATGATGGCTTCAGCGGATTTCGAATCGAGGTTGCCGGTGGGTTCGTCCGCGACGAGGAGTGGAGGGTCGCAGGCCAGGGCGCGGGCGATGGCCGCGGCCTGTTGCTGTCCCGTCGAGACGGCCGCGGGAAGTTTGCTGGCATCCTTTTCGAGTCCGACCAGCGCGAGCAATTCTTTCGCGCGTTTCGGACGCTCATCGAAATCGAACATGTCCGCGTAGTCCATCGGGAGCATGACGTTTTCGAGCAGGGTGAGCATGGGGAGCAATTGGAAGAACTGGAACACAATGCCAAGATTTTTTCCGCGCCAACGCGAACGGGCGGACTCGGTCATGTTGTGGTAGATGTCCACGCCGCCGACGATCATCTGTCCCGAAGTGGGATGGTCAATGCCTGTGATCATGTTGAGCAAAGTGGACTTCCCGCTGCCCGATTTGCCGACGATGGAGACGAATTCGCCGCGCCCGATGGTCAGGTCAATGCCTTTGAGAACGATGAACTCGCCTGCCGCATTTTTGTATGTTTTCACAATGCCGCGTGTTTCAATCATGTAGGACAAATTGCCAATTTGTCCAGCGGGACGCAAATTAGCAATTTGCGTTACAGGTTCAAGGCTGGGAATGAGGTCGCTCATTTCCTCTCCTCCCCCACAATCTCCCCATCCGCAAGCGTGAGATGACGCGAGAAGCGCGGCGCGAGCGAATTGTCGTGTGTGACCATGACGATGGTCTTGCCCTTGTCGGTCACCAAATGCTCGAAGACCTCGAAGATGTGATCGGCTGTGACGGAATCGAGACTGCCCGTCGGTTCGTCCGCGATGAGGATGGGCGGGTCGTTGGCGAGGGCGCGGGCGATGGCGACGCGCTGCTGCTGTCCGCCCGAAATTTGGGTGGGATATTTGTCCGCGTGCTCTTCGATTTCGACGAGACGCAGGAGGTCGAGGGCGCGGGCGCGGCTTTCGCGGACGTTGAAGTTTCCGCACAAGTCCATCGGAAGCGTGACGTTTTCGACGAGGGTGAGCATCGGGAGGAGTTGGAAGGATTGCAGGATAATGCCCATCGTGCGGCCGCGCCACAGGGCGAGTTGACTCTCATCGAGACAGTGAACCGCCACCTCGTCCGCGTTGGAGCGAACGAGGACTTCGCCCGAGGTGAGGCGATCCACACCGTTGATCATGTTCAGCAACGTGGACTTCCCCGCGCCGGACTTTCCCACGATCCCCAAAAATTCGCCCGCGTCCACAGATAGCGAAACGCCGCGCAGCGCGGGAAATTCTCCCGCCTCGGTGGAGTAGATTTTGACGACTTCGCGCAGTTCGACAATGGGAGATTGCATTTCAAGAACCGTTCGATTGCAAGGCGTCGGTGAGGACGCGGATCAAATCCTGAGGGATGTAGTTGAGGCGCGCTTCCATTCCGAGGTTGATGAATAAATCGGCGTATCCCAACAGGACACAAATCAACAGCCAGGAGAGGCGCTCCACTTCGTCTTTGTCCGCGACGAAGCGCTCCACCTCGGAGACGATCTGCTGATGGAAAAAGAGATAGAGTTGTTGATGAAGAACGATCTCTTCCTCGTTGAAGAGCGGAAGTTCGGCGGCAATCCAACGGAGAATTTTCGCGCGTTCGACGCGGCCCTCCGCGAGTTCGTTCCCGAAGCGGGTGATGAAGTCGGTGAGCGACGAGGCGCCGCGGCTCGAATCGAGCGCGACCATGAGGCTGGACATGCGTCGCTCCGCAACGACGCGCAGGAGTTCGCGCTTGCCGTCCTTGAAGTGATAGTAGATGGCCGCTTCGGTGCATCCCGCGCCTTCGGCGATGTGACGGATGGATGTGGCCGAATAGCCGCTCTCGAGGAAGAGGCGGGCGGCGGTATCGAGGATGATTTCGCGGCGGTTGTTTTTTTTGATTTTCATGTCGGGTGTCAGGTGCCAGGGTTCGGGTGCCAGGATTGGACGCGGAGAACGCGGAGGTATTGGATAAACGCGGATTTTTCTGTTGTCTGCGCTTGGCTCAGGTGCAACTTCAGTTAATGGCTATGCGACAGACAAGCCGCCCTGTCGGTCAGAATTTGGAGAAAAATATCCGAATAACTTAGCGAGCGTTTACTAATTCTAATTGAGGTTTGAGGTGAAATTTGGAAAGACTTATCAAAGGTTAAGGTGGAAGTTTGTCCCCTCGTGCTGATGGCGACCATCTCGTATAATTGCCGCCAATTGGAGACAACACATGACCGACACATTCCCCTGCCCTGCCTGCGGCGCGCCCAACGTACCCGAAGCGGGTCGCGCCCATACAACCTGTTCCTACTGCGGAGCGAATCTGACCATCCCCGCGTCCATGCGGAGGGACGCGCCGCCCAAAGCGGAGAAAATGCCCGAGAGGGCCGCGCCCGCGCCGCGTCCCGAAATTGACGCGAGCGAAATATTACGACAAGCGCAGCCCGTCGCAGTCAAGGCGTGGAACGCGTACGCGTTGTGGACGTGGATCCGTCGCGTGTTGCCCGCGTGTTTTGTCGTTGTGGTAATTGGGATTTGCACGTGCGCTATCTTGAGCGCGTTGCCATTCATCTTGAATCGATAGTACCGCAAAATTTATTTTGCCCAGGCGCAAGATAAATCTTGCGGCACTAAAACTTGAGAGGAGATTGCATGACCACACTTTCGTTTCCGAAAAATTTTGTTTGGGGAGTTGCCACCTCCGCCTATCAAATCGAAGGCGCGTGGAACGAGGACGGGCGCGGCGCGTCCATCTGGGACACGTTCAGCCACACGCCTGGCAAAGTCGTAAATAACGAGAATGCGGACGTGGCCGCCGACCACTATCACCGCTGGAAGGAAGATATCGCCTTGATGTCCGAGTTGGGCGTGAGGGCGTATCGTTTCTCGACGGCCTGGCCGCGCATTTTACCCGAGGGGACGGGACGCGTGAACAAAAAGGGCTTGGATTTCTACGACCGCCTCGTGGACGAATTGCTCAAGCGAAAAATCGAGCCGTACGTCTGTCTCTTTCACTGGGATTTGCCGCAGGCGTTACAGGACAAAGGCGGATGGCCGAACCGCGAGACGACCGCGGCCTTTGCCGAATATGCCCGCGTCGTGGCGGGACGATTGGGCGACCGCGTCCGCACCTGGTTCACGCACAACGAGCCGTGGGTGGCCGCCTTCGTGGGACACTTCCTCGGCGACCACGCGCCAGGGAAGAAGGACATCGGCGCGGCGGTCAAGTCGCTTCATCATCTCCTGCTCTCGCACGGACTCGCGGCGGACGCGATCCGCGCCACGGTAAAGCAACCCGTCAAGATTGGAATCACGCTGAATTTGAATCCTGTTCATCCTGCTACCGATTCGAAAAAAGACCGCGAAGCCGCCGACCGCGTGGACATGTTCATGAATCGAATTGTGCTCGACCCGTTGTTGAAAGGGACTTCGCCGATTCAGGAATCGTCCATTGCGAAACTGCTGACGGGAAAGTTGATTCAGGAGGGCGACCTGGAGAAGATTCGCCAGTTGGATATTCTCGGCGTCAACTATTACTCGCGGGCGGTGATGAAACACGACCCGAAGTTCCCCGTGGTCAACGTGGCGCAGGTGCATCCAGAGGGGAATGAGTATTCGGGGATGTGGGAGATTTATCCAGAGGGGATGTACGAGACGCTGATGATGGTTTGGGATTACTTCCTGCCCTCACCTGCCCTCACCCCCAGCCCCTCTCCCGGTCCTTCGACTTCGCTCAGGACAAGTTACAGGAGAGGGGAGAAGCCGCCCTCACCCCCGTCCCCTCTCCCGAGTACGGGAGAGGGGGGAAGAGTGGAGTTGATGGTCACTGAAAATGGCATCCCCGTTCCCGACGGAATTGACTTCGACGGGCGCGTGAGGGACGAGAGGCGAATCCGCTATTTGCGGAATCACATCGCGCAGGTTCATCGGGCGATTGGGGATGGGATTCCCGTGAAGGGATATTTCCACTGGTCAATGATGGACAACTTTGAGTGGAATCTGGGATATGGTCAGCGGTTTGGGTTGGTGTATGTGGATTGGAAGACGCAGAAGAGGATTGTCAAGGATAGCGGTCGGTGGTTTGCGCGCGTGATTGGGAAGAACGCGGTGGAGGTTTAGCGCTGGTTCCGTCATTGCGAGCGCAGCGAAGCAATCTACACTTGTGCGCGGGGATTGCTTCGTCGGGAAGAACGCCCTCCTCGCAATGACGGGAAAATACCTTTGATAAAAAAGAGACAGCCGCCTCTTCAGCGACTGTCTCTTCCTGTTATATCTCGTGCGCGTGGGCGGCGTGTTTGGCCTGGTGCGCGGCGGTTTCCATTCGCTCGAACATCTCTTGCGCGGACTCGGGCGTGAGGCGCTGGTCGAGGATGGGCAGGTAGACTTCCTCCTCCTTGGCAAAGTGGACTTTGACGAGGGCGTACACGCCAAAGAGCACGTGTCGCAGGGAGGTGGCCTGGGTGGGCGTCAACGGCTGGTCGGTCAGGGCGCGGCGCAGGGAGGCGAGTTCTTCGATGTAGCGGCCGACTTCCAAGTGGTCGCGGCTCATCGTCTTCGTCGCGTCGGGGCTGCCCAGCACGGACTGGACAACGGGGTAGAGCGCGGCGTCTTCGGCTTCGGCGTGCGGCTTGAGGTGGTTGGCGAGGAAATCGTACACCTCGTCCACGCCGCGGCGGATTTCCGCGATGGGCGCGTCGCCAATCAATTCCGCCACCTGGCGGATTCGGTCAACGGACGGGAACAGTTCTTTGTGTTCCTCTCGCAGGGGTTGGGTCAGGGTGTTCATGGTTTGTCTCCTTTTTGAGTTTGAACATTTACACCCCGAATGTACTCCCCTTCCCTGAAAAGTTGCATGACGCGGGTCAATTAACTGCACCCCTTTTTACCATCTCCTCCAACCTCTTCTCCTCCACAATCGTCACCCACTTCCTCCCCGATTTGACCCATCCCTCCTCCGCGAAGCGACTCATCACGCGGCTGACGGTCTCGGTGGTGGAGCCTGTCATCGCGGCCAGGTCTTGACGTGAGAATGGGAGTTGAATCAGCACGCCCTCGCCGCGCGTCTCTCCCATTTTCGCGGCGAGACGCAACAGCGCGGAGGCGATCCGCTGTTCGGCGGTGAAGGCGCTCAACTGCCTGATAATCTCCTGGGACTCGTTCAATCGCTGGCTGACGGCCTCCAGCACTTTGCGCGTCACGTCGGGATGGCGCGTGAGGATGGAATCAAAATCGTCAGAGGAGATGCGCAGGATACAGCCGTCGGTTTGGGCGATGGCCGTCTCGGTGTGGACGCGCCCGCCGAAAGTCGAGAGCGAACCGAAGTAGTCGCCGCCGCGCAGGATGTCGAGCAAGACCTCGCGTCCTGCGTCCGTGCTGCGGACGAGTTTCACTTTCCCCAGCGCGACCAGGTACAAATTCTCGGCCTCGTCCCCCTCGAAGTAAATCGTCCCACCCGCCGAAACGTCGCGGTCGTGGAAGAGACGGTTGATGCGCATGATGGCCTCGGCGGGCAGATTCTTGAAGAACGGCAGACGCCCGATGATTTTCAAACGATAGTCGAGCGAGCAGACCTGGGGGTCGAGCCACTCGACGCGCACAGGCGATTTTGGTCGAGCCATGTTTCTCCTTTTTGCAAAACGGACTTCGCCCGTATAATTGGATGGTATCACAACAAAGGCGTCCGTGACATTTTGCATTTACCCGACAATCCAATACATCATTTCAGTACCGCAACACATCGTCCCCGAATGGGGATTCATGTTGCCCCTTGTTTTGGCGGCGCAACCCACCTTCGCAAGATGAATCTTGCGGTACTACGAGGCAACGATGAAACGATTCATCCCTTTCCTGCTCGCTCTAACTCTGTAGTAATTGGTGAGTGGTAATTGGTAAACGGGGAGAAGGAAAGAAAGGGATTTATGCTAAAATTTGTTCGTTGAGGTGAAGCATGAACCTGTCGGTAAGAACCAATACGTCACGATATGAAAAAGGTAATGTCCGAAAGGCGGTGTCGTTTGCGTTGAACAGCGCCTCGGCCAATGCGCGTCAGCGCTTTGACCATTACGCAGGCATTTGCAAGGTGTTCGAGAAAAAATACAAGATGACTTCTGAAAAATTCCTGGAGCAATTCGACGCGGGCAAACTGGGCGACGAACAGGAATTCTTCGATTGGTACGCGGCCGCACGCGGATTGAAGTTGTGGCGGGAACGTTATGAAATCCTTTCGGGAGCGTCCGTGTGAAATCCCGCGCCTATTATGCCAGTGTGCAGAAGGCGATCCTTGCCGCGCCTCATGTGATCCATTCGGACATTTCCTTCGATGAGGTTTCTGAGGAGGAATGCTACATTCGAGGGAAGCTCACGCTGATAGGCAGTTTTGAACTTCACATTGCAGAATACGTTGTCACGGAACCAGAACTCAAACGGTTGAAGTATCGCTTTCATCTCCAATCGGCTGACGGCAAAATGATCGCAAGGTGGGACAACGCCGCACATCATCCAGAAGTCAAGACACATCCCGACCATTTGCATGTAGGGGAAAAGGTCAGGGCAAACTCTCCAATGGATATTGAGCAGGTGTTGAAATCGGTTTTGACATTCATTGAGTGAATTGATTTACTCGCCAATAGGGGCTAAAAAGAAGTTTTCCAGGCGATCTTGCGGCGACATCGTGTGATCATTGACAACCAGATCATAACGGACAACCAACGCCAAACTAAAACTTTGACAAGTTTCAGCGGAAACAGGCGTAGTTGTGGGACATGAAACGATAACCTTTTTATTTGAAAGGTAGGTACAAGAAGCAGCCACAGGACATAATACAGATTCCCCTAAAAGATTTTCAACGTCGGCGCGCGTCATTGTATAGTTTAGATAAGGCAATAATGCAACAAGGCTTTCATAATCGCCGTTTTCTTGATAACTCTTACTCAACCTTTCAACATCGCCGTTGGTATTTCCACAACCAGTCAATGAGAGGGAAACGAATAGTATAAAGATGAGATTTGCAACGATTTTGGTTTTAACCGACATATAATTTCCCTTTCTTCTCATTCATACCAATCTTCCAGCCTACAAACATACAAATGAGTCCCAATAGTATATTCTTTTTGAGGAACGCTTTGTGTAGTGTAACCAAGATATTTTTCCATCGACAATTCAAAGTTCGATGTGTGGATATTGAAGATTGCAAAGAACCTCCCCTGGTATTCCAATTCCACCAGCGCGGGATGAGGGGGTCTTGCCTCTCGTTTCCACATTTCTTGATAATGTTGTAGTATCTCGGTCGGTTCGTATTCTGCAACTGCTACGAAGAACCACCGAACATGCTCACATTCTCTTTTGTGTAAACCGCGTTGTTCCCAAAACCTTGAAGCCAGTGGCTTCTGAAGGTGGATGGAGCTAGATTTTGGATAAATATCTCTAACGAAATTCACTGCCCAAAGTAATATTGGTAAAACGAGTAATAGAAAAACAAATCCCGTCAGAATGCCAACTAATCGTTTTTTCTTTGCCGTCTTCATGTATTCTAATCTTTCAATGAGTTCAACCCATTCACCAACCTCTTGAACGCGTCTTCCGTCCGTTCAACAGGATAGCATATCAGAAGCGGGTCAATCAGGTTATTCTCCTTTTTGGAAAACAGACTTCGCCCGTATAATTGGATAGTACCACAATCCATCAGTACCGCGACATTCATGTCGCATTCCGCAGGCGATATGAATATCGCGGTACTACGAGGCAACGATGAAACGATTCATCCCTTTCCTGCTCGCTCTGACTCTGATGTTCGTTTTTGTGACTCCCGCACGCGCAGATGACAGTCTGCGCGTTTTCTATGCGGGCACTGATGGCGGTGTGAAGATCGCGCTGGAATTGGCAAAGTTCACGCTTGTGAATGACCCATCGCAGGCGGATGTGTTTGTACTCAATGGAGAAATTCCAGATAATCCGATCATCGCGCAGAGGGTCAAGTCGGGTGAGGCTGGATTGGTATTGATTATGAGCGGATATATCGGCGGGGATGAGGTCACGACGCTGACAGGGATTCCCGTCACATGGGGGAAGCGCGAGATCGCAATCAGCCTCACGCCGCTCAAGGGAGTGGACGATCCAGTTCTGACAGAAATCGCCTGGAACGGCGCGCCGCAGGTGCATGACCGATACAATGTCTTGACGCCGATGTCTTCTGTGCAACCATTGATCGTCGGTTATGAAGACGATTCGTGGGTGTTGTGGAGCGCGGGCAACGGACGGATATTTATCTTCAATGCCTTCCTGGATAACGAGTCCAATCCGCAGATTCAGGAGTGGGCGTATTTCAATTACCTGATCTATCACCTGGTCGAACGCGCGGCGGGACGCGAGCCGATGTCATTTGCGGAGTATCCTGTCTCGCCAGTGCCACACGAGGCGGAGAAAAATATTTTGTTCGCGGTGATGGCGCTCATGCTGGTCACCACGTTCGGGGCGTTCGCGGTTGTCCGAAGGTATAGCCAGAGTCACCCCGAGGCGTTGGATCAGATCGTCTCGGACAGAACCCGCTTCGAGGTCAGGGAAGAAGCGACGGGATGGGAGCAGGTGGGATTCCATCGTCCGCTGTCAGGCTTCTTGGTGGCGCTCGCCTCGGGCGTCGTCCTCTTCATCCCGTTGATCATCTACCAGAATTTAATTCTGCCGTCGTACATTTTGCCGTCGGCGCAGGCGCTCGGAATTTGGGGGCGCGTGACGCAGTTCTTCAACCTGGCGTGGTTTTTCTTCGACATGGGGACGAGCATTGCGTTCATCAAGTACATGTCGCAGTTCCGCGTGGACGACCCGAAGCGCGGCGTGCAGTTTGGGCAGGTGTTCGTGTGGTGGCAGTTCCTTTCGGGCGCGGTGCAGGTGGCGCTCGTGGTTGCGCTGGCCGCGACGGTGGCGCCGCGCTCGGCCTACGCGCTGTACGCGTGGAGCGTGGTGATTCACGCGTTCATTCAAATCCCTGGTTTTTATCGGCTCTTTCTTTACGCGTTCGGCGGCTTTCAACGCATGGACTACGCGCGCTATCTCGATCTCGGCTTGAACGTTTTGTTGCCGATGATCGTCCAACCGATTTTTGTCGGCGTCGCGTACGCGTGGGGACGCGCCCATCCCGCGTTTGGCGGCGCGATGGGTGGACTGCTCGGACTCGGAATCGCGGCCTACGCGGCGGAGGTACTCACGTTCCTTCTTGGACTTTGGCTGTATCGCCGTATCGGACTCAACGCGCGCATTCTGTTTCTGGCGCACTTCGATTGGGACGTGGTGGTGAAGAGTTTCCGCTTCGGCGTTTTTGAAATGCTCGGTTCGGCGGCGTGGTCGGCGGGACAGGCCGCGGAAATTTGGATCACGCAGGCGCGGCTCATCAACTACGCGGAGATTTGGGGCAACTGGGTGCTGGCGCAAAATTTCGTGTTCGCCTTCAACGTGGTCAGCACACTCACCGACGGCACGATGGCTTCGATCTCGGAGGCAATTTCGCACGGACGAAAAATCCTGAGCCAATATTACGCGGTGATGATCTACAAATGGGGCGGGACGGTCTCCGCGTTTTTGGCGGCTGTCCTGCTCGCGGTCGGACCTCGTTTCATCCTCGGCGCGTCGGGCGCGGACTTCGCGCGGGGCGCGGTCTACGTCCTGCCGCTCCTCATCTGGGGCGCGGTGCAGTATCCCTCGTGGGTCGGCGACGTGGTGCAACTCGGCTCGAACAAACCGTATCTCAAGTCCGCGCTGGTGACGGGGGAGCAGATCATCCGCGTTATTCTCGCGCTGATCCTGTTGCAACGATTCCAAGTGAACGCGTTGATCATCGCCTATTTCGTCGGCTTGCTGACCAAAGACTTCGTGGCGTATTTCGTCAACCACAAGTTATGCTTCCCACAGCGATTCTACTTCTGGCAATCCCTCGGCGCGCCGTTGCTGGCCGCGGGCGCGCATTATCTTCTGATGGATCAACTCTCCGCGCTGATATGGCAAGGCGATCAGATCACGTCCATCCTCATCTTCTTCATCGGCGTCCTGCCGTCCCTGCCCGTGTTCATGTTCCTCTACGGTCTCTTCGGTGGATGGGACGACGCGACGCTCATCGAATTCCGTCACGCTGCGGGGATGACAGGTCCCGTAAGAGGGATGGTGGAATGGCTGATGGTCAAGCCGACGGCGCTGGGGGCGAAGGTCAGTCCGCTGAATGGGAGGTTCCCGATCTCCATTCGGGAGGCGGCGATGGTTGAGGCCAGAGAGTTGACCCTCGAAAAAGTCAAACTTTAATCGGACGCCGACGAGCGCGGATGAGCGCGGATAGGAAATAGAAAATCCGTGTTCTCCGCGTTAATCCGCGTCCAATTTTAACACCTGACACTTGACACCTGAAACCTGACACCCCAACATGAAAACCATCCACCTCATCTCTCACACCCATTGGGACCGCGAATGGTATCGCACCTTTCAGCAGTTCCGCCTGCGACTCGTCCATCTCGTGGACGGACTGCTCGACATCCTCGCGACCGACCGCGGCTACAAGCACTTCACGCTCGACGGGCAGACGATCATCCTTGACGATTACCTGCTCATGCGACCCGAGGCCGAGTCCACGCTGAGACGACTCATCCGCTCTGGACGCGTCCTCATCGGTCCCTGGCACATCCTCCCCGACATGTTCCTCGTCAGCCCCGAGGCGCACATCCGCAATCTGCTGGCGGGCGACCGCGTCGCGCGCCGCTTCGGTCCCAGGATGATGATCGGCTACATGCCCGACTCCTTTGGCCACATCGGACAGATGCCCCAAATCCTGCGCGGCTTCGGCATAGACAATGCCTGCCTCTGGCGCGGCGTTCCTCCACCCCCCTCTCCCCGAATGGGGAGAGGGGCCGGGGGTGAGGGCCAACCCACCGAACTCTGGTGGCAATCCCCCGACGGCTCACGCGTCCTCATGCTCTACCTGCGCGATTCCTACAGCAACGGCGCGTCCCTCAACGCCCGCGACCCAAAGCAATTTGCCGAGCAACTCCAACACGCCGCCGATTCCCTCGCGTCTCACTCGTTCACCTCGCACTTGACACCTGACACCTCGCACCTCCTCGTCATGTACGGCAACGACCACATGGAACCGCCGCGCGAAACGAGCGAGGCCATCAAATCGGCAAATAAGCAATTCAGCAAAGGAGAAAAGCAGCAATATCGCGTCGTCCATTCGACTCTGCCCAAATACCTCGCGGCGGTTCAATCGAAAATCGTAAATCGTAAATCGCAAATCCCTGTCATCACTGGCGAATTACGTTCCTCCAAACGCTCGCATCTTCTACCGGGCGTCCTTTCCACGCGGATGTGGATCAAGCAGCGCAACCACGCCTGCGAGAATCTGCTCGAAAAATGGGCAGAACCATTTTCCACATTTGCAGCGCACCTGACACCCTTCGACGTTGCTCAGGACAAGCCTGACACTGGAACACGTGACGCCGAAATCCTCCGCCAGGCATGGATGCTCCTCCTCCAAAACCATCCTCACGACTCGATTTGCGGTTGTTCGATAGACCAGGTTCACGATGAAATGCGTCCACGCTTCGACCAAGTCGAACAGATCGGCGAGGAGATCACGAAGCAGAGTTTGGAGGCGTTGGCTGGCGCGGTCAATACGAGTGATCAGTTATCAGGGATCAGTGATCAGTCGGCGATTGTGGTGTTCAATCCGTTGTCTGCGACGCGCACTGACGTTGTGTCGGCTGAGCTGTCTTTGCCGACAGGTGTTTCTAGTTTTGAAATCGTTGATGAATCTAGCAAAGTCATTCCTCATCAATCCGCCAGCGGACAAACGACTGATCTCATCAACGTCCGCGTCAAACGCGAGGAACTCGGCGGGATGTTGGCAATGGTTCACGAAGGCCGCGCGGGGAATCTGGCGATTCAAGATATTCGATTCGCCCGCCACGGCGCGACCTTGCGCGTGGAAGCCATTTTCGCGGAAAACGCGGAGCCGCAACTGGATGTCTGGAACGAAAGCGTCAGGAAGTTTCAGGCGTATCTGGATGATACAAGTATCGAGACATTCCACATCCACGCCCGCTCGCCAGATTCGGCAAGTATCACGTTTGCCGCAACCGATGTCCCTGGGTTGGGATGGAAGACATTTTTCGTTTGTCCAAAAGAAAGCCAGCCCACCGAAATCAAAGTCACGCCGATCATGCGCCTGCTCGCGCCGCTGGCAAAGTTGCCCATCACACAGAAACTTCTGGCAGGTCTCGCTCAACCCAAAGCCAGGCCGCCATATATCATCGAACACGATTCTCTTTCGATTGAACTGAAAAGCGACGGGACTTTGACCGTGACCGACAAAAGGACAGGGCAGGTTTATCGCGGCCTGAATCGCTTCGTAGATAGCGGCGACTGCGGCGACGAGTACAACTTCTGCCCGCCTCCCAGCGACAGTATTCAAAACACGCCCAATTTACGCGGCGTAACAATACAGTGCGGCGCTGTCCAACAGACGATGACCGTTTTGCTCGCATTGATCGTCCCTGCCAGTTTGAGTGCGGACAGGCAATCGCGCTCGAAGGAGACGGTGGAAATTCCTATCACCACCACGATCACTCTCACGAACGGCGCCCCGCGCGTGGACATTCACACCCGCGTGGATAATCGTGCAAGAGATTATCGTTTGCGTGTCCATTTCCCCGCTCCGTGCGCGACGGACAGCGCTGATTACGATGGTCACTTTGAAATCGTGAAGCGACCAATTGGCGTTTCGCTTTTTGATGAGACCTGGGCTGAGGAACCGCGTCCCGAAACGCATCAACGCGCATTCACGTCTGTCAGCGATGGAACAACCACTTTAACAATTGCCAATCGAGGCTTGCCCGAAGTCGAGGTTCTGCAAAGTCAGGAGACTTTGCACTCCGAGATCGCCCTCACCCTCCTCCGTTGCGTCGGTTGGCTCTCGCGGGATGACTTCTCGGCGCGCAAGGGACACGCGGGTCCCTTCCTTGAAACGCCCAAGGCGCAGATGATTGGCGAGTGGGAGTTTGATTATTCGATCATTGTAGGGCAAATTAGCAATTTGCCCCCACGCCATGCTGAACAAATTGGCAATTTGTTCTACCAGCAAGCGTGGAATTTCGATTCCCCCCTTCGCGCCACAGCGACTGGAATCCACGCGGGGACGCTTCCAGCCAGTGGATCATTCGTCGGTGTGGACAATCCGTCCTTCGTAGTCAGCGCGGTGAAGGAGGCGGAGGATGGACGCGGCTGGATCGTGCGCGGGTACAACATTGGAGATAAGGAGATTTCGGTCACGCTCACGCCCTGGCGGAGGTTCAAGAAAGCCGAGCGAGTGAACATGGCGGAGGAAACAATTGGGAAATTGAAAGTGGAAAAATCGGGAGGAGTGACCGTCAAAGCCAGGGGGCATGAGGTTGTCACGGTGATGTTCGTTGCATAATTACCGCCGTCCTGAGCGCAGTCGAAGGGCGGGTTTCCAGAGCAACAGTTGCTTCCTGGTAACCCTGCCCTTCGACTTCGGGAAGAATGCCCTCCGCTCAAGGCAGTGAAATTAAACCAACTTAATTCGTACAAACAACCTGTCCTTCGCAACGCGTGCAATATCCTCTGTGTTCGGTTTCCCATTTTCCATGCGGATTCCAAATCCCTGCGTTGATTGCGGAATGTATTTGATGTAATCGAATAGCCGCGCTTCGACCGCCCGTTCTTCCATTTCGGTTTCGGCAATTCCCCTGATGGGTTTGCGCTTTAGCAACAACCCCACCTCTGCCCCGCCGCGCAAGTTGCGCCACCACTTCCGTCCGCGGCTGGTGATGACCCAGAGACTATCGCCGTCTCGGTAGTAGTTGACAGGCGTCGTGTAATGTTTACCCGTCTTTCGACCCGTTATGGTGATCAACATCATGCCACCGCTCAACATCCCGTGAAACGGCGAGTGCAGAACCCAGGCGATTAAATCGTTTCTTTTCATGTTGTTCCTTCTGTCAGGCGTTCACGCAGTAAATCCTTCCAGCCCAGATCAAATCCAAATGACAGCTTCAACGCGTCCTGAGCGCAGACAGTGATGCAGGTCTGACATAAACTGCACTCGCTCGAAAGCACGCGCCGGCTGCTGAGAATGTAATCGCTGATGCGCACGTCCATCGGACAGGTCTTCTCGCAGGCGTCGCAGTCGTTACATTGACCGCTTCCCTGCCCGATCTTGATGATCGAGAAGCGCGAGGTGATTTTGAGCGGCACACTAACGGGGCAAACGTATTTGCAGAAGGCGCGGTTGTCTTTGAGCGCATACGCCAGGATAATTCCAATGGCGTAGTACAGCAGGTTGCCGATGATGAACCACGTCACCGCGATTGTCCCTGTGGCACCATCGCGGAATCCCACAACGTAGACGAGGAGCAGGACAACGCCGAGACTGAGTCCAAAGTGCAGGTAGCGCAACCAGCTCCAACGTCCAGGCAGACGACCCGAGGGACGCGTGAACGGCAGCAGGTCGAGGATCATCACCGTCCAGCAGGCCCACCCGCACCACATCCGCCCAAAGAGCAGGGGGCCGAAAATTTTGGCAATCATGTAGTGGATGACGCCCATCTGAATCACGCCCGTCAGCAGGCCGAAGAGCGCGCCTTCGAGTTGGACGTTTTCGCGCCCCATGAAGATCGCAAAGCCGAGCAGGAACAAGCCGACGAGGAAGAGGGTGAGGCGGCGGCCGACCGGTTTTTGTTTCTTCGGGAGCGCGGCGTAGAGGCCGAGACCGACACCGAGCGAGAGGCCGATGTAACCGAACATAACCAGCGGCTGGACGTAGCCCGAAGCGAAAAAACCCCAGATGCCTAGACCGACGAACGCCAGCATGACGACCAGGGGTGTGATGAGATTGCCGAAGCGCAGGTCGAGTTTGGTGGTTGACATTTATTCTCCGATGCTTGCGTTTTGCAATGAACGGCGATAAATCAGCGTCAGGATCAAAAGGGTCGCGGCAACGAGGAACGAAACGTTGCACACGATGAACAATCGTCCCTGCGCCACGAATTCACCGACGATATCGAACAATGCCAGGAAGATGAGCAGGTTGAGCGACCACGTGCGCTTTGTGAGCATTCCCCAAAGACTGACCGCGAACAGGATCGCCACGATGCCGCCGAGAACCATCAAGACCGTCGGGCTGACCGCGACGGTGGAGGCGATGTCCATCCAGTTGAAATAAAAGGCGAGGGTGACGAAAATGTGTTGGATGATCTTCTCGATCACCAAAACCAGAATCGCATAGTAGTGCCAGGTTTTCTTCATTGTTACATTCCTCATCGTTAGCGCACGAACGTCCCGCCGATGCCGTAATACCACAAAGCGTAGCCAAAGATCATGATCCCGACCGCCGCCCAATTCGGAATCTTCTGCGCGCGGCGGTGAAGGCGTAGGGATGTCCCGTCAGCAGGTTCGGCAGCACACCGCCGAGGAGCATATCGTTCAAAATGTTCGCAATGACAATCGAAGGGACACCCATCGCGAACACAATCGTATTCACCATTTGCTCGAACGTCCCCTGCCCTTTCCAGATTTTGTTCAATAGGTGGGCAAGGCCTGGAAGGAATATCAGCCCAACCAACGCCATGAGTGGATTGAGAACAAAGTTGAAAATCGTCACGTAGTTTTCTGTGCCCACGCGCAATCGTCCGAAGAAGCCTACGTAGGTCGGGTCAGTCAGTTCGCGGCGCGTGCCGAGCCAATCGAAGCCGAAGAACGCGAAGAGCAGGAGGTTGAACAGGGTGAGCAGAAGTCCGAAGGCGACCAGCATTACGGCGTAACGGATGGAGGTCTCCAGCGCCAGTTCATCGAGTGTGGCTTTTGGACGAACGATCATTCCCCAGAAATAGCGGAGGAATTTGCGCGTCATGGGAACTCCAACGTAAGTACTGCAAGATTTATCTTGCCGCGATTGGCAACATAAATGTTGCGGTACTACTCCATCACCCCATACATCTGATCGGGCGCGAGCAGTTCGGGGAAGCGCGGCCGCAGCGTAGTCCGCGCCTCGTAGCACAGGTGACAGGCGTCGGCATAGTCGGAGGCGTGATCGAGGTGGTATTCCGTCACGAGCGCGGCGGGTCCGCCCGAGAGCAACGGTCCGCAGATCGGGTGCGCGTCCGCATCGTATTCGTTGCAAATTTGGCGCAGCGGCTTTTCGAACAAATTGCCGATGACCAATCCCTGGCAAATGTGGAGGTTGCCGAACGGATCCACGTGGACGCGGCCCGGCTCGCGCAGGTCTTCGCGCGTACATTCATTGAACGTTTCCCACGGATGCAGCGCGGCGCGCGTGACGAGTTGGCTGGCGCGGCCTCGATACATGACCTGCCCCTCGTCCTTGATCTGACCGTGCGTTTCGGGCGCGCTTCCTTCGGGCTGCGCGATGGAGATCATGCCCGTCGGAATGTTGAGCCATTTCGCGGCCACGAGCGCGTTCTGCGGATTCTCGCCGAGGCACTCGCCGCAATGATACGCGTCGCTGCTCACGGTCAGGTCTTCGATGCGGCCCGCGAAGGGTTGCAGGTTTTCCATCGCGTCGGCCACCGAGTTCGCCCAATACGCGTTGCTGACGATGCCCACCGCGAATCCCATTTCGGCCGCGAGGCGCACGCCCCTGGCGAGGATGGCGTAAAACAGGAACGGCTCGCCGCCCTCGAAGTAGATGGATTCGACGCCCGCGTCTTTGGCCTGCTTGAGAATCTCCTCCACTTGTTCGAGCGTCAAAGTCCCGCTTTGTTTCGGGCTTCCCCACACGAAACAATGCTCACATTCGTAGGTGCATTGATAGGTCAAAAGGATGTGAAGGCCAGAGAGTTTCATGGGCGCTCCTTGTTCTCCTCCCAATGTAGCAAAAATCGTCCCCGAAGTCATGGGTCAAATATCACCTTGCGGGCTATAATAAAGTAACCCGTTTATGGAGGCAGAATGTCCAACGTTTTTGCGTCAACCCACCCATTGGTGGCCCACAAATTATCCCGCCTGCGCGACAGGAATACCAACCCAAAGAAATTCCGCGAACTTGTCCGCGAGATCTCCGCGCTTTTGGCCTACGAAGCCACCGCGGACCTCCAGACGGTTCCGCGCGACCT
Organism: Anaerolineales bacterium; assembly: GCA_034411715.1. GTDB lineage: Bacteria > Chloroflexota > Anaerolineae > Anaerolineales > Villigracilaceae > Denitrolinea. The sequence goes on along the minus strand of DAOUMJ010000062.1, from coordinate 15,361 downwards.
CGAAACGCCCCTTGCCCCGATGACCGGCGCGGAACTGCGGGAGAAGATCGGCCTCGTCCCCATCCTGCGCGCTGGGCTGGGCATGGTGGAAGGTTTCTGGGAGTTAATGCCAAGCGCCGAGGTCTGGCACATCGGCCTCTACCGCGACGAGCGCACGCTCAAGCCCGTGGAATACTACAACAAACTCCCCATCGAGCCGACCGTCTCCGTGTGCATCATCCTCGACCCGATGCTTGCCACCGGCGGTTCGGCCACCGCCACCGCCGACGTGTTGAAGCGCTGGGGCGTGAAGAAGATCAAATACGTGGGTCTCATCGCCGCGCCCGAGGGAATCAAGGCCATGCAGACCGCGCACCCCGACATTGACATTTACGTCGCCGCGATTGACGATCACCTGAACGAACGCGCCTACATTGTGCCGGGGTTGGGAGACGCGGGAGATCGGCAGTTTGGGACGGGGTGAGTCAGTGATCAGTGTTCGGTGTTCGGCGTTCGGTCACCTTGCATGAAAACTCTCTTATTCACCCTCGGCACCCTCATCCTCGTTTTCATCTCACGCGCCTCTTTGCGCGTCCCGCGCTCGCATGGCTTCTATCGCTTCTTCGCCTGGGAAGCCATCCTTGCCCTCTTCCTCCTCAACATGGAAATCTGGTTCCGCGACCCTTTCACCTGGCATCAGATCGTTTCATGGATATTGCTGTTCGCCTCGTTCCTTCCCTTCGGGTTCGGCGTCCACTCCCTCCGCACACGCGGCAAGCAAGCCGCGCACCGTGAAGGCGACGAGTCTCTGTACGGGTTCGAGAAGACCACCGCGCTGGTGACGACGGGCATCTATCGCTACATCCGCCATCCACTGTACAGTTCCCTACTCCTACTGGCGTGGGGAATCTTCTTCAAACTACCCTCTCTGACAGGCGGGATTTTGATCGCCATGGCAACGATCTTTCTGGTTCTCACCGCCACAGCGGACGAGCGGGAGTGCATCCAATTCTTCGGGGTTGAATATCGTGAGTACGTGAAGAAGACAAAGATGTTCATCCCTTTTGTCTTTTAATTCGCTGCGTGGAAAATGCAACCTGTTTGTTCAAACCTTAAAATTTGCCCCATGTGCGGATAAAAGTGATAGACTTGCAATACGAGCGGGGTTTGAAGATGACACCCCGCCAATGAAATCCGTTCTTCTTCAACATAAGGAGGCAACATGAAAAGCGCAAGTTTCACCCATTGGCTGTCGTTGATTGTCATCGTCCTGCTGTTGATGGGGTGTACGATGACCATCGGCGCCGCGCCGACAGCCACACCCATCCCGCCCACCAACACGCCCATCCCACCCACCAACACGCCCCTTCCCACCGACACCCCCCTTCCAACAGAAACGCCCTTGCCCACTCCCACCCCGGGACCGGTCGTCATTGACGACGATTTCAGCGCGGACACGGGAAGGTTCAAATGCGACAATTGCATCGTGGAAGATGGCACGTTGACCATTGGCCCCTTCCCACTGGTGGACTCTTATCAACCATTTACCGTCCTCTGTGACGATTGTGGAGAAGTCTCCAGTTACAAGATGTCTGCGGATATGTGGTATGTCTCCGGAAATTCCAGTTTTGGATGGGGCCTCGTCGTCCGCCAGGATGACAAAACCACTTATCTCGTGGCCTCTTCGTCGTGGCAGGTGTATAACTTTTTCTCCTTTGACCTTGCATCAGCAACGCGCGGCGGCATCGGCTACAGGTCTTTAATCGGCAGGTGGTCGCAGGGCGGGTTGATTGCAGGAAGAGGCGTGAACCATTTCGAGATTGTCATGCAGGGTTCCAAAATGACCATATTGATCAACGGATTGAACATTCGCACCGTTGACCTCCCCGTCAGCAGCGGTCAGGTCGGATTGTGGGTCGGCAACTGGGCAACCAGCGCCGCCTTTGACAATTTCCATTTCGAGGAAGTACGATAACCCTCGCCGAATCACTTTCAGGGCGGCCGCCGCAGCCGCCCTGATTTTTTATTGGTACAATCCAAGAACGATGAAAGCCATGCTCCTGCGCGGACTCGCTCCGCTGGCGCAAAACCCCGCTCCCCTTTCACTCGAAGACCTTCCTGAGCCAAAACTCGACGCGGGCGAAGTGTTGATCCGCGTCACCCGCTGCGGTGTCTGCCACACCGAACTGGACGAGATCGAAGGGCGGACTCCCCCTCCGCGTTTACCTGTCATTCTGGGGCATCAGGTGGTGGGAAAGGTGGTCGGACTGCAAAGTCTCCAGACTTTGCATGTCGCCGCCCAACGTCAGGAGACGTTGGAGTCCGAAATCAAGATTGACCAGCGCGTCGGCGTGGCGTGGATTGCCTCCGCGTGCGGCGAATGTGCCTATTGCAAATCGGGACAGGAGAATCTCTGTCCGCAGTTTCAAGCGACGGGACGCGATGTCAATGGCGGCTACGCGGAATACATGAAAGCGCGCGCGGATTTCGTGCATCCGATTCCCGATTCACTCACAGATTCCGAAGCCGCGCCGTTGTTGTGCGCGGGCGCGGTCGGCTATCGCGCCTTGAAGTTGAGCAATTTGCAGGATGGACTGATCTTGGGGCTGATGGGCTTCGGCGGTTCCAATCACCTCGTCCTCAAAATCACCAATTACCAATTACCCAACGCGAAAGTTTTCGTATTTGGCAGAAATCCCAAAGAACGCGAATTCGCCCTCTCCCTGGGAGCGGCCTGGGCGGGCGCGATAGACGAGGTCCCGCCCGAAGCGTTGGACGCGGTCATTGACACCACGCCCGTCTGGGGTCCGGATTTGGAGGCGTTGAAACGTCTCAAGCCAGGCGGACGACTCGTCATCAACAACATCCGCAAGGAGGAGTCCGACAAGGAAAATTTGTTGAAACTGGATTATGCCGCGCAGTTGTGGATGGAGAAGGAAGTCAAGTCAGTGGCAAATGTGACGCGCGCCGACGTGCGCGAATTTTTGTCGCTGGCGGCGGAGGCGGGAATCAAGCCAGAGTTTCAAGAGTACGGATTGAAGGACGCCAACCAAGCATTACTTGAATTGAAGCAAGGGAAAATTCGAGGGGCGAAAGTTTTACACGTTGATTGACGTGATATACTTTGCGTAGGAAAGAAATGTCATGGCCGTTGGGAACATTCGCTTCTATATTGACCCAGAAACAGACCTGCCGCATATTTACAAACACCAGGTCAGCGAAGCCGAAGTGGAACAGGTACTGGCAGGGCCGGGGGAGGATCGTCAAGGTTCGGAAGATTCGCGAGTAGCCATCGGACAAACGCAATCGGGCAGGTATCTTCGAGTGATCTATGTGCCCGATGCACAACCAGGCAGTGTATTTGTGATAACAGCATACGAATTGCACGGAAAGGCGTTGGCGGCGTACCGTCGGCGCAGGCATAAGAGGTAAAAGATAATGAAATCGGCAAACAAGAATTTTCCGCCAGGATGGGACGAGGCGCGAACCCGGCGCGTCCTTGACCATTATGAACACCAAACCGACGAAGAAGCGGTTGTCGAGGATGAAAAGGCCTTCAAGAACAAGCGACGAACGGTCTTTGAAGTTCCCGTTGAACTCGTGCCTGTTATTCGCGAATTGATTGCCTCATATAAACTCGCATCGAAAGCGTAGGCGATAAAGTCGCGCCGATGTAAGCGAGTTTCTGTCGCTGGCGGCGGAGGCGGGAATCAAGCCCGAATTTCAGGAATACGAATTGAAAGACGCGAATCACGCGCTGGTGGAATTGAAGCAGGGTAAGATTCGCGGCGCAAAAGTACTGCGCGTGGCAAACGAATGAGGCGATTCGATGACCACTGAACAATGGATCATCTTCGGCACGCTGGCGTTGACCCTGATCCTGTTCATTGCAGGCCGTTGGCGTTACGACGTTGTGGCGCTGATCGCGCTGTTGATCGTGGCATTGACCGGACTCGTGCCAGCCGAAAAAGTATTCAGCGGATTCAGCAACTCCGCCGTGGTGACCGTGGCCGCGGTGCTGGCGCTCAGCCGCGGACTGCAAAACTCCGGCGTCGTTGACCTGATTGGCGGGTGGCTTTCGCGGCTGAAGGGCGGAATCACAATCCAACTCGCGGCATTGACCGCAATCGTGGCGATTCTTTCCGCTTTCATGAACAATGTCGGCGCGCTGGCGTTGCTGCTTCCCGTCGTTCTGCAACTGGCGCGCAAGAAGGAGATTCCGGCTTCGACCTTGCTGATGCCGCTGGCGTTCGCCTCGCTCCTGGGCGGCATGACCACGCTGATTGGGACGCCGCCCAACATCATCGCCGCGTCGTTTCGCGAGGGGGCGGGCGGGGAACCGTTCCGCATGTTCGACTTCACGCCGGTCGGCGGCGGGGTCGCGGCGGCGGGTTTGCTGTTCATCGCGCTGGCCGGCTGGAGGTTGATTCCCGTTCGCGACAGCAGGGACTCTTCCAAAAGCCTGTTCGATATCGAAAACTACGTCACCGAAGTGAGAGTGTCCGAGAGATCGAATCTGGCGGGGAAGCGCTTGCGCGAAATCGGCGATTTCTCGAAGGCCGAAGTGCTGATCATCGGCCTGGTGCGCGGCGGCGAGCGGCGCATGGAACCCTCTTCGTAAACGAAATTACAGGCGGGAGACATTTTGATCGTCAGCGCGGACACGGAGAACATCAAAAAACTGGCCGGCACATCCGGTCTCGAACTGGTGGGGAGCGAGAAAATCCATCGGGAGGATCTCGAGTCGGACGATGTCGCCCTGCTCGAGGCGGTCGTCATGCCCAACTCGGTCATGTACGGCGGCACCGCCCGCAGCCTCGACCTGCGCGCCCGCTACGGCGTCAACCTGCTGGCGATTTCGCGGCAGGGCAAACTCCTGAAAGGACGCCTCGACCACATCCGCTTTCAGACCGGCGACGTCCTGCTCCTGCAAAGCCACGTGGAGACCTTCAAGAAAGTGGTGGAGACTCTCGGATGCCTGCCTCTCGCGGGACGCGACCTCCGCATCGGGCAACCCCGACAGTTGATCCTCGCGCTCGCCATCTTCATCTCCGCCCTGACCGTCGCCGCAGTCGGACTCGTGCCGGTGCAAGTCTCCGTCATCGCGGCGGTTGTGATCATGGTGATCGCCAAACTCGTCACCTTGCAGGATGCCTATGAAAGCGTGGACTGGCCGATCATCATCCTGCTCGGCGCGATGATCCCCGTCGGCGGCGCGCTCGAATCCACCGGCGGCGCGCAATTGATCGCCGACTCGCTCCTGCGAATCTCCGACCAATTACCGCCGGCGGTCACGTTAGTTGTTATACTGGCAGCGACCATGTTCCTCTCGGATTTGGTGAACAACGCCGCGGCGGTCGTGCTAATGGCGCCCATCGGCATCAGCGTCGCGCAGGGGATGGGCGTGTCCATTGACCCGTTTCTCATGGCGCTCACCATCGGCGCCTCGTGCGCCTTCCTGACGCCCATCGGACATCAATCCAATACGCCCGACGGCTACAAATTCGGCGATTACTGGCGCATGGGACTCCTGCTCGAAGTCATCGTCGCCGTCGTCGCCATTCCGCTCATCCTGGTCTTCTGGCCTCTTTAACTCATGTTACGCAGTACCGCGAGACCATGGTCTCGCCCGGGCAGGCAGCATGAATGTTGCAGTACTGGCAAACTGCGCAACCTCAACTCTTTGGCATGGAAAGGAAAAGAACCATGAATCAACGCGATGTTCGTCTGCTTCAGCAAATCAGCGGCCATCCGTGCGTGACGATCACCCTGCCCACCCACCGAACCTCCCCGGAGAACAAACAGGATCCGCTGCGGCTGAAAAACCTTGTGGTGGAAACAACGAATCGGCTATTGGGCGAATTCAACAAACGCGAGGTGGAAACGTTACTCAAACGACTGGAAAACCTGACAACCAACATTGACTTCCGCAACACCCTGGACGGGCTGGCCCTGTTCGTCAACCAGGATTTCGGGCGCGCCTTCCAACTCCCGTTCCCGATCAAGGAGCGCGTCGTCGTCGGCGAGACCTTCTTCACGCGCGACCTGATCCACGCGCTCAATCACTCGATGCGTTACTGGGTATTGGCTTTGAGCGAAAAGCCGACCCGCCTGTACGAAGGATTCAATCACAACCTGACGGAGATCGAGGAGGGGGGATTCCCGATGATCCACGAAGGTCCCGGCGGCGAAGCGCCCCTGCCCGGCGGATTCGGCATCCGCAGGTCGGCGCACCGCGACGAGCGGCATCGCCAGTTCTTCCGCAAAGTGGACAGCGCCCTCAAACCCATCCTTGCCGACGATCCCCTGCCCCTCATCGTGATCGGCGTGGATCGTAATCTCGCATTTTTCAACGAGGTCTCCGCCCACACAAGCGCCGTCATCGGACGAATTACCGGCAGCCACGACAAGACTTCCCCGCACGAACTCGGCAAACTCGTCCAACCGCTGATCGAAAGCCACCGGGACGAAAAGCGCAGGGAAGCATTGGAGCAACTGGCAAGGGCGGTGAGCGAGCGGAAGTTCGTCTCCACCATCGGCGAAGTCTGGCGGCTGGCGCGCGAAGGCCGCGGCGACCTCCTGCTGGTCGAGGAGGATTTCCACTACCCCGCCCGCCTGGATGAGAAGGGCGTCCTCGTCCGCGCCGACGATCCGTCCGCGCCGGGGGTCATGGACGACGCGGTGGATGAGATCGTTGATACCGTGCTGGACAAGCAGGGACGCGTCGTGTTCGTGGAGAACGGCAAACTGGAAGAACACAGGCGCATCGCGATGATTCTGCGATATTGAAGCAGGATAAAATTCGAGGAGCGGCTGTCTCTACATCAAACGCCTCAGCGACGTGGACAAGAAAGTCTTGAAAGAACTCATCATCGATTCTGTGAAAGTGATGAAAGCGAGAAAATAATTCGGTACACGGATGACACAGATTTGACGGATTGCACGGATTTTTTTAAAGAAATCCGTGTTTATCTTTCTTGTCCGTGAAATCCGTGTACAAAGGATGATCTATGTCCAAAGACTCCTCCACCAACCCCGTCGTCTCCTCCATCGTGCGGCTCGCGTTCGGCATGATCTTCATCGGCGCGATGTTCTTCTGGCCTGCCGGCACGTTCGACTACTGGCAGGCGTGGATGTGGCTTGCCGTCCTCTTCCTCTCCCTGATTTTCATCCTCGTCTATCTCGCCCAGCGCGACCCCGCCCTGCTCGACCGCCGCGCGCGCTACGGAGAAACGCGTCCCGAACAGCGCATCATCATCGCCCTCTCCGCGCTCCTCTATCTGGCGGCCTTCCTCCTGCCGGGCTTTGACCGGCGCTTCGGCTGGTCGAACATCCCCGCCTGGGTTTCCATCGCCGCGCAAATCATCGTACTGGCTTCGCTGGTTTTCATCTTCTGGGTCTACAAAACCAACACCTACGCCTCGCGCGTCGTCGAAGTGCAGGAAGAACAGCAGGTCATCGCCAGCGGCCCGTACGCGCTCGTCCGCCATCCGATGTACCTCGGCATGATCCTGATGATGATCCTCTCGCCGCTCGCGCTCGGCTCCTGGTGGGCCGTCCTCCCGACTCTCGTTCTTCCCTTCATCCTCGCCGCCCGCGCCAAAGACGAAGAAGCCCTCCTCGCGGACGAACTCAAAGGCTACCGCGAGTACATGCAAAAAACGCGCTATCGTTTGTTTCCTGGAATTTGGTAATGCCTCGATTCCGTCATTGCGAGGAGCGTTCGCCGCGAAGCAATCCCTGCGTTGTAGTGGAGATTGCTTCGCGGCGAACGCTCGCAATGACGAGGCCTGACACATGAAACCCCAAAAAGACCCCGAAAACTTCGAACGCAAAAAACTGCTGGACATTGCAGACTTCACCGACTCGCGCGTCCTCGAAATCGGATGCGGCGAGGGACGCCTGACCTGGAAATACGCGCCCGCCTCACGCCTGACCTTTGGGCTGGATCCCGACTTATCGGCGTTACGCGTCGCCCGGGCCGATTGCCCTCCCGACCTGCGTGGACGCGTCCACCTCGCCCGCGCGTCTGCTTACCACCTCCCCCTTCCCAAAGAGACATTCGACATCGCCATCCTCGCCTGGTCGCTCTGATGAATGGAACACGCGAGCATGGTCCATGCTCTCCGCGAAATCCATCGCACCCTCAAACCGAACGCCGCGCTGATTGACCTCCGCCCCGTGGAAGACAACTGGACGGTGGAAATCTCCTCCTCCGGCCTCCAAATCGCAGGCCGCCTCGCCGACCAACCCATCGGCCTTGCCGACGACGCGGCCGCCTTCGCCGCGATGAAAGACGTGGAGTCGCGCGGCTGGTTCGTCCGCGAGCGCGAAGAGGAATTCGCCTTCTTCTATTACTGGGACACGCCCTCCGAAATGAAAGAATGGATAGACGCGGAGTGGGAGGATTTCGAGAAGATCGAGGATGATGTATATCGAAAAGCGCAATCCCTGTGGGCCAGCGCAAACGCCGACGCCCGCGTGCGCGTCCGCGTGAAGATGTTGATCGCAAGATGGCGCAAGGCCAGTTGAAGGTTCGGGAGAACCGCCGGACAGACATCCACATCACAGGGAACGCCAGAACGATCCTCGCCTGTCCATGAAATACCCCTTTACTACCATTGAATTCACCTGGAATACGCATATAATCGCCATCAGCGCTTACAAAACCGATAGAACGGGGAAAGGGATTTCAAACACTGCTTTTGTAGAGCGCCGCGTACAAGCCGTCCCGCCAAAAGGAGAGAGAAATGTCCAGAAAACCCATCCACATCTTGATTGTGATTCTCTGGCTGGCCGCGCTGAGTTGCAACCTGCCCAGCGCCGCCACCGAGACGCCGAAAAACGAGGAGCCAACCGCCACCCTCACTACAGCGGCAAACGAAACGGAAACCAGCACCCTGCCCGCCAGCACGGTCGAGCCTACCGCGACGACGACCGTCTCAGCCACCCCCTGCACACCGACGGTGACCGTCAACACGAACGCCAACGTGCGCTCGGGACCCGGCACGGTGTACGACCCGCCCATCGGCGCCCTGCCGGCGGGCGCAACTGCCACCGTCGAAGGCAGGGACAGCACCGGCGCGTGGTGGTACATCGTCTTCCCATCCGGGCCCGGCGGGCGCGGCTGGATCTCGGCGAGCCTGGTCACTCCCAGTTGTCTCCCCGCTACGGTGGCGGTCATCCCCGCGCCGCCCACGCCATTGCCCCCCAGCGGCACCTGCAAGGACGGCTACGTCTGGCGGCTGATCCGTCCCAGCGACAAGGTCTGCGTGCCGCCCGCATCCAAGGCGCAAGCGGACGCCGATAACGCAGCGGCCGAATCCCGAAAACTTGTGAACGTGTACGGCCCCGACGCCTGCAAGACGGGATACGTCTGGCGCGAAGCCTATCCGGGGGATGTCGTTTGCGTGACTCCCGCCGTGCGCGCGCAAGCGGCCGCCGATAACGCCGCGGCCGCCTCGCGCTGGGTGGTGGGGCCATACGGCCCGCACACCTGCATCGCGGGCTACGTCTGGCGCGAGGCGCGGCCCGGAGACGATGTGTGCGTGACGCCCGACGTGCGAACCCAGACGGCGAACGACAACGCCGCCGCCAGTTCGCGCGTTGCAGGACCGTATGACTGCATCTCCGGCTACGTCTGGCGCGAAGCCTTTCCGGGCGATTACGTCTGTGTGACGCCGGCCGTGAAAACGCAGGTGCAGGCCGACAACGCCGCCGCCCCCAGCCACACCTGGCCGTAGACCCCCTCCCCAACCCTCCCCCAAATTCCAAAGAACGCGGAATTTGGGGGAGGGAATTTGATCCGCCTGTTCCGAAGAACGCGGAATTTGGGGGAGGGAATTTGATCCGTCTGTTCCGAAGAACGCGAAATCTGAACGAGGGGTCAGCGTCCCAACACGTCGTCCTCGAATGGGGATTCATGTTGCCTCAGGGCAAGATAATGCAGATAACAAATTAATCCGACAATCCCAAAACCACTGTTTCAGTACCGCAACATTCATGTTTCCCCTTGATTTGGCAATGCAACCGCCCTCGCAAGATGAATCTTGCGGTACTCCATTTGTCAGAAAAATTGGAAAAGTAAAATATCCTGCTGCACCGACATGAGATTCATCTCAGGGAAATTCGATAAATAATGAATTTCTCGTTATCGAACACTTCCATCGCCAGCGTGGACGGGTTGCAGGAAGCGATGTCTCCGGGCGCGATCTGGTCCACGGCGCCGCGCGATTTGCGGAGGACGACGTAATCGGCTTTGGGAAGGGCGCTGCAGTCGTCCAATAGCAGGGTGTCGCGGTCGGTGAAGAGGCGCAGGGCGCGCGGCTTGTAGAAGGCGACCACCGCGTCGGCGGGGGTGTTCGCCTCGATGAACTCGAACATCTCGATGGAGATCGGGTCGAAGACGCTGCCGTAGGGGCCGCGTCCCTGCGCGAGGTTGCCGCGGGCGAGACCGAGGGAGGTCCACGCGAAGGCCGCGGCGACGACCAGCCAGAAGCCGCGCGTCAGCCACAGGCCGGCGCGCGGGTGACGGTCGGTGAGGGCGAAGCGGGCCGCGTCCATGCCGCGAAAGGCGAAATACACGAGAAGCGGCAGGAGCGGAAAGAGGAAGCGAATCCCCTGCTGTTCAGGCCAAAGGATGAAAAGGATGTAACTGAGAAGCAGGTAGGCAACGAGGTGAAAATCGCGCTGGAAATTCAAAACAACGCCGCCGAGGATGAAGGGAAGCAGGATGCCGTAAACGATCTGCGGATACGGCAGGTCGCTGAAAAAGAAGGCGGGCATGGCGAAGTACGCGGAGACGTTATCCGCGAGGCTTTCGAGGGAGACGACCGAGAGGCGCTCGATATGCGATCCCTCGCCCGCAGGGAAAAGCGCCAGGTTGGCGAGGGCCAGGAGTCCAAAGACGAGGTAGGGAATCAGCCCAATGGACAGGGTCCGCTTCCAGTCGGGAGAGAGGCGGGGACGCGCCTGGAGCCAGGAAAAAGCCTGGGCGAGGAACAGGGTGGGGAGGAGGAGAATCCCGTTCGTCCGCACGAAGAAAGCGAAGAAGAGCGCGAGGCCGAGGAGAATGTTCTTGTAGCGCAAATTGGCAATTTGCGCTACACCGTCAATCAGAAGCAGGCCGAGGGTGGAGAAAAAGAGGAAGGCGATGTCGGAGATGAGGATGTCCTGGAATTTGAGGAGGAGCGGGCTGAAGGCGAAGACGGCGAGGAGGAGGGCCGCGTCGAGCGGAGGCAGGCGGCGGGCGAGCAGCGCGTAGAAAACCCACAGGAAGAGCGCGAAGAAAACCAGGTTGACGAATTTGAGACAGAAAACGTCGAGGGGGCCGCAGGCGAGGGTGAACGGCGCGAGCAGCGCGGGGTAGCCCCAGGGATACGCGTCGGGGCCGATGAAGCGCGTGGACTCGCGCATGGTGAAAGTGTTGCGCTCGATGAACTCGCCGGTTTCGCCGCGCGTGATGGCGACAGCCTGCATGAGGTAGGAAGCCCAGTCGTCGCCCCACTCATGGTCGAGGGTGAGGAGGGAGAAGGCGAGGAGGAGGGAGAGAAGGATGACGGTGAGAGAGGGGAGATATTTTTTCATGCGAATAGCGCATTTTTATCACGAATTTTGCGATTGGCGAATGTCACCAAGCGTATGAAAATGGGGCGCAGCGTTTCAGCGTGCGATATTTCGCGCGATGCGGAGTCAAATCCCTGCCGAATTTTTCGGTCATCATCGTTTCATAGTCAGACCAATTACCCAAATACATCCTGGCGACAGAGTCACCTTCGAAGACGATGAGGTGCGTGCAGATGCGGTCATGGATGACAGACAGCACATCCATTTCTTTTTGGTCTTTCAACCCAATCCAAGAATGACTCCCAATATCAGGATCAGGAAGAAAACACTCTGTCCTGAATGTAGAATGATGGGAAACCAGTTGCTGCGGAAGCGCCTGCCCGTATAGGCAAACACCAGGTTTGCCGGAAGCCCTCCCAGGATTCCCCAAGGCTGGTGCAAGTGATAGAAGGAGAACAGGATTCCATTTGCCGCCCAATCCCAGTTCCTAAAGACGCCTCCCATTTTGGGCAGCAGCACGCCGCGGAATAAAAATTCCTCCCCAAGAAAGGTATTGAAAATTGCAAGCGCAACGAACAAGCCCAGCAAACCCCAGTTACCCACAAATTGCGCCTGTGTTTCAGGAGTGAAGACCGAGGCAAACGAGTATCCTTCAGGTTCGGCGAAAAAGGGGAAAATCTTCAGCCAAACATCGGTGAGGACAGAACTCAATCCTAATTCGAGCAGGGCAACAAGAACAATAAGAGGTATCAACCACCACCATAGATTTTTTTGAGTTTTGCCAGTTTTTGAAGAAATGGGGTGATTTAACCAAAAACGACGACTCATGGTATCAAGTCGAATGTTTCCCTCCTCTTTATACAAAACCAGCATGGATAAGATGAACTGCCACACCAATCCGAGGGTCAACAGTTTCATGCGGAGCAGACCAGCGGATACGGGTGACAAGTCGCTGCTGAGCGCGGGGTAGACCAGCCAGCCCAACGTCCACATGGGAACGCCAGCCGCGAGCCAGATGCCCATGATTTTCCAAAGGCTGTATTGTCCTGTTTTGGTGTTCATAAGACCTGGTCTCCTTTGGTGAAGTTGACTGTCACTGGTGTCAGCATTTAACGTTCTTTATTTTACTCGGTGCAGGGTTAAATCCTTCCCGAATTTTTCTTGTATCATCGTTTCGTGTACCACAACATTCATGTTGCCTTTGCGGGGGCGCAAAATGAATTTCCCTGGCACCGCCCGCCAGGGCAGGTGTGCGGTACTAACGTTTCAATGTTCTATACTTCACGCGATGCGGAGTCAAATCCTTTCCGAACTTCTCTGTCATCATGGTTTCGTAATCGGAACAGTTGCCAATGGGTTTCTGTACCGCAACATTCATGTTGCCTTTGCGGGGGCGCAAGATAAATCTTGCGGTACTACCGTTTCAACGTCCGATACTTCACTCGATGCGGGGTTAAGTCTTTGCCGAGTTTTTCGGTCATCATTGTTTCATAGTCAGACCAATTTCCAATGTACATCTTCGCAACGGAATCACCTTCGAAGACGATGAGGTGGGTGCAGATGCGGTCGAGGAACCAGCGGTCGTGGGAGACGACGAGGGCGGTGCCAGCGAATTCTTCGAGGGCTTCTTCCAATGAGCGCAGGGTGTTGACGTCTAAATCGTTTGTCGGTTCATCCAACAGCAAAACATTCGCGCCTTCGGTGAGGGTCTTGGCTAAATGGACGCGGTTGCGTTCGCCGCCTGAGAGGATGCCGACTTTCTTTTGCTGGTCGGTGCCCATGAAGTTGAAGGAGGAAACATAGCCGCGCGCGTTGATCTTGCGTTTGCCAAGCTCGAGTGTATCTGCGCCCTGTGAGATTTCTTCGTAGACAGTCTTCTCAGGGTCGAGGGTGCGGGATTGGTCAACATACGCCAGCTTGACAGTGTCGCCAATTTTGACGGAGCCACTATCGGGTTGTTCTTTGCCGATGATCATCTTGAGCAGAGTCGTTTTGCCTGCGCCGTTCGGACCCACTATCCCGACGATGGAGCCTGGGGGAACAGAAGCAGAAAAGGTGTCGAGAATGAGGCGGTCATCATACGATTTCGTCACCTTGTCAAACTCGAAGACCACGTCACCGAGGCGCGGACCAGGCGGGATGTAAATATCCAGTTCTTCGCGGCGGGCTTCGGCTTCCTGCCCTAATAATTTTTCGTAGGCGGTGACACGGGCTTGTCCTTTGGATTGACGCGCCTTGGGCGACATGCGAATCCATTCGAGTTCACGGGCGAGAGTCTTTTGACGCTGGCTTTCGCTTTTTTCTTCGAGGCGCACGCGCTCCTGTTTTTGTTCGAGCCACGCGGAGTAGTTGCCTTTGTAGGGGATGCCAAAGCCGCGGTCGAGTTCGAGGATCCAGCCTGCGACGTTATCGAGGAAGTAGCGGTCGTGGGTGACGGCGATGACGGTGCCTTTGTAGTCGCGCAGGTGATGTTCGAGCCACGCCACAGACTCGGCGTCGAGGGGGTTGGTGGGTTCGTCGAGCAGGAGCACATCGGGTTCGGTGAGCAGGAGTCGGGGGAGCGCGACGCGGCGCTTTTCTCCGCCCGATAAAATTTTGATAGGCGTGTCGCTTGGCGGACATCGCAACGCTTCCATCGCCACTTCGAGATGCGAATCAAGATTCCAGGCGTCGTGCTTGTCGAGTTGTTCCTGCAATTTGGCTTGCTCGGCGACGAGCGCATCGAAGTCGGCATCGGGTTCGGCGAACTTGGCGTTGACCTCATCGTAGCGCGCCAACATTTCGACGATGGACGCGACCGCCTCTTTCACGACCTCGATGACTGTTTTGGTTTCATCGAGTTTGGGTTCCTGCTCGAGCAGTCCGTAGGTGTAGCCTTTCGAGACGGAAATTTCGCCGATGTAGTCTTTATCGATGCCTGCCATGATGCGCAGTAACGTGGACTTGCCCGCGCCGTTGAGTCCAAGCACGCCAATCTTGGCGCCGTAGTAGAAGCCAAGCGAGATGTCGCGCAGGATTTGTTTGTTGGGAGCGCTTCGCGCGATACGTCCCACTTTGTTCATGGAGTAAATTACGAGGGATTCGTTTGCCATAGTGGGGTGATTTTACTCTATGATTCTTTTTTCACCACGAAGGACACGAAGTACACAAAGTTTTTGGGACGCTGAAAAACGCTGACCGCGAAGCGCGCAGAAGGATTCTTTTTTGGAAGATGTAAACCCGCTTCTTTCTTCGGGGGAGGTTAGTTCGGTTTCGAGGGGCGTTGTGTTAGGCTGTTAGCCCGCACGGGGATGAATCACTCGTGCGAATGAGCGTTAGGCACAAAAATCAGCAGTTTATTTATTCAGAATCTGCTCAACAGTTTCTTTCAACTCCGACGGTCTAATTGGTTTATTAACTATCTCAGCAACTCCTAATTCACGAAGGCGTTTATGGGCTTCGCCATTGGTTACTACTGTAAAAACAACTACTGGTGTTTTAATACCAAAATCGTTTCTCAATTTTTCCAAGAGGCTAATTCCAGGATATTGACTAAATTCTATAGTTTCATCACCAGCAGGAATTATTAAGTCTAAAAGAATCAGATCAACCGCTTGCAACAAACTTATGTTATCAAGCACATCTCTTATGGTTCTCAAGTACGTGAATGTGTGTCCACTGTTGATTAAGGGACGAACCACATCCTGTATTATGCCGATATCATCTTCGATCCATACAATTTTCGCACTACCGCAAAAGTCACTATGGGTCATGGGAGGCGGGGAGCGCTTTCCAGCGCTGGACAAGTTTTTGGAGTTGTCTATCGGATTGTCGAACG
>DAOUMJ010000061.1:0-18469 GCA_034411715.1 Anaerolineales bacterium | reverse complement strand
GCATGGGTTCTCCTTTGGTCGGTGTGGTTTTGCCACCTTTACCTTACCATAGGATCCTTATGCTACCCCATCCAATTTCTAAAATGGCCAAAGTCCAGTCAAGTGTCAGGCGATTCGTTAGTAATGATTTCGCGCGCAAGATTCTGGAGGGCGCCGGCCTCCTCGACCTTGGCGGCACGCCAGTAAATATCCAACAATTCCAACGGGCTGAGACTGCTCACGGACTGATCCTCGGGCAGGCGGACGCGCGTCTCGATCTGCGGGCGTTTGACGAAGTGGAACTCGAAAGCCTTCGCGGCGTATTTGCGGAGCGCGGCCTCGTCAATCAGCGCGTCCATCTCACGAGGATAGTCCACGACGAGGCGGACGATGGCCCCTTCCATTTTCTTCGCGGACGGAAGCGCGGCCTTCAGCATTTCGTTCGCGTCATCCCCGGACCTCAGGCTGGCGCGGCAATCCATGAACGGACGCGTCCCTTCGAGTTTCCTCCACTCCACCCGCGTATCCTTCCCCGCTTCGACCTGCGCGAGGACGAAATATCGCTCCTCCTGCGCTTCGCCAAAATCAATCCGCTCGATGGAGCCGGGATAAACGACAGGCGGCTGGCTCCCCTCATTCACATCCTGCGGCTTGTGGATGTGTCCCATCGCGACGTAATTAAACTTCTTGTTTTTCACCAGCCCCGCGGAAAGCACGAGATCATTGCCCAACATCACCATCCGCTCCCCGCCGAACTTCGCCCCCTCGATGGACGCGTGCGCGGTCAGGATGATCGGCAGGGACGGATCCGCCTCCGCGAGCCAGCCTTCGATCAAATCCGCGATACGCTCTTCGATGTTCGCGAAGATCTCCTCTGGCTTCTCCGCGCTCATTTCGAGATTCGCCATCAAGCCCGAGCGCGAGATCCACGGCATGGCGATGACCTGAACGGGCAAGTCCCACAATTCATCTGGCTTCAAAAATTGCGGCCTATCCAACACCTTCACAAGCGGCACTTGCAGCGTGTCGAATTCCTGGACGGCGTGGGCGCGTCCGAGCGCGGGGGAAATGTCGTGGTTGCCGACCAGCAGCAGGGTCGGGATGCGCGCCTGCGAGAGGCGGATGATCCGCTTGCCCCACTCCCGCTGGAAGGTCGGGGCGGGCGAGCGGTCCTTGTACGCGTCCCCCGCGAAGACGACCAAATCCACCTTCTCGTCAATCGCCGCATCCACGATGGTATCCAGCGACTTGAGAAAATCGAGCACGCGCAGGGGCAGTCCCGTGACGGGATCGTGGCGGCCGTAGTTGGCCATGTCAATGTGCGCGTCGGCGAAGTGGAGAAGTTTCATGTCTGGAAGCGGGGGCGGCCCTGCTCACGGGCGATTTTGCTTCCGGGAAGAGTTCCTTCACCGGAGCCATGACATGTCCCGCAGAGGCGGGATCGCTCTACAGATTCAAAGCCAGGCGTAAACGGTGATCTATCTCTGTCATGTCTGCCGTGGCGAGTCTGCCAATCTGAAAAACAACCCTGCGAGGATGCAGCGTAAACAACACCGGCTTGAATGCGGACGGATAACGCAACCCTGCGGATTGCCAGTCGCTCAACGGATAATCGAACGGATCGGGAGAGGCGGACAGTTTTGAAGTAATCGCCGCAAGCAGGATATCGGGCTGTGTCGAATGATAATGATGACTGCTGATGACGACGGCTGGCCTGACTTTGGTTGTGTTCAGGTCGCTGAAAGGAAACGGGACCAGCAACACATCACCGCGTTGATGAGGCATACAATTCCCTCCAGTTATCATAAACGGCATCCTCGGCATTGTCCCAGATGCGTTGCAGCGAATCCTCCGATAGGAACGACCATCCTTGCCGCTCAACTTGGGAATCTAAATGATCGGCCAGGCTGAAAAGCATATCCAGCGCCCTTTCGATGAGTTGGTCTTCGCTCAACGACTTGCTGTGTGCCAGGCGACTGAGATGGTCGGCGCGCTCGGCGGATATGTGAATGTTTTTTTCGACAAGGGTGGCTTCGCTCATAAACGTCTCCTGCTTTGGCAGTCAATGGCGCGGTCACTGCGCCCCGATTATACCCTCTCCAACCCGTGCGCTTCCAGCAGTTTCTCATCCCCCAGAATTTCCATCGTCAACCCGTCGGCGACGATGCGTCCCTCGTCCATGATGATCGTGCGCGGGAAGAGTTCCTTCACCAGCGCCATATCGTGCGTGGACACGAGCATGGTGAGGGGCAGGTCGCGCAGAAGGTGGATCAACGTTCTGCGGGCGCGCGGGTCGAGGCCTGCGGTGGGTTCGTCGAGGACGAGCAGCGAAGGCCGCATCGAAAGAACCGTGGCAATCGAGATGCGCTTCTTCTCTCCCACGCTCAAGTGATGCGAAAGCCTGTCCGCGTAGGCGCTCATGCGGACGGCGGCCAGCGCCTCGTCCACGCGGGCGCGCACTTCGTTCTCGGGCAGGCCGATGTGAAGCGGGCCGAAGGCCACGTCTTCGAAGACCGTCGGCGAGAAGAGCTGGTCGTCGGGGTTCTGGAAGACGAGTCCCACCATCGAGCGGATGACCGGCAGATTGTCACGCGTGAGGCGCAAGCCGCCGATTTCGATCTCGCCGCGCCCCTCCAAAATCCCGTTCAGGTGCAGCATCAGCGTGGATTTGCCCGCCCCGTTCGGCCCCACCAGCGCGGCTTTGTCGCCTTCGCACAATTTCAGCGAGACCCCGTGCAGGGCGACGTGTCCATCGGGATAGGCGAAGCGCAGGTCGCGCACTTGCAACGCGTCGCCATCACATTCGGGGACGGTAAATTTCCGGGTGGGATGGATGACGGGCATTACAACCTTCCAATCAATTGAACGAAAAGAATGGACGCAATGAGGGAGGCGATAAAAAACCAATCGCCGGATTTCATCGTGTGCGGATTCAATGTCCGCAGTTGACCGGCGTAGCCGCGCGCCAGCATGGCGTTGTAGATGCGGTCGCTGCGCTCGTAACTTCGCAGGAACAATTGACCGGCCATGTCCCCCGCGACTTTGGCGCGCCACCCCACGCTTCGCCCGGACCTCAGGCCGGGCGCGGCGGCGCTGCGCGCTTCCCTGGCCCGTAGCAGGCGCAGCGCCTCATCCGTCAGCACGAACAGGTAACGATAGAGAAAAGCGATGACGGCGGTGAGGAGCCGGGGCACGCGCAGGTGTTCGAGCGCGTGGATCAGGTCGGGAAAGCGCGTGACCGCCGTCAGCAGGATGACGGCTTGCACCGAAAGCCACGAGAGCAGGAGGATGCTGAGGAAGCGCGTCAGCCCGAAATCGGTGACGGTGAAATCGAGCCCGAGAATGGTGAAAGAAGCAAGGGGGTCGCCGCGCGGGGAGAACATGGCCGAGACCGCCATCAGCGCGAAGGGCAGGGCCAGGAACGAGCGCCGAAAGGTGAAGTCCAGGCCGAGACGGGAGAGCCGATTGGCCCAAAGGAGGAGGAGCCATGCCAGCCCAAAGGCCGCCCAGGCGCCGTCGGGCAGGAGCGCGTTGGACAGGATGAACAGCCCCGCCGCCGCCGCTTTGACGCGCGGATCGAGGCGGTGGAGGCGGCTGTCCCTTTCGTGATAGCGATCGAAAGCGTTGGCGTGCATTTCAGGACGGCGAAAGGTCTTCATCCGCCGCGGCAAGGATCGCATCCAGCGCGGCGGAGACGGAATCGGGCAGGTGGTCTTCGACCGGCGCGGCCAGTATCCGCTGCGATTCGGCGTGGACGAGTTCGCGTTCCTTCTCCGAGAGAACCTGCGCTCTCAGCCTCATGATTTGCCTCTTTGGGTTCTCCCGGCGCGTCGGCCGTTCATGATCCTGCCCAGAACGATCATCAGTCCCAGCAGGACGAGCGCGCCGACCGCGCCCGCCGTGATGGTGGATAGCGGCGTTTCGCCGAGGAGGGGAATCGTGTAATCGGGCAGGAGGCGGTACGGCGCGGCGGCCCCGATTTCGAGAAAGCCCAGGTTCTCCGCCACGCGCTCCAGGCCGTCGGGAGAGGCCGAGGCCAGCGGGGAGAGCAAAACCACAACCAGCGAGGCGAGAACCCCGGCATAGAGCCAGCCGCGCCCGCCTTTTTCCGCGCCCGCTTTTTCGGCGAGCAGGTCGGGGCGCGCCCCTTCGATGAAGGCCAGCGCCGCCACCGTGATAAGCGCCTCGCCGATGCCGATCAGCGCGTGGACTCCCAGCATGGGCAGGACGACGATCTGCAACCTGGACGTTCCGCTCAGCCACAGTTGCAGCGAGGCGGCCAGCGCCGCGGCCAGCGTCGAAAGCCAGGCCGCCAACCCGGCAACAGCGAGGCGGACGCGCCGCCGGCTTCCGATCACGCCGCGATACAGGCCGTAGCCGATCAGGGCGGTCAGCAGGCCCATGTTGAAGATGTTGGCGCCCATCACCACCAGGCCGCCATCCTGGAACAGGAGCGCCTGCACCGCGATGACAGCGGTCATCACCAGGATGGCGGCCCACGGCCCCAGCAGGATGGCCGCCAGCGCCCCGCCCAAAAAGTGGCCGGACGTGCCGCCCGCCACCGGGAAATTGAGCATCTGCGCGGCGAAGATGAAGGCCGCCATCACGCCCATCAAAGGCGCCTGTCTTTCTCCCAGCGACTTGTTGGTTTTCGAAATGGCAATCCCGATGGCAATGGCGGCGAGTGCCCAGAAGAACAGGGAGACGGCCAGGCTGAGGAATTTATCGGGGATGTGGAGGGGTTGGGGAGAATAGTACATGGAAGGTTTCCTTACTTTTGGCAATCCGGGCAAAGGCCAAACAGGGTGACGTGGCTCGAATCCAGCCTGAACCCGGTGGAGGCGCGCAGTGTTTCGTAGAGCGATTTCAGGGCGGCGTGTTCCACCGAAACCTGCGCGCCGCAATCCCGGCAGATCAAGTGATGGTGGCGATCGTCCGTTAATTCATAGACCAGCCTGCCGCCTCCAACGTGCGCGGCCAGCGCAAACCCGTTCCCGGCCAGAAATTCCAGCGTGCGATAGACGGTGGCCTCCGTCAAGCCGGGCCGCTCGCGCCGCGCCCGCTTGTAGACCTCCGTCGGCGAGAGGTGGCCGCCGGCGCGGCGCAGCGCGTGCAAAATCGCCATCCGCTGGGCGGTCATGCGAAAGCCGCGCGCGTGCAATTGATCGGTGAGATAAGAGCCGCAGGACATGGAATTCTTTATTGCAAGAAGTTGCAATAAGTATACAACAAAAAGAAACCTCGCGGCAGGCAATCCTTACCTGCGGCGAGGGTCTCATCGCAGCGAATTTTCACAAAGGGCAAAAGGGAAAATTCGTGTGAATTCGTGACATCGTACCCGAAGGCTAAATTCACTGCTGATTTCCGTAACTGCTCCCAACGGGTGACCATCCCGTGTACAAACGCGAATTATCTCCAAATCTACGGCGTCCAAATGAACTGGATCAGCG
Organism: Anaerolineales bacterium; assembly: GCA_034411715.1. GTDB lineage: Bacteria > Chloroflexota > Anaerolineae > Anaerolineales > Villigracilaceae > Denitrolinea. The sequence continues at coordinate 13,040 of DAOUMJ010000061.1, read as the reverse complement.
AGAACAGATACGGCTTGCCAGAGACGTATTCGATCCCTGCCAGCCAGATGCGGTAATCGAGGTCCACGCCGGGCGTGCCGGGTTTGTAGATCTTGTAAACGGTGAGGTTGGCATATTGCTCCGGCCAGGCGCTGATGTTCCAACCCGGCACGCCGGGCTCGTTACAATGCACCTCGTGGCCGTTGTCGTACATATCCACCAGGTCCGGCAGGACCGCCTCGTGGAAAGAACCGCTCACATCGAGTCCGCTGGCAGGGTGGGAACCCCAGTTGTGGATGTACGCGCTTCCGAAAACCCAGCGGGCGTGTTCGGCGTCGAAGTTGATCGAGTTGCCGGTGCGATACAGCCACACGTCCACGCCGTGCCGCGGGCTGACCAGTGAGGCCAGCAGGGCGCCGTCCGCGTTCACGATGGCGCGCTCGAAGCCGGCCAGCAGCGCCAGCGCCTGCGGGTCGCAAACGTCCGTGGGCGCGACGTACTCGGTTAGATAACGGGAACTGACCCAGCCGCGCGTCCCACCCTGGCTCTGCACTTCCCACCAGATCGAACCGTCCACGCTCGCCGAAGGCCCGATGCGGGTCACATCCGTCGCGTTGAAGGCCAGCGTCCCAATCACCGGTTTGTTCGCGCCCGGCGCGGAGCGGATGTTCAACACGTCGCTCGGCGACACCAGGATGACCGCGTACGGCCCGGAGACCGTCCCGGGCGTGATCCCCGGCGGCATGCCTCCGCGTGGCTGTGTCGGCGCAACACTCGGGACTTGGAGCAGGGTCGCCGTTGTGGACGGCATGCCCGTCTCCGACGGGACCGCCGTCAGCGTGGCGATCGCGGTCACGGACGGGGTGACGGGCGTGATGTACGGCGCGAACGGACTGGCGGTGGGTGTGGAAAGCGGGGAACATGCGGCCGCGGCCAGGAATAGCCCGGCCGCCAGGAGTGTTCTGGTCTTCATCTGTGCCTCCTCGTAGAGAACGAATCAAACGAGATCGTGGTTCCCCGGCTTCAGTATACGCTCCCGGCGCGCTTTGTCAACAAGGAAAATCTCAAATCCGCTTATTTGTTTTAGAATCCGCTACCCTATCCGTTTGGTATCCGTTACCTCCGTCTTCATCTTCTCCGCCACTTTCTTCGCGATCATCCCAAAGCCCGCAGCGGGGTTAGCGATGGCGGCAATCGCCACATCGAGAATATCGGGCGCGATACGCCTCACGTTCCGCAGGCGCTGCGCCAGGAATCCCTCGTTGGCTTCCGGGCCTTTTTTATCGTCGTCTTCGAAGGCCTGGAGTTCGGATTTCAGGTCGGACTTGTCGGTGGACGAGAGGTCGGCGCGTTCCTCCACCTGTTTGTAGACCGCGCTGAATTTGGAGGAAACGTTGACACGGTTGTAGTCGCCGGCGACGATCGCGCTATGGCGGACATCGCCGCCGATGACAATGCTCCCATCTCCGCCGGAGACGATGCGGTCGCGGCCGATGGTCGTTCCGCCGGAGCGGGTGGATTTTCTTTTCGAGCCAGCCATGGGGTTCTCCTTATGTTGTACCGCGAGATTTGTCTCGCAGCGGGAGCGCAAAATAAATTTTGCGTTACGTTGTACCGCGAGATTTGTCTCGCAGCGGGGGCGCAAAATAAATTTTGCGTTAAGGTTACGCGTTCTCCTGCGGGGCAATGACCACGCGAAAACCGAGATCGTCGTTGAAGGTGAGCGGGATGGACCAGTTACAGAAAGTGGCGCGGGCGAACCACTGGTAGCCGATCCACGAACCGCCGCGCACCACGCGATAACGGCAGTCTTCATCGTACCACGAACAGGTCCATTCCCAAACGTTGCCGCTCATGTCCCATACTCCCAGCGGGCTGGCGCCTTGCGGAAAGGTGCAGACTGCCGTGGTGCCGCCCAGCCCCGAATCGGCGGGGTCGCTGTCCCAGGTGTTGGCGGCGGTCTTGTCGAATTCGTCGCCCCAGGGATATTCGCGGCCCCTGTTGCCGCGCGCCGCGTATTCCCATTCCCTGTTGCGCGGCAGGCGCACGGTGTAGCCTTCCGGCACGGCCACCACGTTTTTGGCGAGCCAGTTGCAATAGGCCTCGGCCTCGTACCACGAAACGCCCACGGCCGGAAAAATGGGATTGCCCAGTTCGATGTTATGCCAGAAATAAGGCGCGTTGCGGCGCGCTTGCGGGCGATGGTCGAGCCAATCGCGCTCCACCGCCTCCAGCGTGCGCTCGTCGTATTTGCCGGTGCGCCAGGCCCAGCCGTTGTCGCTCCACAGGGCGCGCGTCTGGTAGCCGCCCGCCTGCACGAAGCGCGCGAACTGGGCGTTGGTGACGGGATATTTGCCGATCCAGAACCGATGCTCGATCTGCGCCTTTTCCTTTTTCGCGCCGAAGAGAAATTCCCCAGCCGGCACCTCCACGAAATGATCCAGGTCGGGCGGACGCCAACCCAGGCGGCCAAGGAGCAATCCCGCGCGGCGTCTCAGGTCTGGATGAACATCCGGGTTTTGCATGGTGGGAGCCAGCGCCTGCACGACGCGTTCCTTGCTCTGCAGCGGAACGCCGCCCGGCCAGGTATCCAGCACCGCGTCCCCCGCCAAAACGGTTGCCTCGCCCGGCGACCCGCGGGCAGACTCCGCCAGGCCTTCCACCACCTCCCCTGCCACCTTCGCGAGTTGCTGGCGAATGCCGAGGAAGCCGATGGTCAGCAGGGTCACTTCGCGCCAGGCCTGCTCGCCCACATGCTCGAGCAGGATGTCCGCGACGGTTTTCGAATCGCCCTGCCCTTTGAGGGCGATGGCCACCGCCGAAAGGTATTCCTCGAAGGTCAAATGGATGAAGCCGTATTCGCCCGGTCCGCGTTCGAGCAGGAGGGCGGCGTGTTCGCGCACATCCTGCAACAACTGGCGCGCCGCGCTGGTGGGGGAGGGATTGCCCTGTTCCTTGAAAAGTTCCTCCAGTTTGCGGCCAAGGTCCTCGCGTTTGACCAGGCCGACGCCGGGGCTGATCTCGTGCATCCACAGGGCCAGGGGCGCGAGAATGCTCACAGTTTGCAGTTCATCCAGGTCGCGGCCGGCGGAACGTCCGCTCAGGGAGCGGGCGCGGTTCCAGGTCGAGAGCAGGGTCGTCACGTATTGGTCGTAGAGCTGGACGCGGCGCTCGGGCAGGGTCACGCCCTGGCGTTTCATCAGCGCCAGGATGGTCAGAAGAAGGGGGGTGGCGGCCAGCCTGCGGACGCCGGGGTTCTGGTAGACGGCTTCCAGCAGTTCGCGGCGATCCTGTTCGGCGTCGCCGCGTGCCACGGCGGTGTCGCCTTGCGCCTGTTTTTCGATGGCGGCCGTCCAGCGTTCCACGAAGGCTTCGATCTCGGCGTCGTCGAAATCCACGAGCGTACATTCCACCAGGTCGTCCGCGGAGGGACGCACAGCGCGATAGCCCACAATGCGGCTGGTGATGACGAATTTGTTGCCGGGACGGCGGTGGAAGGCGAAGAAATCCACCACGCGTTCGACGACAGTGTTTCGCAGGTTCAGGTCGCGCACTTCGTCCAGCCCGTCCAGCAGAATAAGGGCGCGTCCGGCCCGCAGCGCTTCGGCCAGCATGGGGCCGATGGCATCGTCGGAGCCGATGTCGGAGAAATAGTCGGCGATGAAATCGTCGAGGCGGATATCGTCCGCCTGGAGGACGTTGGCGTAGGCGGCCAGCGGAAGGAGGATGGGCAGGCGCTCGCCGAGGCCGATCTCTCTTCCCTCGCCGCGCGCCAGGCGGAGGGCGATATATTTGAGGAAGGTGGTTTTGCCTGCGCCGGGATCGCCGAGGATGATGATCCCGGAGTGGTTGGCAAGGATGTCAATCACGGGCAGGGGGTCGCTCAGGCGTAAGGGCTGCTGGTCTTCGTCGGTGGGTTCGCGCCCGGCCAGGCTGAGGTCGCGTTTCCAGGTTTCGCCTTCGGGCAGTTCGAGGCGCGCCTTGAGCGGCACGTACACGTCGAGCAGGGCCAGGCGCAGGGGGATGCGGTCTGCTACGCCCATGCCTTTCAGGCTGAGGTAGTTGTGACGGTCCACCAGGTAGGTGAGGTAGGCGGCGGTGGCCTGCTTCAGGTCGGGGGCGGGCAATTGGGCCTTCAGTCCGCGCCAGAAGCGGTCGGCGAGGAAGACGGTCTGGGCGTGGATGATGGCGCTGTCGCTCACGTCGCCCTGCACGGCCAGGCTCGAGTCGCCGCTTTGCAGGGACTGGTCGCGGCCCACGGCGCGGCCGCGTCCGCTGGCGGCGGCGCTGTTGGCAATCGCCTGGATGCGGGCGCGCAGTTCGGCGATCTTCTGGTTGACGATCTCCTCGCCGAGTTCGGGGCGCAGGTTTTCGAGGCTGGCGATCTTGGCGTGCAGTTCGGCGGGGTCTTCTTTTCTTCGGGGCATGACGGGTTCCTCACGCGTTGCGTGTAATTTAAGTATATCGGATTCCCGCGCCGTGCTCCTTGCGTTTTTGTAAGGTGGGAGAGAAGAGAGTTTAAATACGCGCCTGGAAGCGGACGCGGTTGTCAAAACCATCCCTGGATCAACCCGCTGTGATCACTGGGTTGCATTGGATGTTTCAGACAGGCAATGAAATGCCCCCGGCCTCTTCCAGGATAAAGCCCTCTTTGATGACATTACGGGTCAACGAGAACTTTTCGCGCTCCATCCGTTCCCAGCGTTCCTGCCCAATGATAATCGGGCCAAGTAAAACGCCATGATCGAGGGAAATGCGAGCGGCCAGCGTACTGATGGCATTGCTGAGATGCCAATCTTCGCTACGGACGATGACCAGCACGTCAATATCGGATTCCAATTGGCTATCCCCGCGCGCTTTCGAGCCAAACAGAACGAGCCGCGCGATCATTCCCGGGAAGCGGGCTTTCATGTCTCGCACAAAGGCGCGAACAGCCTCCGCTTCGTGATTAGATAATCGCGCTAAAGCCAGTTTTTTTCTTGCAGCCATTGCTTCACCACGTTCACGAAACGACGCGCATCTTCGATATCGGTCATGGTTTGTTTCTCATCGAAACCCATGCCAAGATCATAGTCGGCGCGCTGTCGGTTATCCATGATTCTTCCGTAAATATCGCTCATTTCGACAGGAAATTCTCCCGTCCGAACAAAGCGATTGCGAAACAGACCAATCACGCCGCTGTGTTTACTGCGCGCTTCGCCAATGGTCGCGAGCATTGCGTTGGCGGCATAAAAGATGGCATAATAAGCGCGGTTGACGCAAGTATACAACAAAAACAAAGACGACGGCCTCACCTGTGAAACTTCGCGGAGAAGCAATATGAACAATCTCATCGGCCAATCTCTCGGACGCGTCGGCGTAAATAACCAACCATGAACTCCTCCCCTGCCTTTTCCTTCATCCGTAGAAACGCCGCCTGGCTGGCCGCCGGGTTCGCGATCGCGGCGCTCCTGTTTGCCCTGTTCGTGGTGGCCGTCAACCTCGTTTCGGGACAACCCGCGCTGGCCGTGCCATTCGCCCCAAGCCAGACCCCCTCGGCGACGTTCATCCCGCTGGATCCCCCCGCGACCCTCACGCCTGTCCCGACGGATGTCACGCCCACATCCACACCCGGCGCGACCGCAACGCCCCTGCCGCCGGAGGGGGAGGCGTTTTCGATTGGCGCATCCATCGAGGGGAAGCCGCTGGACATGTACCGCTTCGGAAGCGGGCCGATCGCGCGCGTGATCATCGGCGCCATCCATGGCGGCTATGAATCGAACACAGCCACGCTGGTTATCCTGCTTCGGGACGATCTCAGGAACGGCCTGTTCGTCGTCCCCGACGAGATCACGCTCTACCTCCTGCCGATCTTCAACCCCGACGGCTTTTTCGATTACCTGAACCGCCCGGCCGGACGCGCCAACGCCCGCGGCGTGGACCTGAACCGCAACTGGGACGCGCTCTGGCAACCCGACTGGGATCGCAAGGGCTGTTTCAATTACGCTCCCATCACTGCGGGCGAATCTCCCTTCTCCGAACCGGAGACGCGCGCCCTGCGTGATTTTCTGCTCGCCAATCGCGTTGAGGCGCTAATCAGTTACCACAGCGCCATGTCGGCCATTTTCGCGGGCGGACGCCCCGAACCCGATCCCGCTTCCGACAGCCTGGCGCGCGCGCTTTCGGCGGTGAGTTTCTACCTCTATCCGCCGGTCAACGACCCGGGCTGTCAATACACCGGCCAGTTGATTGACTGGGCCTCCGCCAACGGCATCGCCGCGGTGGACGTGGAATTGACCGACCATCAGAGCAACGATATCCTCATCAACCGCAAAGTCCTACAAGCCTTCCTGGTCTGGAGGCGGTGATAATCTTCTTGACATCCTCCCCCCTCTGCATATAATCACCCCCAACGAGAACGCGCAGAGACGAGTAGTTGGACAACAATTCAGAGAGCCGCCGGGCCTCGATATGGGCAAGAAAAATGTTTGCCCTGCTCGACCAACAGTGCGAGGCGGTTTGCCAACCAGCGAAATCCCCTCTGCCCACTCGCCCTCGCAGGGTAATGCGAAATTAATTTCGCAGTACGTAAGAGGGACGGGAGCGCCCGTTAGAGCGCACTCCAAGGTTGTATGACAAAATTAATTTTGTCGTACAGCAAAAGCAGGTGGCACCACGAGACGCCCCCTCGTCCTGCAAGGACCGGGGGCGTATTCTATTTCCCTTGCCTACTCCCCTCTCCCCGAATGGGGAGAGGGGGCGGGGGTGAGGGGCGCACACGGAGGTGCAACATGCTCGACATCAATCTCATCCGCGAAAAACCCGAGGTGGTTCGCAAATCGCTGGCCGACCGCCAGGGCGACCCGTCGGTGGTGGATTCCATCATCGGATTCGACGGGAAGCGCCGCAACCTGCTCAACGAAGTGGAGGCGCTCAAGGCGGAGCGGAACGTCGTCTCGAAAGAGATTGGCAAAATGAAGGACGCGGCCGAGCGACAGTCGAAGATCGAGGCGATGCGCGTCGTCGGCGATAAGATCACGGCGCTCGATTCGGACGTTGCGGCGGTGGAGGCCGAACTGACGGCTCTCCTGTCCACCCTGCCGAACATCCCCGACCCGCGCACGCCCTACGGAAAAGACGACAGCGAGAACATCGTCATCAAGACGATTGGCGAGCCGCGCCAATTCGACTTCACGCCCAGGCCGCACTGGGACCTCGGCCCGGCGCTCGGCATCATTGACTTCGAGCGCGGCACAAAACTGACGGGTTCGCGCTTCTACGTTCTGTCCGGCGCGGGCGCGCGCCTGCAACGCGCCCTCATCGCCTGGATGCTCGACCTGCACACGCGCAAACAGGGCTACACCGAGAAGTATCTCCCGTTCATGGTGCGGACGGCGACGGTCTACGGCGCGGGTCAACTGCCGAAGTTCGCGGACAATCTCTACAAGGATCACGAGGAGGATTTGTACTTCGTCCCAACCGCCGAAATTCCGCTGACGGGTTTGCATAGCGACGAGATCCTCGACGAGGCCAGCCTGCCGCGTCTCTACACCGCCTACACGCCCTGCTTCCGCCGCGAGAAGATGAGCGCCGGCCGCGACGTGCGCGGCATCAAGCGCGGCCACCAGTTCGACAAAGTGGAAATGTACATTTACTGCAAGCCCGAAGAGTCGGAAGCCATGCACCAGAAAATGTTGAAGGACGCCGAGGAGACCTGCGCGCTGTTGGAGATTCCCTACCGCGTCAAGCAACTCTGCACGGGCGACATCGGCTTCGGTTCCACCCTGACCTACGACCTGGAGTTGTGGGCGCCAGGCTGCGACGAGTGGCTGGAAGTCTCCTCGGTCTCGAACGTGACCGACTTCCAGGCGCGCCGCGCCAATATCAAATACCGCCCCGCGGATGGGAGCAAGGCGCGCTTCGTCCACACGCTGAACGGCTCGGGGCTCGGATTGCCGCGCACCCTCATCGCCGTCATGGAAAACTACCAGCAGGCCGACGGTTCGATTGTCGTGCCGGAAGTCCTCCGTCCGTGGATGGGAGGAGTTGATATAATCAAGCCGTAACCATGCCCTTCGACCTCCCCTTCTGGCTGCAAATCGGCTTGCAAACCCTCACCCTCTTCGCCATGCTGGTGGGGCTGGCGGGATTGATCGTCCCCGTCTTCCCCGGCCTCACGGTGATGTGGCTGGCCGCGCTGGTCTATGCCCTCATCCAATCTGCCAGCGGATTGATGAGCGGCTGGGACTGGTTCCTGTTCGCGCTCATCACCCTTTTGATGATCGGCGGAAACGTGCTGGATAACGTCATCATCGCCGCCAAAATGCGCGGGCACGAAATTCCGTGGAAGAACATCCTGCTGTGTTACGCGGTGGGAATCGTGGTCAGTCTCTTCTTCACCCCGCTCGCGGGACTCGTCGCCGCGCCATTAACCCTGCTTGGACTGGAATACCTGCGCTTTCGCGACCGAAAACTGGCCTTCGAATCCGGGCGCGTTTTCATGATCGGCTGGGGGGCGTCCTTCGCGGCGCGCTTCGGCGTCGGCTTTTTGATGATCGTGTTCTGGATGCTGTGGGCGTGGTTGTAATGAGCGTTGTTTACAGACGGAAATCCGAAAGTTCCACTTTCGGAATTTCGGCTCTTTGGGATTTGCCGTGATATATCGCTACATCTGGCGGATGGCGTAAGTCGGATTGTCAATCCGACCTACATCTGGCAGATAGACCACGCCGATTTCCAATGAACCGGAATTTCTGAGCCGCCCTGAAGCAGAGCTTCAGGATTCCAAACTCATCAAGGAGTAAAAAAAAATGGACGACTTCCTCTTCATCCTGAAAGACATCTTCGGGATCTTCGGATTCATCATCCGCCTCGTCGGGTTCCTGCTCGTCGGGCTGGGGCTGGGACGCTTCTTCCTCGAGGTCTATCCCAAAGCCAACTGGCAGATGCAGATGTCCCTCGCGTTGGGCTTCTTCGGCCTGCTCATCGCGATGACGGTCTTCTCCAGCGCGGGTTCGGCGGGAGCGTTCGCCCTCGGCGCGGGCATCGCCTTTCTCATGAAGAAGAAAGACAAGGAAGAGACCGATTTCGCCACGATGGAGGACGAACCCAGGAAAAAGAAGTGAGGAACAGAACCCCGTTTTCTCGAAGAAAACGGGGTTCTCCTTTGCAGGGCTCAAAACCTCGCCAAACACAGCCTCGCCAGCAGCCGCCCCGCGTTTTTCACATCCTCCATATCAACCATCTCCGACGGCGAATGGATGTGCCGCAGCGGAACGGCGATCCCGCCCGCCTGCGCGCCCAGCCCCGTCATCTGCATCATGCGCGCGTCCGTGCCGAAGCCCTCGACGACCTCGAACTGATGCGGGATGCGATTTGTCTCGGCGAGGCGCGTCAACGCCTGGACGAGGCGCGGGTCGGCGATCACGCCCGCGTCCTTGACCTTGATGGCGGGTCCGCCTCCGAGCGAGATCGGATTCCGCCCGCGCGCGTTCGGCGCGTCGTTCGCGAGCGTGACATCCACCGCGATCCCGATTTCTGGATCAATTCCATACGACGCCGGACCCGCCCCGCGCGCGCCCACCTCTTCCTGGACGGTGAACACGTACCAGACCTCGTTTCTTCCTGACTTGAGGCGGGTGAGGCTTTCGATGAGCAGCGCCACCCCGACGCGGTCGTCCAACGCCCGCGCGACGACGCGCTTCCCCAAATCCTGAAACTCCGCGTCGAAGACAGCCGCATCCCCCACCTTGACGGGCGAGTCCTTGTCGCTGGCCGCGCCCGTGTCAATGAAATACCTGTCGGGGCTGGGAGCGCGATCTTTCTGCTCGGCCTCGCGCTCCAACCCGATGACGCCGCGCGCGCCGTTGAGAAACCGGACGCGCGTCCCCACTTTCCGATGCGGCGCGAAGCCTCCCAGCGCGCTGAAGCGCGCGAACCCGTTCCCATCCACGTGCGAGACGATGAGGCCGATCTCGTCGAGGTGCGCGGCCAGCATGATGCGCTTCCCGTCTTTGGTCTTCCTCCCCTTGCGCGCGATCAAATTACCAAGCGCGTCCACGCGGATTTCATCGGCATAAGGCTGGATCATTTTCCGCACGACCGCGCGGATTTCGTCCTCGCGGCCGGAGGGAGCGGGGATTTGGGTGAGGGTGTGGAGGAGTTGTTTCATGTTACAGTTTTACTTCCTCGCCCGCGTAATAGACCTGTTTTCCTTCACGCGTAAAGACGGAAACCTTCCGACTCCCATGCACGCGCCACTCTCCTCCCAACGTGCCGATGAGGGCGGTTTCCTCGTCAATGCCGAGCAGGGATTCGCCCTCCTTCAATCGCTTCGCGAGCGAGAGGATGAACGGCCTCCATATTGCGGGAATGGAATCAAAGTGCGGCAGAATATATTGGGCGCAGACGATCCCGAAGGCTTCGCGCGTCCCAAACCCCGCGCGGCGAAAATCGGGCATGGACCTGGCGAGGATCATCGCGCCCGCCGAACAGCCCGCGTAGGCCGCGCCGCGCGCGAATGCCTTTTGCGCTGCGTCCCAAACGCGGCTGCCGTTCATCGTCTCGAAAAGGTAATTCGGGTCGCCGCCCGAAAAGTAGACGAGGTCCGCGGCTTCGACGGCGGAGGCGTGCGCGGCGTCGTCAGCGGAGATTCGGTCAATGACGGGGAGCGGCTGCACGTCCGCGCCGAGGCGGCGGAAGTGATCCTCGCCCATCCGCATCCAACGTTCCCACGAGCGTTCGCCCTCGCGTCCCGCCGCAGTCGGCAGGCAGATCACGCGCGGGACGCGTCCGTTGGCATTGCAGTTCGAGAGGAGGAACGTATCCACCGCGTCCATCACGGGGAGGTATTCGCCGGAGCCGAGGAGGGCAATGAGACCGTTCATGCTGCACCTGTAAAAACAGGAAAGATTTGGCTGAAATTTCGTTCGGACTGCAAAATCTCCAGATTTTGCCAAAGTCGGGAACAGATTTTGCGATCATCATTTGGATTGTAACAGGGAACGCGTCATGCGCGACAACCCCGCGTGAATTAATCGCAGCGTGTTCTGCCAATCGTCCACGCGGCAGAGGGAGATGGGCGTGTGATGATACCGCCCAGGGACGGAGATCGAAAGCGACGGAATGCCCGTCAGTTGCTGGTGCATCGCGCCCGCGTCGGTGCCGCCGCCGCCAGGCTGGCGGAACTGATATGGGATGCCAAGCGCGTCGCCCGTTTCGGCAAAATGGCGGATCAAGCGCTGGTCGGGGAGCGTGTCGGCGTCGGCGATGTAGATGGCGGGGCCCTTATCAAGATTCGTGTTGTAAACGACATTCTCGCGGCCGTCGTACGCGGGCAGGTCGCGGGCGGGAGTCGAGTCAACGGCGATGGCGATGTCGGGCGCGAGCGCGTGGGCGGCCACCTTCGCGCCGCGCAAGCCGACCTCCTCCTGCACGGTGAAGGCCAGCAGGAGTTCGACGTTCGTCGGCGGATTTTTCAAAATTTCGATCAACGTGGCAACGCCGAGCCGGTCATCGAGCGCCTTGGCGAAGATCGAATTTCCCGCGCGGCGAAAACGCGTGGCGAATCCGACTCGGTCGCCCACCTGCGCGCCGCCCCGCCCGCCCGTATCCAGCCGCAGAGAATCGAGCGCGATCTTTTGTTTGCGCTCGTCGCCGTTGCCGAGGTGAATGGGCTTCATCCCGATCACGGCGGGGATGCGATTTTTGCCGATGAGGACCGACTTGCCCGCCACCGTCGAGACATCCACATGGCCGACTTTCTCGAAGCGATAGAATCCCTCGCCCTCGTCCGCCACCACCATGAAGCCGACCTCGTCCATATGCGCGGCCAGCAGGACTTTGAGCGGATTCCGCTTCGAGGCGCGTTTTCGCACGAGGACGTTCCCCAGCGCGTCCACGCGGACTTCGTCGGCAAGCGGCGTCACCTGCTCAAGGACGATCTTCCGCGCTTCGCCCTCGTCGCCGGAGACGGCGATGGCGTTGCAGAGGCGCTCGAGGAGGCGGAAATCTCTATTCATCTGGAACCAGCACCACAAAATCACCCTCGGGAAATTCGGCGATGATCTTGTATGAGCGAAGCATAGGGATACTGACGCGCTTGGCCCAGGCGTTGTTCTCCTCGGCAAAGGCGTCTTCCTGGGTCTTCAACTGGCCTGGGGGAGTGGGCGCGATGATGAGGGCGTATTTGCGCGCGGCGATGTCGGCGTGAAACTGGTCAATAAGCGGACGGTAGTTGCTCATGGCAAATTCCATCAGGGCGATGTTGTCATATTCGGGGATGAGGGGGACGCCTGTGATGCAGCCGAAGGTCAGCAGGTGACGCTGGGAGATGAAGAGGACTTGTCCATCGTTCGCGACAGTTTCATCCACGAGTTGTTGAAGTTTGGCGAGCGAGTCTTCGTGGCGGTCGAGCGCGGGGAGGGCGGGATAGGTTGGGGAGACGGTGAAAAACGTCACGGCGAGGATGGCGAGGGAAACCGTCAGCGGGGAAAAGGATCGGGGTGAGGAGACCGGTTCACGGTCTGAGATGAAGCGATCAAAGAGGAGATAGAGTCCAATGGTGAGGGAGAGGGTCAGGTAACCGTCCAGATTGTGGAGATTGCTCCCGCCGCCGATCTTCGCGCTGACGATGAATCCGCCGATGAGGAGGACGAGGAGCATGGAGACGAGTCCCGTGACGCGAATCCAATGCCAGCGGTTTTCGCGGAGATGAGTCCAAATCAGGAGGGCGAGCGGCGCGGTCATCAGCAGGCCAGCAGGGAGGATGCCGAGGGGATGCAGCCCGCTGGGAAAGAGGCGATACCAGAGCAGGAGTTGCCAGAAGGCGGCGTTGAACATATCGGCGGAAATGTCGGAGATGGAGAAGTACCACTGGCGCGCGGCGTAGGCGGCCGCGAGGCCGAGGACGGCGTAGAGCGCGGGGGAGAAAAGGTAGCGGAGGATAATTATGAGTTTCGGTTTTTCGGAGTCGAAGTCTCCCGACTTCGCTGCAAAATCTGGAGATTTTGCAGTCCGAGCGCTGAAGATCGGCGTCTCGAGCAGGTAGAGCGCGATGGCGAGCATGGCGGGGATGGGCATCC
>DAOUMJ010000060.1:0-1660 GCA_034411715.1 Anaerolineales bacterium | reverse complement strand
GACACTACTGCAAAAAGGTCGTTTTACCGCCGAGATCGCAGAGTACGCAGAGACTTGATAATGAAGAACTCTGCGCTCTCGGCGCGCTCTGCGGTTAGTTTTTTCAGTGGAGTCATCCGTGAAATCCGTGTACAGAGACATGGCATCTTTTCACCATGATCCTGATCACAGGCGCGGCCGGCAAAACCGGGCGCACGATCATTCAGGCGCTTGCGAAAAGCGGCGAAGCGGTACGCGCGTTTGCGCGCCGCTACGAGCAGGCCGCGCGGCTCGAAGCGCTTGGCGTCAACGAAACGCTGGTCGGGGACATGCTCGACCCGGCCAGCGTCGCCCGCGCGGTTCAGGGCATCCGGGCGATCTATCACATCGCGCCCAACGTCCACCCGGATGAGGTCGCCATCGGCAGGATCGTCATCGAGGCGGCCCGTTCCGCAAACGTGGAGCGCTTCGTCTTTCACTCGGTTCTGCGCCCGCAGATCGAAGCGATGCCTCACCATTGGCAGAAGTTGCGCGTCGAGGAGATGCTTTTCGAATCGGGCTTGTCCTTCACGATCCTGCAGCCCACGATCTACATGCAAAACGTACTGGCGCATTGGGACCGAATTCGCAGGGACGGCGTCTACCCGATTCCGTATGCGCCGCAGACGCGTTTGAGCATGGTTGACCTGGAGGACGTCGCCCAGGTCGCCGCGTCGGTTCTCACCGGACCCGGTCATGGTGAGGCCGTCTACGAACTGGTCGGCGTCCCGGCGATTTCCCAAACGGAGATCGCCGACGCGCTGAGCGGACACCTGAACCGGCCAGTGACGGTCGAAGTCGTCCCTCTCGACGAATGGGAACGAAACGCCAGGGCGTCCGGCATGGGTGAGTATCAGGTAACGACCTTGCTGAAGATGTTTCGTTATTACGAGCGCTTTGGATTCACGGGTAACTCGAATGCCCTGAGTTTCTTGTTGCAAAGGCAGCCTGTATCCTTCACGGATTTTGTCGGAAGGGCTGCAAGCGAGAGAGAAAATGATCTCCGAGTTAACTAATTATCTGCAACGGATTGAAGACCTGCGCGGACAGGTTTCCAGCCTGATCGCCGACCTGCCCGCGCAGGCTCTGAATTGGCGTCCCATCGAAGGGAAGGACGATCATTCCACCAACTCGCTGGCCGTTCTCGCCGCGCACGTTGCAGGCGCGGAACATTTTTGGATCGCGGAAGTGGTCGGAGGTCAAGCCGCGACGCGTGACCGGGACGCGGAATTTGCTGTCGTAGCCGAAAACGCGTCAGACGTGATCCGCTTGTTGGAGAAGTCCGCACAGGAAACGCGGGAGGTGTTTGCCGCGTTGAGCGAATCCGATTTGGATGGAACGCGCCAGGCGCGGGATCGAATCGTCCCCGTGCGTTGGTGTATCTTACACGTGATTGATCATACGGCGCTCCACTTGGGCCACATGCAGATCACTTACCAGTTGTGGTCAGGCAAAAGCGCTCATTCGCCTTTGTGGTTTGAACGTTTGCCCCCAAAGCAGGATTTTTAGTGTAAGATTGATAAACAATGTTCTGTAAATCATCCATAGCGCGGCCAGTACCGCACACTTGCCCTGGCGTGCAAGTCCCAGGGAAATTCATTTTGCGCCGCGCTGGCAAGATAAATCTTGCGGTACTGACGCA
>DAOUMJ010000059.1:0-11369 GCA_034411715.1 Anaerolineales bacterium | reverse complement strand
TTACTTTTGAAAAAGCCAAAAACTGCACTATTTGCGAGTATTTTCTGGCGGTTTCAACATTTCAAAAAGTTAAAAACCTACCCGTTTGGAGTATAGATATCATCTTTTGTTCCTTGTGTGCCTAGCCCGTTAATAAATGCAATTCTCGTTCCATCAGGCGACCAAGATGGATCAATTAAATAACCACCTGTGGCAACTCGCTGTGGACTGCCGCCCGCAATATTAATCGTGTAAATGTCCGTGCTCGAATTATCATTGGCTATTTTCGAGAATGCTATAGAAGAGCCATCGGGAGAAAAATCTGGATACCGACCGTTTTCAATCAATACTTTTGATTGACTACCATCGGCTTTCATAATATAAATTTTCTCATTGCCCGCAAAAGTTGTAGAACAAGCAATCGTTGTTTCAGATAATGAGCCAAGCCATTTTCTTAGCCATTCATGTGTAACTCGGAAACTCAATTGATACGAATATGTTTGTGAGACCCATTCTCCGCCCATGTTGCGTAACTCCAGAATGTTTTCCATCTCCATCCAGTCGGCCTTTTCATTCTGTTTAAAATCCGCAGTTATTCTAACAGTTGCAAATGCCCCATCGTTCTTAAGAGTTTTATAGCGCACGTTTTTATATGGCGTAACTTGGTCTTGTGCCCATTCCTCGAAAGTAACTCTTGCCCCACGCTCGGCACCATCCAGACCGCAAGCGGTGAGCAAGAAAAGCGCAACAAGAACAATTATTAGACATTTTGTGTTTTTCATATCACACCACTCCATGTCTCTGTGATACCCACAGATTGGTCAATCCGATTTCGGTGATGGCATTATACTCCTCGTAGAGTTTCAACCTCTTTCCAGTTTCATCTTTCATAATTCATCATTCCGAATTCATCCCTCCTCCTTCCGCCTTCCTCCCTTATAATCCCCCCTAACCCAGTCCAATTCAGGAGCGAGTCCATGCCCAAGAAAAAGGGCTCTCTTGTGCTTCCCCTCGAAAAAGAAGAAATCCTCAACGACTACCGCCTCGCCTACCAATCCCGTCAAGCCTCCCTCATCGGACGGCGCGAAGTCCTCAGCGGCAAGGCCAAGTTCGGCATCTTCGGCGACGGCAAGGAACTGGCGAACATCGCCATCGCGCGTGCCTTCCGCAAAGGCGACTGGCGTTCGGGCTACTACCGCGACCAGACCTGGATGTCCATGCTCGGAGTGATGAGCATCCAGCAGATGTTCGCCCAACTCTACGCCCACGCGGACCTCGAGGCCGAACCGAACACGGGCGGACGCGGCATGAACGCGCATTTTGCCTCGCGCTACATCACCTCAGATGGTTCGTGGCTTCCACAGACCGAGACCTTCAACACCTCCGCGGACGTCTCTCCCACTGGCACACAAATGCCGCGCACGGTCGGTCTGGCGTACGCGTCCGTTGTATATCGCAACATGGTAGGGGCGAACCTGCGTCGTTCGCCCGACCTGCGTCGTCCGCCCCTCCTCGAAAATTTTTCGCACAACGGCGACGAAATCGCCTGGGCGTCCATCGGCAACGCATCCACCGCCGAGGGCATGTTCTGGGAAAGCGTCAATGCCATCGGCGTCCTGCAAGCGCCCGCCGTCATCACCGTCTACGACGACGGCTACGGCATCTCCGTCCCCAACCAATTCCAGATGGTCAAGGAAAATATTTACGCCATCCTCAAAGGCTTCGAGCGCGAGCCTTGCATGGAAGAGGATTGCGAGCGCGGCTACGATCTCTATCAAGTGCGCGGTTGGGATTACCCCGCGCTCTACGAAACCTATCAGAACGCGGCCGAGATCACGCGCAAGTATCACATCCCGCAGCTCATTCACGTAACTGAATTAACACAGCCGCAGGGTCACAGCACGAGCGGCTCGCACGAACGTTACAAGACTCCCGAACGACTCAAGTGGGAACAGGAATTCGACTGCGTCCGCAAAATGCGCGCGTGGATGATCGAAAGCCGCGTCGCCACCGACCCCGAGCTGGGTGAGGCCGAAACGAGCGAACGCGACCGCGTGGAGGGAATCCGCAAAGCCGCGTGGGACGCGTTCCTCTCTCCTATCCTCGAGGAGCGCGGCCACGTGATGGACATGCTCGACGAGATCGCCTCCACCTCGAGTCACGCCTCGGAGTTGGCGGAGGTCCGCGAACGGCTGGCCGACCTCCCGTCCGCGACGAGGCGGGATATCCACGCCGCGGCGCACGAAGCGTTGCGAATCTTGCGCGACGAGGAGCATCCCTCCAAGCAAGTCCTCATCCAATGGAAGCACGAACAGGACGCGGTCAATCTCGAACGCTACGGTTCGCACGTGATGTCGGGGAGCGCCTCGAAGGTGGAGGAAGTCAAGCCTGTCTATTCGGAGAAGTCGCCGACGATGATGGGATTCGAAGTCGTCAACGCTGGCTTCGACGCGCTTCTGGCGCGCGACCCGCGCGTGATCGCGTTCGGCGAAGACCTGGGCAAACTCGGCGACGTGAACCAGGGCTTCAAGGGTTTGCAGGAAAAGTATGGCGAGTGGCGCGTCACCGACACGGGCATCCGCGAAGCGACGATTCTCGGTCAGGCCATCGGCATGGCCATGCGCGGACTGAGGCCGATCTGCGAAATCCAATACCTCGACTATTTGCTCTACGCCTTGCAGATCATGTCCGACGATTTGGCGACCCTGCACTGGCGCACCGTGGGCGGACAGTCCGCGCCCGTGATCATCCGCACGCGTGGACATCGGCTCGAAGGCATCTGGCATTCGGGTTCGCTCATGGCGGGAATCATCCATCTCGTGCGCGGCGTGAACGTTTTGGTGCCGCGTGACATGACCCGCGCCGCAGGTTTCTACAACACGATTCTGAAATCCGACGAACCCGCCATCATCGTTGAAGTGTTAAACGGCTATCGCGTGAAAGAACGCCTGCCCGACAACATCGGCGAAATATGCGTCCCGCTCGGCGTCCCCGAAACCATCCGCGCAGGCCGCGACCTGACCCTCGTCACCTACGGCGCGTGCTGTCGCATCGCCCTCGACGCCGCGGACAAGTTGAGCAAGGTCGGCATCGAAATCGAAGTGATAGACGTGCAATCGCTCCTGCCCTTCGACATCCACGGCATGATTGTTGAATCATTGAAGAAGACCAACCGAATTTTGTTTGTTGATGAAGACGTCCCAGGCGGCACGAGCGCCTACATGCTTCAAGAAGTCATCGAAAAACAAGGCGGCTACTTCCACCTCGACTCCCCCGCCCGCACCCTCCCAGGCACCGACCACCGTCCCGCGTATGGCAGCGATGGAGACTACTGGTCAAAGCCGAATGCTGAGACGATCTTTGATACGGTTTACGAAATGATGAACGAAGTTGATCCCGCGCGTTATCCCAAAATTCTTTAAACACAAAGGACACGAAGGAAACGAAGGAAAAACCGTGATGAGGTAGTACCGCAACATTCATGTTGCGTCTCGCGGAGCAAGATAAATCTTGCGGTACTGCCCAACCCCCTTTGTGCTTCCTTTGTGACCTTCATGTTTGAAAAGGATTTATCATCTTTTGATTCACCCTACACTTACCATTCGTCATTGCGAGCGTTCTTTGCGAAGCAATCCCCTCCACGACCAGGAGATTGCTTCGTCGGGAAAAACGCCCTCCTCGCAATGACGGGCGAAAAATGGATTGAAGTAAATCACGAATTAGATTCCAATCACTCTTACCACCCGTCATTGCGAGCGTTCTTTGCGAAGCAATCCCCTCCACGACCAGGAGATTGCTTCGTCAGGAAGAACACCCTCCTCGCAATGACGGGTGGACACAAGGAGAACTCATGGCAACAAAAGTATTAGTCCCAAGACTCGGCGAAGGCGTGGACGAAGTCACAATTACGAAATGGTTAAAAAAAGAAGGCGACTCGGTCAAAGAGTTGGAGCCTCTCCTCGAAGTCAACACCGACAAGGTGGACACGGAAATCCCTGCGCCTGCCTCGGGCGTTGTCTTGAAAATTGAAATGCAAGAGGGACAACCTGCAAAGGTCGGTCAACTTCTCGCATTGATTGGCGCGGCGGGGGAAAAGCCCGCGGAAAGCGGAGTCCAAAGTCTCCAGACTTTGGCGTCACCCGCGCCCGTTCAACGTCAGGAGACGTTGACTCCGACTCCCGTTACGCAACACGCAACACGCACCACGGATTTGGGCTTCATCTCCCCCGTCGTCGCCAAAATCGCGGCGGAGCGCGGCATTGACCTCTCCCAGGTTCCAGGCACTGGCTTGAATGGCCGCATCACCAAAAACGATGTTCTCAACTTCGTCCAGTCTCCTCCCGCCAAAGAGACCTACCACGCACCACGCACCACGCAACACGCAACACCCCTGACACCTGACACTGGAACA
Organism: Anaerolineales bacterium; assembly: GCA_034411715.1. Classification (GTDB taxonomy): domain Bacteria; phylum Chloroflexota; class Anaerolineae; order Anaerolineales; family Villigracilaceae; genus Denitrolinea. The sequence goes on along the minus strand of DAOUMJ010000059.1, from coordinate 6,979 downwards.
CCTGATACCCTCATCAAGCACACCCTCATCCGCAAGCAGATCGCGGATCATATGGTCATGTCCAAGTCCGTCTCGCCGCACGTGTTGACCGTTATGGAAGCGGACATGTCACGTGTCGCAAAACACCGCGCCGCGAACAAAGCCGCCTTCGAACGCGATGGCGTCAATCTCACTTTCACGGCCTACTTCATGATGGCAATCGTCGCGGGACTGAAAGCCTACCCCACCGTCAACGCCTCGTGGACGGACGAGGGCCTGCTGATTCACAAAGCCGTCAACATCGGTATGGCGACCTCCCTCGGCGAAGAAGGCTTGATCGTCCCCGTCATCAAGGGCGCGGACAATCTCTCGCTTCTTGCCATGGCGCGCACGGTCAACGACCTCGCCACGCGTGCCCGCGCCAGGAAACTCCAACCCGACGAAGTCAAAGGCGGGACGTTCACCCTCACCAACCACGGCATCAGCGGATCGCTCTTTGCCATGCCGATCATCAACCAGCCGCAGTGCGGGATTTTGGGAGTCGGCGCAATGCAGAAACGGGCAGTTGTTGTGGACGACGCCATCGCCATCCGTCCGATGGTGTATATGTCGTTCGTGTTCGATCATCGCATTTTGGATGGCGCCTCCGCGGATTGGTTTTTGGCGAAGGTGAAAGAGACTCTGGAGAATTGGGCGTAATGATCCATCTCTTGCCAATTCCCCCCCAATTGAGTACTATTATACGCAATGAACGCCCACCCGCCCTCCCCTGCGCGTTCGAAACCGCGCCGCCCGCCGCGGGCGCGCCTGCTCGGGCCGACGATCCTGATGGCCGTCTTTCTCGCCACCCTTTTCACCGCCTGGACTCCCTCCAGCCTGTCGGTCGGCTTCCTGTCGGACCAACTGGCGCTTCTCTTGACGCCGCGTCCGCCGGGGGGCGAAGTTGCCATTTCCACGCCCCTGCCCCCTCTGCGAATCGGCATCGTGGCCGGTCACCTTGGTTTCGATTCGGGCGCGGTTTGTTACGATGAAAACGGCAAACCCGTCCTTACCGAGCAGGAAGTGAACCACAAGATCGCCGCGCTGGCGCAGGCCAGCCTCGCGGCCAGGGGCTATCAGGTGGACCTGCTGCAGGAATACGACACGCGCCTGGCGGGATATCGCGGCGCGGCGCTGGTCTCCATTCACAACGATTCGTGCGAATACATCAATGAAGAAGCCACAGGCTTCAAGGTGGCCGCGGCCATGGATACGCGCGACCTGAACCGCGCCAACCGCCTGACCGCCTGCCTGGTGGACCGCTACGCGCGCATCACCGGTCTCACGTTTCACAAGGACAGCATCACCCCCGACATGACCGATTACCACTCCTTCTCGGAAATAGACCCCAACACGATTGCCGCCATCATCGAGACCGGCTTCCTCAACCTCGACCGCGACTATCTGACGAATCACACCGACCGGGTGGCGGAGGGGATCGTGCAGGGTATTCTGTGCTTCGTCAACAACGAGAACATCGAGCCGACGCCGTTCCCCTGATGAACGCCCATCCTGTCTCCCGCCCGTCTCATCGCGGACTTTTGGTTTTTCTGCTCCTGACGGGACTGGTCTTCGTCGTTCTGCTTATCGCGGCCGTTTTCGTGAGCGCCTCGCCTGCCGCGGCCTCCATCCTGCGCACCGCCGCCCTGCCCACTGCCAGCCCAAACACCCGCTTCATGCTGGCCGAGATCCCCAAACCCACCTATACACCCCTCCCCACCAGCGCGCCCTTTCCCACGCCCTCCCCCACGCCCTCCCCCGCGCCCACCGAAGCGCCGGGCGTGATCGAAATGACCATCGTGGAGAACGCCAGCCTCCCCGCCTCCTACGCCGATTCCGCGCCTGCCTACGCGGGAGACAAATACGTTCTCGTGGATATTTCCGAACAGCACATGTATGTTTATGAAAACGAGCAATTGATCTACAGTTTCGTCGCCTCCACCGGCATCAACAACGGCACGCGCACCGGTCTGTTCCACGTGCAGAGCAAGATCCCCAACGCCTATGGCGCCACCTGGAACATCTGGATGCCCCACTGGCTGGGCATTTACTGGGCCGGCGGGTTGGAAAACGGCATCCACGCCCTGCCCATTTTGCCCAACGGGGCCGAGTTGTGGGCGGGGTATCTTGGCCGCCCGGTTTCCTACGGGTGCGTTGTGCTGGGATCCTACGAGGCCAGCCTGCTCTACAACTGGGCCGAGATCGGCACACCGGTGGAGATTCGGTGGTGATTTCAAAAAACCGGGTTTTCGGGAGGAACCCGGTTTTTGAATCTGGAGTTTGGTGGTAAAATTTCGCATAGGATAAGCCGGACTGCTTTAAAAACCATGAGCGCCGACCCCGAACGATTCCATGCGATGATCCGCACCGCCCGCGAAGCCCTGCGCCGGGGGGACGAAGCCGAGGCGCGTCGCTGGGCCGAACAGGCCGCCCGCCTCGCCCCGGACCTCGAGGATGCCTGGCTGGTGCTGACGGCCGTCTCCGGCCCGCGCGAGAGTTTGGAATACGCCCGCCGCGCGCTGGCAATCAACCCAAACTCACAGCGGGCGCGCAAGGCCGTGGAATGGGCGCGGAGTCGCCCAGGGGCCGCGGAAGCCATGGTCGGCGCGGCCGGCCGAAGGTCCGCGCGAGAGGCGAAGAAAAAACCGAAGCGGCGCGGTCCGTTGTACGCTGTCCTGTTGGCGGGGCTGGCCTGCGCGGTGGTGGCCTTCGCGGCCTGGTCGGTCAGCCGTTCCTCGGCGCTGGCATCCATTGTCAGCCGCGCCGACTCGCCCGTTGTCCCCACCAGCACGCAGGAATTGCGCTTCGTGGCCGCCGAGTTGGACAAGCCGACCTACACGCCCGTGTGGACTTCGACGCCCACGCCCACGCTCACGCCGACGTTCACCGTTACGCCCAGCATCACCCCCACGCTCGAATACACCTCCACCCCGCTTCCCACCGATACGCCCGGCGTGATGGAAGCCGCCATCGTCCCCGACACGCCCACCTCGGTAGCGCCACCCACCAAAGCCTACGCCGCGCCCACGCAACAAGCCTCCGTTCCTTCGGGCGGCGGCAGTAGCGGCGGCGTCCGCTGGATTGACGTCAACCTCTCCACCCAGCGGCTGTACGCCTACGAGGGCGACGTGATCGTGCGCACCTTCATCGTCTCCACCGGGGTATGGGCCACTCCCACCGTCACGGGCAAGTACAAGATCTATGCCCGCTACACGTCGGCGCGTATGCGCGGCCCCGGCTACGACCTGCCCAACGTGCCTTACGTGATGTATTTTCACAAGAGTTACGGCATCCACGGCACCTACTGGCACAACAACTTCGGCACGCCCATGAGCCACGGCTGCGTCAACATGAGCATCCCCGACGCCGAATGGTTGTATTATTGGTCCGCCTTCGGAACGACGGTGAACGTTCACTATTAACGTGGGCGTGTTCGTTCAAAGTGGTTTTACCGCAGGGAACGCGGAGGCCGCCAAGAATCCTTTGGAGTTTTTCTGCGCCCTTTGCGTCTCGGCGGTTGACGCCTTATCCCAAATCAACGTGCGATGAACGCCTCAAACGATCCTTATGACGGACTCTCGCGCCGCGACTTTCTCAAACTGAGCGGACTTGGCCTGCTGGGACTTTTGACCCCGGGCCGTCCGCTCTCGTTCTTTTCGGACCTTTTGACCGGCTCCCCCTTCGGGGACTTCGCAAGACAACGCCTCGGGGCGGACGCGGCTCCCGAACCGCCTCTCCAGGGACGGATCATCGCCAACGCGCTCTGGTCGTACGACGCCCCTTCGAGCAAGGCGCAGCGCGTCAAATTCTACTGGCGCGACCTGATCGTGGATATTGACCGCGCCGCCGTGGACGAGGATACCGGCGCTTACAATCGCATCTGGTACCGGCTCAAGGACGGCAGTTTCCTGTATTCGGGCTGGGTGCAGCCTGTCCGCACCGTTCTGAACGAGGCGCCGACCACCGCGTTCCCGCCGGAGGGACTGCTGGGCGAGGTGAGCGTTCCGTATACCGACGCGCACGAATCGCCCGACGCCGCCTCGAAGGTGGTCTACCGCCTGTATTACGAGACCACGCACTGGGCGCTGGAATCTGTGGCGGGGGCCGACGGCGCTCCCTGGTATCGCCTGCTGGACGACAAATACAAGCAGTATTATTTCGCGCCGGCGCGGCACCTGCGCCTCCTGCCCGGCGCGGAACTGGAACCCATTTCTCCCTCCGTGCCTCCCCGTGAAAAGCGTATCGAGGTGCGCCTGGATCAACAGCTGGTCCTGGCCTACGAGTCGAACCGTCCCGTGTTTGCGGCGCGCGCCGCCACCGGCGCCATCCTGCGCGTGGGCACCTATACCACCCCCCTCGGCCGTTTCTACACCTATCACAAGCGCCCCAGCCGCCACATGGCAGCCGGCGACCTGACCGCCAGCGGCTTCGACCTGCCCGGCGTGCCGTGGGTGCTTTATATCAGGGACAACGGCGTTTCCATTCACGGGACGTACTGGCATAACGATTTCGGCCGGCCGCGCTCGCATGGCTGCATCAACCTCTCGCCTGCCGCCGCCAAGTGGCTCTACCGCTGGTCCACCCCCTTCGTCCCACCCGACAAGCAATACAAACTCGAGTACACCGCCGCCACCCGCGTGGATGTGGTGGAGTGATCCCTACCATTTTGCCGGTTGTGTTTTGCGGACGCTCGTGCTAAAGTCTTTGCAGGATATTCATCAGACCGAATTTGAAATTTCTCTCTGTTCATCTTCGGTTGAACCTGGATTTTCAAAACGCTCGCTTAAAACCCAACCCGAAAGGAGGTGATTGGCATGAAAGCCCGACGGACCCAGAAAGGCCAGGGACTGGTCGAGTATGCGCTCGTTCTCGTTTTGGTCGCCATTGTTGTTTTTGCCGTCCTGATGCTGCTCGGCCCCATCGTCGGAAATGTGTTCAGCACGCTCAACAACAGCCTTTCGTCGCTATGATCGAAAAGAACTTCCCGCCTCACAGCGGGAAGTTCTTTAGTCTCTCGAGAAGGCCGTCGGGATATAGCGGCGCGTGAGACCCAAAATCCCCGATCTCTTTCCAAACGGCCTTGAGCGGCAGCAGGCGCTCTCCATCCGTCTCCTGCCCCTCGATGACGGCCTGCCGATACAGGGACTCGTCTGACAGGAGTCCATCGAAAACCATCACAATTTCGTGGCCTGTTTCGCCGTTGAAAATGAAGATGTTTTCGAGCGTGAACAGGTATCGGAGCGCTGCGACCTCCGCGCCAATCTCCTCGCGGACCTCGCGACGGATCGTCTCCTCGGCGCGTTCGCCAAATTCGATCCCGCCCCCGAGCGGACGATAGAAGGTTTCGCGTTTGACCGGATCGTATCCCTCGCCGACGAGGATTCGATTCCCGTTCCGAAAGAGGCAGATGGCAAGCGGGCGGATTTGGTTGGGCATATTCCCGGTGAACAGTACCGCAAGATTAATCTTGCGTTACAACGGAATCAATTCAGGCTGGCGTTCGAGCGCGGCCTGCATGGACCATGGCCCCGTCCACGTCACTTTCACCGTTTCGATCCGGCCGCGCAAATCCTCCTCCGATTCCACGAAGACGAGTTTGTTGGTGGGGGTGCGGCCGCGCCAGCGTCCCTTCACCTTTTCCTCGAACAAGACATCCACTTTTTCGCCGAGATACTTTTGGTTGATCTCGCCGACGATCTGTTCCTGCAATTCCTCGAGGACGCGGAAGCGGCGCATTTTTTCCTCGTCGGAGACGTCATCCGCCATCGTGCGCGTGGCGAGCGTCCCCTCGCGGGGGGAGTAACGCGCCAGGTGGGCCACATCCAGCCGAAGGTCCGATAAGACGCGATACGTCTCCATGAACTGCGCCTCGCTCTCGCCGGGGAAGCCGACGATGATGTCGGTCGCGATGGAGCAATCGGGAATCCGTTCGCGGATTGTGGCGACGAGGTCGCGGTAATCCTGCTGGGTGTAGCCGCGTTTCATCCTTGCCAGCGCTTCATTGTCGCCTGCCTGGATGGGGACCTCGATGTGCGGCATGACCTTGGGAAGCGCGGCCACGGTGTCCATCAGTTCTTCGGTGAAGTAGTTGGGATGCGAGGTGAGGAAACGGATGCGCTCGATGCCATCCACTTCGTGGACGAGGCGGAGGAGCGCGGCAAGGTTCGGGCCGTCTGGCACGTCTTTGCCGTAACGGTCAACGATCTGACCCAGGAGGGTCACTTCCTTCACGCCTTGCGCGGCCAGCGAGCGGACCTCGGCCACGATGTCGCCCACGGGACGGCTGCGCTCGACGCCGCGCTTGTAGGGGATGATGCAGAACGCGCAGGCGTGCGAACAGCCATAAACGACCGGTACGTGCGCGCTGACGAGCCTGCCGCGCTCGTGTTCGGGTAAAACCAAATCGCCGTCCATCAGGCCGAAGCGGTGGGCGGTTTCGTCCGCTTCGATGGCGCGGACTTCGCCCTGGCTGAGGAAGGAGATCAACGGCCCGGGGTCGGAGGGCGGCGAGAACACGTCCACGAAGGGGAGTTTGGCGCGCAGTTTCTCCGCGCCGCGCACGCCCACGAGACAGCCCATCAGGTTGATGACGAGGTTCGGGTTTCGATCCTTGAGCGGGCACAGCTGAGTCAGGCGACCATAAGCCTTGTCCTCGGCGGACTGGCGCACCACGCAGGTATTCAACACGATCACGTCCGCTTCTTCGGCTTTATCGGTAAAGGCATAACCGAGACGTTCCAGCGACGAGCCGACGCGCTGCGAGTCGGCCACGTTCATCTGGCAGCCTTCGGTCCAGAGGTGGTATTTTTTCATAGGCAATAAATTATACCAAGCGAGTTTGTAATGCGTAATGCGTATTGCGTATCTGGACTTTGGCCATTTTAGAAATTGGATGGGGTAGCATAAGGATCCTATGGTAAGGTAAAGGTGGCAAAACCACACCGACCAAAGGAGAACCCAT
>DAOUMJ010000058.1:0-31277 GCA_034411715.1 Anaerolineales bacterium | reverse complement strand
GAGACCGCCGAGAATTGCAGGAAAACAAAGGGAAACTCTGCGCTCTCTGCGTTCTCAGCGGTTTGAATCCACGATCTGCGCTCAACAGGGAGACTACCTCAATTTTCATTCGCGAAATTCGTGTACACCTGCACTTGCGCCAGGTGCAAGTGTTCGCGCAATTCGCGTTGAAAATTTTGCGCGCTTTTTCCACGTGTACGGTAGCGAAATTCGGTAACTCACTTTACGCAGCGCCGCGAGACGCTTCGCGGCCTCGCCCGGCAGGGCAACATGAATGTTGCGGTACTCGCTACGCCGTGGGGCGGATTGCCAATCCGCCCTACAAGTCTTCGCGCGTCACGCCGGGAAATTCGAGGATGGTATCCGCTCCGTACGCGCGGCTGGGGGTTTGGAAGCCGGGTTTCAAATCTTCGGCGAGGATGCGCCTGGCGATGGCGGTGGCTGTCAGCATGGTGAGTTGATAGCCTTCGGGGACGCGCTGTTTTGATTTGACGGTCGTCGCGCCGTCGGACGCTTCCGCGAGCATGAGACTGAATCCACTCGTCCGCTGCGCCTCGCTCGGACCTTCGGGGCGGAATCGCAAAAACCATTGCAGGAGGCGTTTGACAGGTTTGTTGTATAGCAGCGGCCCGATGACGCGCATGAGTTTGAGGAAGTTGATGGCCGCGGGCGGGAACGCCATGTAGACTTCGACATTTGGAATCCCGGTGCTGTGATACGCAGTCGAGACATCTCCCCACCCAATCGAGACCAGATTGACGGGGCCGCGCCCGAAGTCGCGCGTCTCCACGTTCCACGCCGGTGGGACGGTGACGATCTTCCCCTCGCGGCGGATTCGTCCCGCGCGCTGCATGTTCTCGATGCCGGAGCGCGCCGTCCCGCGCGAGACCCCGCCGCCGACGCCGCGGATGAAGAGTTTGAGATGCGTCGCGGAGGGGAGGCGTCGCTTGATATGCGCGGCGAGACAATCGGATGGAACCACGTCAAAGCCCGCCCCTGGGAGGAGCATGATGCCCACGCGTTTCGCGTCCGCGTCGAGCGGGGCGATGGCTTCGAACTCCTCGATCTCGCCGCTGATGTCAATGTAGTGCGCGCCCGTCCGCAGGCAGGCCTCCACCATCGGCCTCCAGGTGTGGACGAAGGGCCCCGCGGCGTGGACGACGAGCCCCGTGGCGCGCAGCGCGTCGTCGAGCGCGGACGCGTCCGAAAGCGGGATGACGCGGAAGTCGAGAGAGAGGCGCTCCGCCTGGGCGCGGAGACGCGTCTCGTCGCGTCCCGCCAGCAGAGGGCGGAGTCCTTCGCGGAGGGAATGTTCCGCGATTAAATTTCCGGTGTAGCCGTAGGAGCCGTAGAGGAGGAATGTGTTGGGCATGGGGCGATTATACGCCAATGCCCTATTTTGTCATTGCGAGGAGGGCGCTTTTCCCGACGAAGCAATCTCGCATGGCGGTGGAGATTGCTTCGCTCTGCTCGCAATGACGGGAATTAACAGATGCGCGGCAACATTTCCCCCGCCAGCATATCCACCACGCGCGTCGTACCGATGGCGGTCTTCATCAGGACGCGGCCGCGCGCGTCCTCGCGGACTTCGCCGATGACCACCGCGTCCTCCCCATATTTTGTGGCGCGCATTGCCGCGAGAATTTCCTCCGCGCTTTCGGGCGGGACGATGGCGACGAGTTTCCCCTCGTTGGCGACGTAGAGCGGATCGAAGCCGAGCATTTCACAAGCGGCGGCAACTGCGGGATGCACGGGGATGTCCCCCTCGTTGAGCGTGATGGCAACTTTGGATTGCGCCGCGATTTCGTTGAGCGTGGTCGCCAGGCCGCCGCGCGTGGGGTCGCGCAGGACGTGGATGTTTTTGTCCGCTTCCAGCATGGCTTCGATGAGATGATTGAGCGGCGCGATGTCGCTTTGAATGGCGGCCTCGAAGCCGAGTTCACCGCGCGCGCTGAGGACGGCGATGCCGTGATCGCCGATCGGCCCCGAAAGGATGACCACATCTCCAGGTTTGGCCTGCGCGCCGCCGATGTGGACGTTGGGAAGAATTTCGCCGATGCCCGTCGTGTTGATGTACAGCCCATCGGCTTTTCCTTTTTCCACCACCTTCGTATCGCCCGCCACAATTTGGACTCCCGCCTCTTTTGCCGCCTCGCGCATGGACTCGACCACGCGTAGCAACATCTCGATGGGCAGACCCTCTTCGAGGATGAATCCCGCCGTCAAGTAGAGCGGACGCGCCCCGAGCATCGCCACATCGTTGACCGTCCCGCAGACCGCCAGTTTGCCGATGTCCCCGCCGGGGAAGAACAGCGGCGCGACCACGTGCGAATCCGTGCTGACGGCGAGTCGCGCGCTTTCGATCTCCAGCGGCGCGGCGTCATCGCCCGTCCGCAAAATGGAATTGTCGAACGCGGCGAGAAAGGTCTTGCGGATCAGGTCGTGCGACATCCTCCCGCCCGATCCATGCCCAAGCACGATCTGCTCGTTATGGGTGAGGGGGACGGGACATACCGCGCCTTCGAGGGTGAGGGGAGTTTCCATGTGCAACTCTCGCAAATTTGGAATCCCGAAGCTCTGCTTCGGATTGTTTTTCAAACCCGCAAGTAGAACTTGCGGATTCCACGGTTCGGTGGGAATCCTAAAGTCCTACTTCGGGATCAATTCGGCAAATTTAAAAATCGTCTTCGATTTTTTCATCGTAGGTGGATTCCAACAGCACCGCTTGTCGAAACGCAGGTTCAGTATTTTCGAAAAACCAGTGATAGCTTGAAAACTGATATTCAGCGGGATGCTGGACGAGACCGTGTTTTACAGGATTCATGATCACATAATTCAACCGCGCTCGATATGACCTTTCCGATTGAATACAGGAATCCCAATAGTTGTACCAGACTTTTCTGCCAGGCATCCCGTCAATACGATTGACGAATTTTGCATTGATGGAATGAACTGCCTGAATCAGCGATTTCAACGAACTGGCATCTTCTGGACTTCTGCCAATAAAGTGATGGTGGTTTCGCATTACAAACCAGGCGTCCAACGTCCAGCCTAACATCTTGGCGCGTTCCATAAGCGTCTCACAAAAATTTGCCAACTTTTCATCAGTATTCAAGAGAGGTTGCTTGTAAAGAACCGCTCCTGTTACCATGTAAATGGCATTTGGAACGAACCAATGAGGAGGGGTATTGGGGCGGGTTTTATAAGTTCCAGTGTTCATATTCATTCCATCCGCGTTGTCGGCGGGAATCCCGAAGTTCTACTTCGGGGAATTGGCGGCTGGAGATTCCGCAAGTAGAACTTGCGGATTCCATCTAACGGCCATATTTATGGTAAGCCGCGCACGCGCCCTCCGCCGAGACCATCGTCGCTCCCAGCGGATGTTCGGGCGTGCATTCTTTTCCGAAGGCGGAACAATCGTGCGGTTTCTTCAATCCCTGCAAAATCTGTCCCGCGATGCACAGCGGGGATTCCTTCGTCTGGATGTCGCCCACATCGAAGCGTTTCTCCGCGTCGAAGGCGGCGAACTCCTCGCGGAGACGCCAGCCGCTCATGGGGATCGTCCCGATGCCGCGCCAGGTGCGGTCGCAATCTTCGAAGACCTCGCGGATGGCTTTTTGCGCAGCCTGGTTTCCCTCGAATGTGACCGAGCGCGGATACGCATTTTCCACGGCCGCGCGTCCCTGCTCCAACATGCGGACGGTGTACAGAATCCCCTGCGCCATGTCGAGCGGCTCGAAACCCGTCACCGCCATTGGCACTTTGTATTGTTCCGCGATGGGCGGATACTCGTGATAGCCCATCACCGTGCAGACGTGACCCGCCAGCAAAAATCCCTGCACGCGGCAATTCGGCGAACCGAGGATGGCGCGCATGGCGGGCGGCACGCGCACGTGCGAAACGAGGATGGAATAATTTTTCAACCCCAGCGCGCGCGCTTTGAGCACGCTCATCACGTTGGGCGGCGCGGTCGTCTCGAAGCCGATGGCGAAGAAGACCACCTGCTTGTCGGGATTCAGCCGCGCGATCTCCACCGCGTCGAGCGGCGAATAGACGACGCGCACGTCCCCTCCCTGCGCGCGCACCGAAAACAGATCGCGGTCCGAGCCGGGGACGCGCAGCATGTCGCCGTAGGAGCAGAAGATCACGCCGGGCTGGGAGGCGATCATCAACGCCTTGTCAATCAACTCGAGCGGCGTCACGCACACGGGACAGCCCGGGCCGTGTACCAGTTCGATGGACGGAGGCAGGATCTGGTCGAGTCCGTAGCGGACGATGGAATGAGTCTGTCCCCCGCAGATTTCCATGATGACCCACGGGCGCGTCGTCACGCGGGCGATCTTGTCCACCACGCCGCGCACCAACTTTGCATCGCGATATTCAGTTACGTATTTCATGCTGGCGATGGATCGGGGCCAAGTTCGGCTTCGATGTCCGAAATTTCTTTCAAGAGCGCCATCGTCTCCTGTGCTTCGGCCTCGCTCAACAGGTTCAGCGCGAAGCCCACGTGGACGATGCAATAATCTCCCACCTTCGCTTCAGGCACGTAGGCGAGGCAGGTCTCGCGCACCACGCCGCCGAAATCCACCTTGCACATTTGCAGTCCGCCCTGTTCGTAAATTTCCGTAATCTTTCCTGGAACGCCTAAACACATGTCAGCCTCCTGTTGGGCGAAATTAATTTCGCCCTACGATTTTGCGGCAATGACGGCCTGCCCGAGGGAAAGCCCGCCGTCGTTGGTTGGAACTTCCTGATGAGTGTATACCTCAAACCCCTCGTTTTCCAAAAGTGATAAAGTTCGTCTCAATAGGGTGATATTCTGCCACACTCCGCCGGAGAGCGCGACCTCGTTGATGCTCAACTTTTCGCGCAATTCGACGCACGCGGCGCGGCAGACCTCCGCCAGACCATTGTGGAAGCGCGCCGAAATGACAGGGAGGGGGACTCCCGCCAAAACGTCCGCGGTCAACGCCTCGACTGCGCCTCTCACCTCGACCTTCGGCGGGCTCCACGCCATCGGGTATTTCCCCGCCTCGGCCGGGTCCGCCAACGCCTCGAACTCGATGGCCGCCTGCGCCTCATAGTTGACCGACTGCCGCACACCCGCCAGGGCCGCGGCCGCGTCGAAGAGCCGCCCCATGCTGGAGGTCATCGGCGTGTTGATCTTCTTTTCGAGTTGACCCCGCAAGAGCGCGCGATCCTCCGCGCAAAACTCCTTGACCGATTCGAGCCACTCGTCCCAATCCAACCCCAGCGACCAGAGCAGCGCCAACGCCGTCCGCGCGGGTTTCCTGATGGACGCGTCCCCGCCGGGGAGAGGGAAATATTCCAGTTGGCCGACGCGCTGATAGCCGCGATAATCCGCAATGAGAATTTCCCCGCCCCAGATCGCGCCGTCGCCGCCGTAACCCGTCCCATCGAACGCGAGGCCGATGACGGGGCGCGCGCCGTCCAGTCCACGCTCGGCCATGCAGGCCGCGATGTGCGCGTGGTGATGTTGCACGCCGATGGTGGGAAGTCCCTCGCGTTCCGCGCGTTGGATCGCGTAACGCGTGGCGAGGTAATTCGGGTGGAGATCATGCGCCAGGGCGACAGGCTTCACGCGGAAGAGACGCTCGAAATGCTCCACGCCCTGCTCGAAGGATTGCAGCGTCTCGTAGTTTTCCATGTCCCCGATGTGGTGGCTGAGGAAGGCATAATTTTTGTTGGTGATGCAGAAGGTATTTTTGAGTTCGGAACCAGTTGCAAGAATTTGAGGAACTTCGAAGGGGAGTTTGACGGGGAAGGGGGAGTAGCCGCGGGAACGGCGGATTGGGTAAATATTGCGTGTTGCGTGTTGCGTGTTGCGTATCGCGTGTTGCGTATTGCGTATTGCGTATTGCGTATTGTTTCCATCATCGCGCGGCTGATCACTGGTCACTGATGACTGCTTACTGAAGACTCGCACAACAGAATCATCGCAGCGAATATGGATATCGCGATTGTGAAAAAGAAAGGCATCGGCGAGGCTGGACAATCGTTCGCGTGCTTCTTCATTGTCGGTTGCAATCGGCTCTTCCGAAAGATTCCCGCTGGTCATCACAAGCGCGTCGGGAAATGGCAGCGACACACTGTTTGATTCCCCCCCCTCTAACGCCCCGTCATTGCGACCTTCGGGAAGCAATCCCCCCTCCGTGACAGCAGGATTGCTTCGTCGTCGCTCCGCTCCTCCTCGCAATGACGAGGCTTTTTCCAGCAACAAATAATGCAGTGGCGTGTACGGCAGCATCACGCCGAGCCAGTCCTGCCGCGGCGCGACTTCGCGGGCGATGTCCGATTCGGGTTTGCGCCTGAGGAGGACGATCGGGCGCGCGGCGGATTGGAGCAACTCGCGTTCCGCGTCGCTGACGAAGCAATGCCGCTCGATGGTTTCGAGGTCGGGCATCATCAGCGCGAAGGGCTTGTCCACGCGGAGTTTGCGGCGGCGGAGTTCGGACACGGCAGGAGCATTTGTCGCGTCGCAGGCGAGGTGGAATCCGCCCAGCCCTTTGACGGAGACGATTTTTCCCGCTGACAAGAGTTTGCGTGTTTCGAGGATGGCTTCGTCCTGTATTGCGTATTGCGTATTGCATAACTCCAGCCAAATGTGAGGTCCGCAGACAGAACACGCAACAGGTTGGGCATGGAATCTTCTATTCAACGGGTCTTTGTATTCGCGCTCGCAATCGGGGCAGAGCGAAAATCCTGCCATCGTGGTTTTGGGACGATCATAGGGAATATCCTGGATGATGGTGAAGCGCGGGCCGCAGTTGGTGCAGTTGATGAAGGGATAGCGGTAGCGCCGGTCGTTGGGATCGAAGAGTTCGCGCAGGCAGTCGTCGCAGATGGCAACGTCGGGAGAGATGGGCTGGAACGCGCCCTCGATGGCCGTCGAATGTTGAATGTCGAACGTTGTGAAGTTCTCCAGCGGCGCTTGCCACACTTCAATTTTGTCTATTGCCGCCAATGCAGGCTTCTCGCTGGATAATTTTTCAATGAAGGAATTTAAGTTCGCATCCTCCCCCTCGATGTGAATATCCACGCCCGCAGATGTGTTGTTGACCCATCCTTTCAATCCAAGCCGCGTTGCAAGGTTGTAAACAAACGGGCGAAATCCAACCCCCTGCACAATTCCCGTGATGTGAACGCGAAGTCCCTGCATGTTCTTCGTGTGTACCTGTTTACCTGTTTACCTGTCTACTTGTTTACCTGTTTACCTGTGTACGTTCCCCACCAGCCACTTTACCCACGCATCCATCCCCTCGCCTGTGCGGCAGGAGAGCGGGAAGGTGACCACGCCCGGATTGAGGGCCTCGACGCCGCGCTGGAAATAATCCATTTTGAACGGTACGTAGGGGAGCAGGTCAATTTTGTTGACGACCAGCGCGTCCACGCCGCGATACATGCCTGGATATTTGTAGGGCTTGTCGTCGCCCTCGGGGACGGAGGCGACGAGGATGGATTTGTGCGTGCCGAGTTTGAACGACGCGGGGCAGACGAGGTTGCCCACGTTTTCCACGATGAGCAGGTCGAATTGCGCGAGATCGAGTTGATTGAGGGCTTGTTGGAGCATGACGGCGTCGAGATGACATTCGCCGCCGGTGTTGATCTGGATGGAGGCCCCCGCGCCCGCGCCCGCGGCGCGTTCGGAGTCGAGCGAGGTGGCGATGTCGCCGTCCACGACCGCGACCCGCGCGAGGTCCGCGAGACGCGGGAGGGTCTGCTCGATGAGCGAGGTCTTGCCCGCGCCAGGCGAGGCCATCAGGTTGACGGCGAAGACTCCCGCCGAGTCCAGTCGGGCGCGGTTTTCCTCGGCGAGGCGGTCATTGGCGTTGAGGATGTTTTCTACGACGGGGATGCGCTGGGTCATAACTTTTTACTCCACATCAATCGCCTCGAGCGAACACTCCTCGCCCGCGATGATCTTCGCGCCGACGCTGTCGCAATTGGGGCAGCGAAGTTCCTTTTCCTTGGGATGATACTTCGTGAAACAGGCCATGCACTGCAACTCGGCGGGGACGCGGCGGAAGCGCAGTTTTGCGCCCTGGGCAATCGTCCCTTCGGCGATCATGTCCCAATAAAACTGGATCGAGTCGTCCACCATCGTGGACAGTTCGCCCATCACGATGTGGATGTCGGTGATGCGCTTCGCGTTCGATTTTTGCGCGTGGCGCAGCGCGATCTCGAGAACGGATTGGGTGACGGATAATTCGTGCATTTCAGGCTGCTTTGATTGTATCCCCGATTTGCGCTTCGCCGTCCTGCGCGGCGGCATAAATTTGGCGGATGAAAGTCATAAACTCCTCGGCGGGACGTTCGCGCAGGATTTGCTTGCGCGTCTCGCGCGAGAGACCCTGCATCAGCAGATATTGGATGGCGTGTTTGCGAAAGAGACGCCGCCCGTCCTCTTCGCCGTAGAATTGGATGTTGCGCGCCAGATGCTCGCGGACGACATCCTGCACCGCTTCGGGCGAGACCTGGTGGCGATCCAGCCCCGCGAAGATCCATGGGTTGGCGATGGCCCCGCGCCCGATCATCACCGCTTCGCAGCCTGTGACCTGTTTCATGCGCGCGATGTCCGCGACTTTTCTCACATCCCCATTCCCGATGACGGGTATCCTGACGAGCGACTTGACCTCTGCAATCGCCTCCCAATTGGCCTGCCCAGCGTAACTCTGCTCCTTCGTGCGCGCGTGGAGGGCGATCAGCGCGCCCCCGTTCTCCTCCACGATGCGGGCGATGAGTTTGTAGTTGAGACAGTCGTCCCAGCCGAGGCGGATCTTGCCCGTGACGGGAATCTCCAACGCGGCGGTCAACTTCTTGAACGTCTTGGCGATCTTGAGCGGCGAGCGCATCATCCCCACGCCCGCGCCGCGTCGCGCCACCGTCTTGGCTGGACAGCCCATGTTGATGTCAATGATGTCGGGACGCAACTCTTGAACTTTGAGCGCGGCTTCGAGAATTTCGTCGGGATCGTCGCCGTAAAGTTGAAAGGCAATCGGGCGTTCGGATTCTTCAAAATAGAACTTCTTGTACGGCTGTTTGGAGCGGCTGAGGATTTTCTGCGCGTCCACGAACTCGGTGTAACTCATGGCCGATCCCAGTTCGCGGCATAAGGATCGGAACGGCCAATCGGAATAGCCGTCCATGGGCGCGAGGATCGCGTCGCCGTGGATGGGGAGGCCGCGGATGAAAAAGGATGGAGCGGAAGATAAATTCCGATTCACGATGCTCTTTGTTGCTCCGGACAAACTGCCGGCGCTCCGCGCGCGCTGCATTTAATTCTCCGCGTCGCTGGCGCAGCGGAAGCCGCGGTTGATGCCCGGCGAGGCGGGCGCGTGGCTGAAACGATGGAAGGCGCGCAGTTCGCTCCAGCCGTCCAGGTACGATCCGCCGCGCAGCGATTTGTGCGCGCCGCTCGGCGGTCCCAGCGGGTTATCGAACGGAGAGACGATGTAATAGAACTCGTGAAACCAGTCCGCCACCCATTCGCGCACGTTGCCCGCCATGTTGAGCGCGCCGTAGGGACTCGCCCCCAATGCGTAACGCTCAACAGGAAGCGGCTCGCCGATGAGGTTGTCGAAGTTGGCGAGGCGCATGTCGGGCGGTTCATTTCCCCAGGGGTAGAGTCGCCCGTCCGCGCCGCGCGCGGCCTTTTCCCATTCCGCTTCGGTGGGCAATCTGCGTCCCGCCCAGCGGCAATACCTATCCGCCGCGCCCCAGGAGACGTAGACAACGGGGTGATCGGCATATTTGGATCGCCCGAAGAACGGATTGGCCGCTCCGCCGGGAGACGGACACGCGCCTGCCGCCAGGCAGCGGGCGTACATATCATTCGAGACCTCGGTCTGGTCAATCCAGAACGCGGGCAGGGTCACGCGGTGCGCGGGACGGTTCTTCTGCGCGTTCCTTTCCCCGGTTCCCATCAGGAATTCGCCTGCGGGGACGAAGACCTGGGCCATCCCGTCCGCGTCCGAAACGCGCCTCGCCTCAGGCTGGACGGGGAGGCCGGGTCCGCCTTCGAGGGACGCCATCTCCGCCCGAACGCGGCGCGCCTGCCGTTGCAGCGCGCCGGAAACGGGCGAGGGGATTTTGTAGAGGGCGAACGCGCCCAGCGCGAGAATGACGAAGACGATGAAGGCGATGACGAGCCGGCGGTTGCGATTGGAGGTCATGGATTCCTTGGGGAAGCTGCGCGTTCCCGCATTTACGCGCGGATCATCGTCAGCAGCATCTTGAAGCGTTTCACCGCCCTGAGCGCGTGCGGTTCATTGGCGGGCATGACGATGGCCTCGCCCGCGGCCAGGAGGTGGGAAACGCCCGAAATACGCACCTCCGCCTCCCCGTCCAGGATGTGAACGAGGGCGTCGTAGGGCGCGGTGTGTTCGCTCAGTTCCTGTCCCGCGTCGAAGGCGAAGAGCGACACGTTGCCGGCCTCCGCCTTGGTGATCTGGCGGCTGACGACCGAGCCTTCCTGGTACGCGGCCAGGTCGGCCATTTTCAAGATTTGTGATTTGGGGGCTGTGGACATGGATACTCCTTGTAACGCGAAATTTATTTCGCACTACCGGGTGCAAAATAAATTTTGCGTTACCGTATCTCAATCGAATAATTCGCCAGCGCACGCGTGAAGCGCGTGACGCCGGTGACAATCAGCGTGGCCGTCTCGCCGGGCTGGAGCGAAAGCGGGATCTCGGCGGTCTGGTCGGCGCGCACCTCGATCATCTGAACCGTCGTCTCCCGGCCTTGGATGATGAGCGCCAGGCGGAAGATCTGCGGAAGGAAGTTTTCAACGCGAACGAATCCCTGCGCGACCCAGCCGCCGTCGCCGTTCTCGAAATCTTCGGCGTAACCGACGGCGTCCACGCGGATGTCGTCCAGCAGCAGTCCCTCGCCGTTGACGGCCGCGTCGGTGACGTATTCGAAGCGGACCTGGATGGTCTTCCCGGCGTAGGCCGAAAGGTCCACTTCCTCCTGGATCCAGCCGCCGCTGCTGCCCGTATAGCCCCAGCCGTAGGCGTTGCCCTGCGGGTTGTAGTCGGTGCCGGAGGGTGTTTTGATGATCTGCCAGGTTTCCCCATCTTCCGAGACTTCGAGGTAGAGATAATCCCAGTTTTCCTCGATGTCGTACCAGGTCCAGTACGAAAGCGTGACGGGGCCGCTGGCGCCGGCCAGGTCGAACTCGCGCGTCAGGGTCATGTCCGATTCGTCGCCCTTGTTGGACCAGATGTGGTAATTGCCCGAATGCGGGAGGGTGGGCAGGAGGCTGGCCACGGTGGAGCCTTCGAAATGCAGGGTGTGATCGCCCGCGCAGGTCACGCTGATATAGTCAATGCCGTATTGATGGACGCTGCGCGTGAACGGGTCGGCGGGGCAGGTCGAAATGGTTTCGGTGGCAGAGGTACGCGGCGCGTCGGGATAGTTGTGGAAAGTGTAGCGGCCGTCGCCCACCTTGCCGTCCTTGAGGAACAGGGCCACTGCCCAATCCATGAACACAGCGTCGGCGGTGACGAGTTTCCCGGTCAAGGGGTCGGTGATGTTCAGGTCGGCCAGGGTGCCGTCCACGCTGGTCAGGTCGTTTTCGGGGTTGGCGGTGAGGGCCTTGGTGGCCTGCTCCCCAAACCGGTCAAGGAAATAGACGAGATAGAGGAAACTGTTGCCGTAGTGCGCGCCGAAATCGGGCGAGTTGGGATCCGCCCAGTCGGTCAGCTGCAGGTCGGGATTTTGGACATATAGCCAGTCCGCGCCGCCCACGTCGTAGCCGTTGAGGAAGGCGCCGAGTTCCGCGAAGCCCTCGTTGAGCCAGGAGACATCGTTGCGGTCGGAGTTGAATTGGATCATGTGGACGAATTCGTGCGCCAGCGTGGAATAGGTGTAGTTGCCGGCCAGGTTCTGCGATGCGCCCAGCACGTAGGTTTCGTGACCGTTGGAGTATTCGCGCACCAGCGGGTTGTAGGAATCGGACGAATTGAAATAGCCCGCCACTGCGCTGCCAATATTCCTCGCGTAGATGACGTAAATGTGCGGGTCGCCGTCCACGCCGGGCGTCCATTCGCTGCCGAAGAATTCGCGGTTGGTGGGATAGATCTTGCTCTCGAAGGTGTCCATCAGGGCTTTCAATGCGCCCATGTCCACCTTCACGCCCTCCTCCGCCCAGAAATAGGTGTGGGGCGTGATGTAGAGCAGTTCCGCTTCGATCTGGAAATTCTCGTCGGTGTTCGAGTTGGAAATCCAGAAGGTCTGCTTGTCGCCCACTTTATACGGAACAGCCGGCGCGGGCAGGGTTTTCGGCACGTTGCAGAGGTCCCTCAGTCGGCAGGCCAGTTCGTAAGGATCGTTCTCCGGGACGATGGTGTTCTTGAGCGTCTCTAACGTACTGGGCATGATTTCATCAACAGGCGGACGCGTCACGATCACTTCGGGTGTCGGTGTGCCGGGATCGAAGGTGGGAAATGTGGGGATGGCGGGGATGCCGGTCTCGATGTACTGCATCCCGCGTTCGTACGCGATCACGCCCAGCGCGCCCGCGATCAACAGGCAGGCGCAGCAGATCGCGAGGATGACGCCGATCCCGATCAGGACGGCCTGGTTTCCACTCTTGTTGTTGACGGGGGCTTCCATGGTCTCTCCAGTTTATTTTAAAAGTTGTTTCAGCATACCTTGACATAATTGAAAGTAGAGCGAGATAGCATCTCGCTCTACGGAAATTTACGCGGCAACGGACTCTTTCTTTTTCCGCTTCGGCGCCACGGCCTCGCCCGCCGTGAACGTGAGCGCGTTCTTCTTCTCGTCCACATCCACCAGCACGGTGGCGCCGCCGGGGAACTCGCCCGCCAGCAGTTTCACCGAGAGCGGACTCTCGACGTATTTCTGCAGCGCCCGTCCCAACGGACGCGCGCCGAATGCGGGATCGTAGCCCTCTTTTGCCAACCAGGATCGAGCCGCGGGCGAAAGCTGCACGGTGATGTTGTGTTCCATCAGGCGCTCCTGCACTTCCTTCATTTGCAGATCCACGATCTTTTCCATATCCGGCAGCGAGAGCGGCGAGAACATGATGATCTCGTCAATGCGGTTGAGGAACTCGGGGCGGAACGCGCCCTTGAGCGCCTTCTCCACTTTGTCCTTGGCCTCGCGGTCCTCGTCGGTCTCGGTCTTGCCCACAAAGCCGAGCGTCCCGCCCTTGCGGACGTACTCGGTGCCGAGGTTGGAGGTCATGATGATGACCGTGTTGCGGAAGTCCACCACGTTGCCCTGGCCGTCGGTCATGCGCCCGTCATCGAGGATTTGCAGCAGCGCGTTCCAGACTTCGGGATGCGCCTTCTCGATCTCGTCGAACAGCAGCACGCGGTACGGGCGGCGGCGGACGGCCTCGGTCAGTTGTCCGCCCTCCTCGTAGCCGATGTATCCGGGCGGCGCGCCGAAGAGACGCGAGACGGTGTGTTGTTCGCGATACTCGGACATGTCAATGCGGACGAGCGCGTCCTCGTCGTCGAACATGAACCAGGCGAGGGCCTTCGCCAGCTCGGTCTTTCCGACGCCGGACGGGCCGATGAAGATAAATGAGCCGATCGGCCGGGACGGGTCTTTCAGCCCGGAGCGGGCGCGGCGGATCGCGTCCGAAATGGCGTGGATGGCCTCCTCCTGCCCGATGATGCGCTCGTGCAGGCGCGCTTCCATTTGCAGGAGTTTCTGCGATTCGGTCTCCATCATCTGCGTGACGGGAATCCCCGTCCATTGATGAACAACCGAGGCGATGTCGTCCACGTCCACCACTTCGTCCAGTTTGTGTTCCGATTCCCATTTGTCGCGCTGTTCGTTGAATATCTGCTCGATGCGCAGGCGCTCGGACTTTTTCTGCGCGGCCTGCTCGTAATCGCGCGCAATACCCGCCTGTTCCTCCTCGCCGCGCAGGCGGTCAATGTCGTTCTTCATGGATTTAAGGTCGGGCGGCAGGGAATACAGCGCCACGCGCAGTTTGGCGGCGGCCTCGTCCATCAGGTCAATGGCCTTGTCGGGCAGGTGGCGGTCGGTGACGTAGCGATCCGCGAGACGCGCCGCGGCTTCGAGGGCCTCGTCCGCAAAGTGGACTTTGTGATGCGCCTCGTAACGGTCGCGCAGGCCCATCAGCATTTTGATCGTATCGTCCACGCTCGGCTCCTCCACGTAAATGGGAGCGAAGCGGCGTTCGAGCGCGGCGTCCTTTTCGATGTGTTTGTGATACTCGTCCAGGGTGGTCGCGCCGATGCACTGAAGTTCCCCACGCGAGAGGGCGGGCTTGAGCATGTTGCTGGCGTCCATCGCCCCTTGCGCCGCGCCCGCGCCGACGACGGTATGCAGTTCGTCAATCATCATGATGATCTCGCCGCGCGCCTTTTGCACCTCTTCCATCACGGCCTTGAGGCGCTCCTCGAACTCGCCGCGGAAGCGCGATCCGGCGATCATCGCCCCGAGGTCGAGCGCGACGACGCGCTTACCCGAAAGGATCTCCGGCACGTCGTTGTTGGCGATCTTCTGGGCGAGTCCCTCCACGATGGCGGTCTTGCCCACGCCCGCCTCGCCGATGAGGACTGGGTTGTTCTTTGTGCGCCGCGAAAGAATTTGGATGAGGCGCAGAATCTCGGTATCGCGGCCGATGACCGGGTCGAGTTTGCCTTCGCGCGCCAGTTGCGTGAGATCGCGGGAGTACTTATCGAGGGCGCGGTAACGCGTCTCGGCCTGCGGGTCGGTCACGCGCTGTCCGCCTCGCATAGCCTGGATGGCATCATAGACCCGGTCGCGGGTCAGACCGGCGCCTTCGAGGATGCGGGCGGCAGGAGTGTTGCGTTCCGTCAGAATGGCGAGGAAGATGTGCTCGGTGGAGATGTACTCGTCGCGCAGGCGGTTGGCTTCCTCGTTGGCGAGGTCAATGATCCTTTTCACGCGCGGGGTGATGAAGATCTGTCCCGCGCCGCCGCCGAAGATATTGGCCTTGGGACTGGCGCGCAGGGTGGCATCCAGCCGGTCCACCAGCGCTTCGGGGTTGACGCTCAGTTTTTCGAGGATTTGGGGGATCACCCCGCCGGGCTGTTCGATCAAGGCCAGCAGGATGTGTTCGGTATCAATCTGGTTGTGGCCATAGCGCTGGATGATTTCGGCCGCGCGCTGGGCGGCCTCCTGCGCTCGTTCGGTAAAGCGGTCAAATCGCATCATAGGTTCTGTCTCCTATGTAACGCAAAATGAATTTTGCGGTACAGGGGGCATTATAACAAACCCCCCATCGGCGGATTGCCCGCCGGGCGTAAGAGGAGTGTTAGAAAACGGCGCGTTCTATGGTTTAATTGCCTCATGCGCTGGATTTACATCTCCCCGCATTTGGACGACGCGGTTCTTTCGGCAGGCGGACTGATCCACGACCAGGCGCGGCAGGGGGAACGCGTCGAGATCTGGACCCTGGTCTGCGGATTCCCGCCCGAGGCCGAACTCACCCCTTTCGCGCAAGTCCTGCACTTTCAGTGGGGATTCGCCTCCGCCGAGGAGACCGTCCGCTCGCGCCGCGCCGAGGACGAGCGCGCCGCGGCCATCGTGGGCGCGAAGGCCGTCCATTTCGATTTTCCCGATTGTATTTATCGTCGGGATGTAAACGGCGAGCCGCTCTACCCGATGGATGTGTTCGTGGAACCGCATCCCGCCGAAGCCGGCCTGTCCGCGCAGATGGCCGCCGCGTTGTCCGCCCGTCTCGCACCGGACGACGCGCTGGTCTGCCCGTTGACGATCGGCGGGCACGCGGACCACATCCTCGTGCGGCGCGCGGCCGAGGAATTGGGTCGTCTCTTGCGGTATTACGCCGACGTGCCGTACGTCCTGAACCAGCCCGAAGCGTTGGAACCGCTCGTTGGCCGCGCCCGGCCCGAGGTCCGCGAGGTTTCGAGCACGGGGATCGCGGCCTGGGTGGAGGGAGTCGCCGCGTACAAGTCCCAAATCCCCATGCTGTTCGAAAATCCCGAAAAGATGCGGGAGACCGTTGAAACGTATGCCCGGCGGGGAGTCCGTTTGTGGAAATTTGAATGGACAGAATCCCCGGTGATTACCCAAAGTAAAACAGAAATTAATTGTAAAATCACCCCGTCATTGGAGACCGAATGGCGGAACAGGGAAACACGCCAGGCTCGCTACCCAAATTTGACGCACACTCAAATTAGGAGAAAAATGACCATGCAATACCCGCCCGAACCATTTCGAATCAAAGTGACCGAACCGATCCGCCTCATCTCGCGCGAGGCGAGAGAAGCCGCGCTCAAAGAAGCGGGTTACAACATTTTCGCTGTCAAGGCCGAAGACATCTTCATTGACCTGCTGACCGACTCAGGCACGGGCGCGATGAGCCACGACCAGTGGGCGGCGCTCATGCGCGGCGACGAGTCCTAC
This sequence comes from Anaerolineales bacterium, assembly GCA_034411715.1. GTDB lineage: Bacteria > Chloroflexota > Anaerolineae > Anaerolineales > Villigracilaceae > Denitrolinea. The sequence goes on along the minus strand of DAOUMJ010000058.1, from coordinate 14,855 downwards.
GCCGGCGCGCGCTCGTTCCACAGGCTCAAAGCCGCGGTGGAGGATATTTTCGGTTTCAAGTTCTTCGTCCCCACGCATCAGGGACGCGCGGCCGAAAACATCCTCGCCGCGTGCCTCGTCAAACCGGGGATGTACGTGCCGAGCAACATGCACTTCGACACCACCGACGCCAACATCCGCGCCCGCGGCGGCCGCCCGACCAACCTGGTCATAGACGAGGCCTTCGACCCCGCCAACCCGCATCCGTTTAAAGGCAATATGAATATTGCCAAACTGAAAGGGTTCATCGAAAAAACGGGCGTCGAAAAAATTCCCTTCGGCATGATGACCGTCACCAACAACGCCGGGGGCGGGCAGCCCATCTCGATGGCGAATCTCCAGGCCGTGTCCGAGACCTATCGCTCCTACGGCATCCCCTTCTTCATAGATGCGGCGCGCTATGCCGAGAACGCCTGCTTCATCAAACAGCGCGAACCGGGCTTCGCGAACAAGTCCGTGAAAGAGATCGCCCGCGAAACCTTCGCCCTCGCCGACGGGATGTGCTTCTCCGCCAAAAAGGACGCCATCGTCAACATCGGCGGTATCCTGTGCATGAACGATGAGAAACTTTTCGGCAGCGTGAAGAATGAACTGATCCTGCGCGAGGGATTCCCAACCTACGGCGGACTGGCCGGCCGCGACCTGGAGGCGATGGCGGTCGGACTCTACGAGGGGCTGGATGAGGCCTACCTGGCCTACCGCCTCAACCAGACGGCCTACCTCGCCTCGCGCCTGAACGAGGGCGGGGTCGCCACGATCCAACCCGCGGGCGGACACGCCGTCTACGTGGACGCGCGCGCCGTCCTGCCGCACGTCCCGCAGGGCGAGTTCCCCGGCCAGGCGCTCACCGTCGAACTGTACCGCGAGGGCGCCATCCGCGGCTGCGAGATCGGCTCGGTCATGTTCGCCCATCCCGATCCCGACACGGGACGGATGGTCTATCCTAAACTGGAACTCCTCCGCCTCGCCATCCCGCGCCGCACGTACACCCAGAGCCATCTGGACTACGTGGCAGACACGCTGGCAAACATCAAAAGCCGCGCCGAATCCATCCGCGGCTACAAATTCGCCTACGCGCCCGAATTGCTGCGTCATTTCACCGCGCGGTTCGAGCCGCTGTAATTCTCGCGCGAAAAAACACACCGGGAGATTATCCCGGTGCGTTTTTTTACCCGCGAAGAGGTTGAACGAGTTGGTCAGCGCGACTGGTCAATGGAACCACCACCGGTTTCCACGCCCGGCGCCACCACCTCGAAGGGATTGAGGTCGGCGGTCGCCGTGGTTCTGGCCTTGGCCCAATCCACATACAAGACACCGGTTGCAGCGTTGCGATAGAACCCGACGCCAACCTGTCCAACTTTGAGGGTGGTATCGTTCCCAGACCAAACCAGCGTGCCGTTGATGTAGAACTTCAGCGACTTGCCCACCGCCACCACCTTGAGGGTATTCCAGCCGTTCTTCACGATGGCCGCGCTAGTGGTCCAACCCTTCAAAGTCACAGTTGTGCCGGCAGATGTCGCCTCAAAGACGGAGAACGAGCCGTCATTGGTATACTGAAACACGTAGGAGGGTTTCCACCAGTTGGTCGAGAACAGGCTGGCAGGATTCCCACGGATGATGATGCGATTTGCACAGGTGGTGCATGTGCCGGTGCGTTTCATCCGTACTTCGTAGGTCACATCGCCGTACTTACCGGTACGCTTGGCAGAGGCGCCAGTATTGGCGAGACCAGCGCTTCGATAGTAGGCGGAACTGGCAATGCCCCAACTACCCTTGACCGCCGACCAGCCGGCAGACGACCCGTTGAAGGACGAATTGAAGTCGCTGCTGATGATCTGCGTGCGGAAGTTTGCCACGGTGGAGGCGGTGTTGTTCAGCACCTTGTAGTTCTCGGAGGAGCCGACCACGCCCATGGGATCGCTGGTATAGGTCTTGGTAGGGTTGGACCAGTATTGGATACGGGTGCAGCTGTAGCCCCAGGAGGAACAGCGGTTATTGTAGGCCATGATCGTGCGCCAGCGCTTGGCAGGGTCGGTCGTCTGAGGATGCACATAACCGTGGCCATAGGCATACGGCGTGTTGGTGGGATCCATATACGTATCGTGGCGCGCACCCTGCAGGTGGCCGAACTCATGCCCGAAGGAATAGTAGCCGGTCGCGCAACTGCGGGCGGTTACCTGAAAAGCATTGGAGGCAGTCGCCATGATGGCCGAGGCCAGGCCGCAGTATGCCCCGCCATTTTCCACGATCAGGCCAACCATATCAGCGGCGTAGACGTTGCGCAAGTTGTGGATGCTTGTGAAATACGCATCGCCGGTGCCGCGGAAACGGGTCAGATCCGTGTTCAGGTTGCCGGTCTCGGCGTAGGAATACTCCTCCACGTGCACCAGCCGCAGGCGCGGATTCACGCCCGAGTTGGCGTAGGACTGGTTGGTCTCCGCCACCGCCAAGGCGATGCGCGCCTTCATGGCCGCCGTGCTTCCCTCCGCCGCGCGGGCGTCGTCGGTGTAGGCCACCATGATGTCAATGCGGGAGGCGCTGTCTGCGTTCGCATCGAGAACGTCGGCCGTGACAACCTCGTCCGAGAGTTCATCGGCCAAGAGTTCATCCGCCGAGACATCATACGTCCACGAGGGATCGTGATCCACGAACTTGGACTGGTCAATCTGGATGGACTTGTACAGGCCGGAACCCGCCCACGAGACCTCGTACACGCCTTTCACCGGCGAAGCCACGTGCGCGATCAGGGTGTCGTCCACCACCACAATGTGGAAATAACCCGGTTGTCCCTTCAGGCGGCCGTACCAGTACGAACCCCAGCGATCGCGGCTGACGCTGGTCACAATGCCGGTAAAGCGCGCGTTCGGGAACAGGTTCAGCGAAATCTGCGGCAGGCTGGTCTTGCTGCGCGGCTTTCCGCTGGCATCGAACAACATCGCAAGGTTCGCCGTTACGAAGCGCGAGCGCGCCACGTAGTCGCCCACCGGGCCGCCCAGGTCCGCCGGCAGGTCGCTCTCGGCCACATCGCCGAACAGGTCCAGCGGACCGCCATCCTGCGCTTTCACGCCGGCCAGTCCGCCAAAGGCCAGCGCCAGCGCCAGCGTCAACGCGAATATGCCTTGGCGAATTCGATTCCAATTTTTTGTAAACATGGCATTCTCTCCTGAATTTCATTGTTGGCTTAAGTTGAGTTGACTGGGAGAAATGGAAGTTTATCTGTCAGCCTTCACCTCCGGGAAAATTATCCTGGTTGATTTGGATGACGCGGTACAGGTCATCCTCCGCAATGGATACTTCGTACACGCCCAGCGGACTGGCATAATGCGCGATGAACACGCCGCTGGTGTACACCATGAATAAAGCGCTGAACTCTACATCCTTCAAATAGCCGGTCCATACATATCCATCCCCCTCCGGGTTGATCTCCTCGATCACGCCGATATAGGTCACGTCGGGAAACAGGTTGAGCGTCACCTCGCGCACATCCCGCGCCTGGCCGCTTTCATCCATCAAGAGCCCCAGATTGACCTCCACAAAACGAACGCGCGAAACCTGAGGCTCAGAAGGAAAGGAACGGTTAGGTTTCCGATTCGTATCCAGAAAAAGTACGGAGGAGGTCGAAGGTGCCGGGGAGGTGACAGAGGGTGTTTCCAATGACAGATTCCTTTCCACCCCTCCTTGAATCGAACTGCATCCCACAAGCGCTACCAGCAAGACGAGACTCGCGAAGAAAAACGTAATTTTCACTGGAATTGTCTGATTCATTCTACAACGATTCTCCGTGAAAAACAATAACAAAACCATGAAACACTGGGATCGTGTAAACCTTGCAAATTTGTAAGCATTGTAACGAATCCTGCAAGCAACGTCAATCCCAGACATCACCCAAAAGTCATAGCGCGTGCAGAATTGACACAGGCAGACTCAGAACTTTTTTCTCTGCCGGAAGTAAAACAACGCGCCCGCCAGCAGGATGACCGCCGCGCCCAGCGCAACGTAGAGATACGCGCCGTACGAGGGACTGGCTGGCGGCCGCATATCGATAAAGCCGCCATTGGAATTTCCCCGCCCGATATGGTAAATTTGACTCATGACCCGCTGGCTCGATCCTCCCCTCGTAGACATCCCCGCCTCTTTCGCGGACGCTTCGACACGGCTCAGCGCGAGCCTCGACCTGCCTCCGCTTCTCGCGCGGACCCTCGTCCGGCGCGGCCTCACCGACGTTTCCTCCGCCCGCGCCTTTCTCCATCCCGACGAACTCCCCTCGACGCCCTACCCGAATCTCGAATCAGTCTCACACGGCGGTATTGATGCGGCAGTGGCGCGCATCAACCTGGCTGCGCGCAGCGACGAAACCATCTGTGTCTGGGGCGACTTCGATGTGGACGGACAGACTTCCACCACCCTGCTCGTCCAAACTCTACGCGCGCTGGGAGCGAAGGTTGTTTATTACATTCCTATTCGAGGCAAAGAAAGTCACGGCGTCCACGTCGAAAGCCTGAAACCCCTCCTCGACAGCGGCGCGACGCTGATCGTCACCTGCGACACGGGCATCACCGCGCATGAGGCGATTGACTACGCCAACTCGCGCGGCGTGGACGTGATCGTCACCGACCACCACGACCTGGGCGAGACGCTTCCGGTTGCAAAGGCTATCATCAACCCGAAGATGCTGCCGGAAGATCATCCGCTGGCGAATTTGGCGGGTGTGGGTGTGGCGTACAAGTTTACAGAGGCATTGTTTGAAAGTCAAAAGTCGAAGGTCGAAAGTCAGGATCTGCTCGATCTGGTTGCCCTCGGCCTGATCGCCGACGTGGCCCTGCTCAAAAGCGAGACGCGTTCGCTGGCGCAAAAGGGGATCAGGAAACTGCGCGAGACGAAGCGGCTTGGGTTGCGAGTGATGGCGGATTTGGCGGGCGCGTCGCTCGAAACCTTAACCGAGGAGACCATCGGCTTCACCTTCGCGCCGCGACTCAACGCGCTGGGGCGGTTGAGCGACGCCAACCCGGCGGTGGAATTGCTGATTACCAATGACCCTCCCCGCGCTCGCGTCCTGGCCGCGCAGATCGAGGGGTTGAACGCGCAGAGGCGGATGCTCACCAGCCAGGTCTACGAGGCGGCGGAGGCCAAATTACGCGCCGAGCCGGGATTGCTGGATGAGCCTGTCATTGTTTTATCCCATCCAAACTGGCCGGGCGGCGTGGTGGGAATTGTCGCAAACAAACTGGTGGAGCGGTATCGCAAACCCGCCATCCTGTTCAACGAATCGGAGGACGGCATCCTGCGCGGGTCGGCGCGCTCGATCGAGGGACTGCACATCACGGAGGCCATCGCGACGCAAAAGGAAATCCTGCTCGGCTTCGGCGGGCACCCCATGGCGGCGGGGATGTCGCTCGAGGCGGAGAGGTTGGCGGAATTCCGCCGGGGGCTGGGAAAAGCCGTCGAAGCGCGACTCGGCTCGACGGTCCGCGAAGAACCGACGCTGCAGATCGACGCATGGGTCGGCCTGGAGGAAGTCACGCTCGAACTGGCGGATCAGTTGGAGAGGCTGGCCCCGTTCGGCGCGGGAAATCCCGAATTGATTCTGGCAACGCGCGCGGTCACATTCAAGTCCGCGACCGAGATCGGCAAGACCAAAGAACACCTGCGGCTGAACATCGAAGACGAAAACGGGAACGCGCAAAGTTTGTTGTGGTGGGGCGGCGCGGGCGGCGAGCTGCCCGAGACGGGAAGCAAAGTGGACGCGGCGTTCACCGTGCGCGGCAGTTCGTATCGCGGGCAGAGACAGGTGACGCTGCAGTTCCAGGAATTTCGCGTGGTGGAGGAAGCGCCCGTCGAAATTCGCCCCGCGAAAATCGAGATTCGCGATATGCGCTTCCAACCCGCGGCTTTGAACCTGCAACCTTCAACTTTAATTTGGGCGGAGGGTTCGGACAAAGCCGTCGGCGTTTCGCGGTACGAGTTGCGCCAGGCGGATGAATTTTCGATCTACACCACTCCCCCCTCGCCAGTCGAGTTGCGAAAGGCGCTGGAGATCGTCAAGCCGAAGATCGTTTACGTGTTTGCGATTCCGCCCGCCGAGGAAAAACCCGAAGACTTTTTGAACCGGCTGGCGGGTTTATGCAAGTTCGCGCTCAATCGGCGCGGCGGACGCGTCACGATCCGCGAATTGGCCGCGGCCATGGCTTCGCGTGAAGGAGCAATTGAAGTTGGCTTGCAGTGGCTGACAGCGGGAGGCCATCTATCGGTGAGCGTGGACGACAACGATGTCGCGTTGTCGCGCGAAAAGCCCGAGGCGAATCCGTATTTGCAGGCGGAGTTGTTCACGGCGTTGAAGGGGCTGCTGAACGAAACAGCCGCGTATCGGAAGTATTTTGGGACGGTGGAGGATGTGAAGAGAATTTTCACTTTGTAAACGGAAGTTCAATCCTGTTTTCAGGCGCCACCCAGGGTTATCAAGGAGTGAAAAAATTTCTCACCTCAAATGCGCTTTCGCCGGTGTTAACATCCCAAAATGTAATGGTTCCAGCTCTGCTCCCAGCCGCGAACATCTTTCCGTCTGGCAAGAAGGCGATGGAGGTGAAATCGAAGCCGCTGAAAGATCGCATTTTTTCACCAGTCGAGGCATCCCAGAAATCAATGGTGCCCGCGCTTTGAGTTGCAAGGATGTGTCCATCTGGAGAAAACGTCGTATGGTCCATCATCCCTTTCGTTTCAATTGTGATGGCTTTTTGCCATGTTTCCGTGCTGAGGAGGTCAATTTTGGCGTCAATATCAATTCCCGTATTCCACTTTTTTGTGCTTGTAACGGCCAGTGTGTCACCGTTTGGCGAAAAACTTACAGCGCGAATCGAGAAACCGGGTTCTGCTTCATATTCGAGTAAATTTGCGAAGGTGTCCATTTCCCGAACATAAAGTGTACGATCGGAAACCACCGTGTAACTTTTTCCGTCGGGAGAAAAAGTAAAAGCATCTGAGGAGGCTACGACGCCAATTCCTTTTCCAATTCTTGTTGCATCCCAAAACATTGTTCCAGGGAACCGACTACTATCGTCACTGATGGCCAGGATTTTTCCGTCCGGAGAAAATGCGGCGGTTAAATTGAAATAACTGGTTTTTGGAAACTCGTAAAGCGCCTTGCCTGTCGAAACTTTCCAAAGTTTTGCCGATTGCCCTCGCCTGCTTACGGAGACCAGCATGGAGCCGTCTGGGGAAAAGACAACTCTATCCACTTCAGAGTCATGGCCTTTTAGGATGCTGGTTTCTTTCTTTGCACCTATATCCCATAACTTTACATGATAATCCTCGCTTCCAACGGCAAGAAGTTTTCCATCCGGTGAGAAGGCGATATCGTTCACGCCCATCGCAGGCGCGGGTAATTTTGTGTTTGCAAGGATCGTTTCAATGATCCAATGCCTGAATTCGACGATATTGGGTAACCCAAGAGCAAGTAAACTGTCTGTGGGAAAAGTGATACTCAAAGGGCAATAGGGGTATAAATTTCCTTTGAATAGTTTTGTGGCTATTTTCTCGCTATCTTTTAAATTGGTTATTGTCACTTTAATATCCACTTTGGCTTTTGTGACGACAACAATACTTTCGTACTTGCAAGTGTCCAAATAGATCGGCAGAGGCTCAATAAGCACTTCATAGCCAGCCGGGGAGTCTTGGGGCGCAAGCCATACCGCGGGGATGGCATCTGTGAGTGATGCCAGTTCATCTTTCGTTATCGTGGAAGCGCTCTTTTTGACTCCATTGATTTCAATGGTCTTTATTTTTGCTCCATCAATTTCCTTTTCAATGGTATTGACGACAATCCCAAGATCTGCCAGCGGTGTGGCGGTGGGCGTCAATGTGGCTGTTGGAGAGGGCGAAGGGGTGGCGGTCAGCGTGGGGGTGCTGGAGGGGAGAGGAGTAGGCGTGAGCGCCGGCTCAGATTCTGGCGTACTACAACTCGAAAGCAGCGAAATTATTGTCACTACGATTAACAATGCTTTTCTGCTCATGATATCTCCTTCCCAGTTCGACTTGGGCATGTGCTTTCATGGATAGTCAACAGCGCCGGCAACTAATGAATACTATACAATAAACAAAACAAGTTTTCAAGATTGAATTCCTCCGTCTTGTGTCAAACTTCACTTGCTGGGCTGAGCGTGTAAAATCCCCCAACAGCAAAATCAACCAGAGGCAAACGGTGATATAATTTTGTCCGTGAGCCATAAAATTCAATCCTCAGACTTTATCTTTTCTGCCGCCACCCAAGCCACGGCCGACGCCGCTTCGCGCGTGTTCAACAACCTGTAATGGCTTGAGACGGACTTCCCCCTCCAGTCCCGAACCCCATACAGGTTCGGGACTTTTTATTCTCAACTGCTCTCCACTCTCTGTTCTCTACTCTCTCAACCGCCACTTGGTATAATCCTCCCACTTCATCCCTCGGAGCGCTTCGCAAATGACCCGCAAACTCACCGGCAACCAGATCCGCCAGACCTTCATAGATTTCTTCGTCGAGCGCGGCCATACCGCCGTGCCTTCGATGTCTCTCATCCCAGGAGGGGATGCCACCCTGCTCTTCACCAACTCGGGCATGGTGCAATTCAAGGATGTGTTCCTCGGCACCGACAAGAAGCCCTACACCCGCGCCGTGGACTCGCAAAAGTGTATGCGCGTGGCTGGCAAGCACAACGATCTCGACGACGTTGGCCGCGACGACACGCATCACACCTTCTTCGAAATGCTCGGCAACTGGTCGTTTGGCGACTACTACAAAAAGGAAGCCATCGCCTGGTCGTGGGAATTGCTCACCGAAGTTTGGGGCCTGCCGAAAGACAAACTCTACGCCACCTGCTTCGAGGACGACCAGGGCGACATTCCGCGCGATGACGAAGCGGCAGACGTTTGGAAATCCCAGCCCGGCTTCAATCCCGAGCACGTTCTCTTCTTCGGGCGCAAGGAAAATTTCTGGCAAATGGCCGAGACGGGTCCCTGCGGACCCTGCTCCGAGATCCACCTCGACCTCGGCGAGGAGCGCGACAACCTGCGCGGCCAGCCTCATCGCTGCGGTGTGAACGGCGAATGCACGCGCTTCCTCGAACTGTGGAATAACGTCTTCATCCAATACAACCTCTTCGACGACGGCCGCCTCGAGCCGCTCCCCGCCAAGCACGTGGATACGGGCATGGGCTTCGAGCGCATCGTCTCCGTTTTGCAGGGCGTGGACTCGAACTACAAGACCGACCTCTTCACCGGCTCGCTCGACGTTCTGCGCTCGCTCACGGGGCATACCGAAAAAGAAATGCTCGCCGACTTCACGCCCTACCGCGTCATCGCCGACCACGTCCGCTCCGCGGCGTTCCTCATTGCCGACGGCGTCGTCCCCGGCAACGCGGGGCGCAACTACGTTACGCGCATGATCATCCGCCGCGCGGCGCGCTTCGGCACCAAGATCGGACTCCACGAACCGTTCCTCGCCAAAGTCGCGCAGGCGGTGATCGAACAATACGGCGGCTTCTATCCCGAACTGCGGAAGAGCCAGCCCGCCATCTTCGACAACCTGACGCGGGAAGAGATCCGCTTCGCGCGGACCGTGGAGGCGGGCACGGCCCAACTGGAGAATCTCCTCTCCGACCTCCGCGCCCAATCCCCAATGACCAATGACCAATCACCCATCCTCGACGGCCGCAAGGCTTTTGATCTTTACGCCACCTACGGCCTGCCCTTCGAGATCTCGCGCGATATCGCCCGCGAGCAGGGACTCGACGTGGACGAAAAAGGATTCAGCGAAGCCAAAGAGGAACACAGCAAAGCCTCCGGCGGCGGCAAGGCCATGGGCAAACTCGGCGGCGAGGACGCGGAATTCTTCGCGGGCATCCTCAAGGATTTGCAGGCGAAGGAGAAATTGGGAAAGGATGGGGTTGAGTATGATCCGTATACAGGCACACAGATAGACAGGTATACGGGTCTCGAAGTGTTGGCGTTGATTGTCAATGGGCAGTCGGTGCAGTCCGCTGAGTTGGACGATCAGGTGGAAGTCATCCTGCCGAAGACGGGTTTCTACACCGAAGCGGGCGGTCAGGTCAGCGATACGGGCATCATCCGTGCCCTCACCCCTTTCCCCTCTCCCCAAATGGGGAGAGGGGGGAGGGGGCAGGGGGTGAAAGGTGAGGGCGATTGGCAAATCGAAATAACCGAAATGCGCCGTCCCTCCGCCGGTGTGATCGTTCACGTTGGCACGGTCATCGAAGGCCGCCCAAAGGTTGGCGATAAAGCCATCGCCGAAGTGGATGCCGTCCGCCGCCGCGACATCATGCGGAATCACACCGCCACGCACCTGCTCCACAAGGCATTGCACGAAGTCCTGGGCGAACATGCGCGCCAGGCGGGTTCGCTGGTCGCGCCCGACCGCCTGCGCTTCGACTTCAACCATCCCGAAGCGATGACCTCCGAGCAGATCGAGCGCGTCGAGAAGATCGTCAACGACGCGGTGGCGGCCGATTTTTCGGTGCAACCCGTTTTGAAGTCACGCGAGGAGGCGCTGGCCGAAGGCGCCGTGGCGCTCTTCGGCGAGAAATACGGCGAGACCGTCCGCACGATCAGTATTTTGGAATCCGACAAACCTGCTGTCGGGAAATATTCCTACGAACTGTGCGGCGGCACGCACCTCGAGCGGACTTCCGACGTGGGCGCGTTCCTCATCCTCAGCGAGGGATCGGTGGCGGCCAACGTCCGCCGCATCGAAGCGGTGACCGGGCGCGGCGCGTACGAGTTGATCGCCAGGCGCTTCCGCGCCGCGCGACGCGCCGCCGCGCTGGTCTCCACCACGCCGGAGGAATTGCCCGCCCGCGTCGAAGCCCTGCACGAAGAACTGGTCGAAACCCGCAGGCAGTTGGCCAGCCTGCGGCAGCAGATGGCGATGACCGAATTCATTCGCAGCCTGGATCTGGTCGTGGACGTGTCCGGCATCCCCGTGTTGACCGTCCAGCTTTCGGGCGCGGACGCGGACTCCATGCGCCAGATGGCCGACCGTTTCCGCCAGCGTTATCCCAGCGGCGCGGCGGTTCTCGTGAGCGGAACAACCGTCATCGCCGCGGTCACCGAGGATCTGGTCAAGCGCGGACTGAAGGCAGGCGACCTCATCACGGGCATCGGCGGCAAGGGCGGCGGGCGTCCCAACCTGGCGCAGGGCAGTCTGCCAAATAGCCGTGTCGAAGAGGCGCTGCAAATGGTTGAAAATGTTGTAAAGGAAAAGGTAAAATAATTCTGGAGGCATCCATGAACGGAACATTTAATCAGTCATTCCATCCTCAAAATCACCCCGCCAAAGCCATCCAATCGGATGGTTTTTTGGTTAACCTCATCTCTCAGTGAAAGGCAAAATGTACGTTTCCACGGCTTTTGGTTGGATTGCAAAATCTCCAGATTTTGCGCCAAAGTCTGGAGACTTCGACTCCGAATGGACGAAAGTTCCCAGGGCTTTTGGTCGGATTGCAAAATCTCCACATTTTGCGCCGAAGTCTGGAGACTTCGACTCCGAATGGACGAAAGTTCCAATTCCAAAGCCGCCAACGGAATTTCTTTTTCACGCTCACTGAAGTTCAACAAAACGATAACCATCTCGTTTTCGCTCTTTCGCGCGTACCCAAGTATGCTTTTGGGAAGTCCATCCAACAATTCCAACGCGCCTTCCCGTAATGACGCGAACTCTTTGCGAAGTTTCAACAGCGCGCGGACGGCGTTCAACAACGATTGCGAATCGCCGTTTTGTTTTTCCGCATTGACATTCGGGTAATTGGGATTTACAGGAAGCCACGTCTTTTCAGCGGACGAGAACCCCGCGTTCGGCGACGCGTCCCATTGCATTGGGGTGCGGACCTCGTCGCGGTTGAGAGTCAGCCCGAGCAGGTCGGGGACGAGGCGGGGGATGAATTTGAATTTGCGCGGGACGGGATCAAGCGCGGTTCCGAATGGCAGGGACAGGTTCGTCATGCCGATCTCCTCGCCGTAGTACATGCACGGCACGCCGCGCACGGTGAGTTGCAGCATGGCGAGCAATTTCGCCTTGCGGACATCTCCATCGAGACGCGTCATGCTGCGACGGCGGTCGTGGTTGCTGAAGACGTAGACGGGCGTGAACGGGTCGGGGTAGGCCGCTTCGAGGTCCGCGATGAGGCGGCGGAAATAATCGGCGCGGAAGCGGAAGTTCAGCATGGCGAAGTCGAAGACGAGAGTCAGGCCGTCGTTGCGCGTCCCGCCCAGGTATTTGCGGATCGTCTCCCGCGTCCCGCTCACTTCGCCGAGGGTCAGCCGTTCGCCGAATTCCTCGCAGACCGAGCGCAATTCCTGGGCGAATTCGAAACTTTCGGGCAGGTTGAGGTTGTATTGGGCTTTTTGGAAAAAGCCCGACGGGTTGTCTTCGGTGGGAATGACCTGGAATGCAAAGGGGTTGCCGCGAAATTCCGCGTCCTTGTAGATGGCGTTGAAGATGTCGAGGCGGAATCCGTCCACGCCTTTGCCGAGCCAGAAGCGGACGATATCGAACATCGCCTGTTTCACTTCGGGATTGCGGTAATTCAAATCCGGCTGAAAGGGGAGAAAACTGGCCCAGTAATATTGGCCGCGCTCGGGCGCGTAATGCCAGCCGCTTCCCCCCGTCAGGCTGTGCCAGTTGTTGGGTTTGTCCCGCCAGACATACCAGTCCGCTTTGGGGTTTGTCCGCGAGGAGCGCGACTCTTTAAACCAGGGATGCTTCTCCGATGTGTGATTCATCACCATGTCGAAGACGATTCTCATATCGCGTTTGTGGACTTCCTCGATGAGTTCGAGCGCGTCGTCCATCTTCCCGTATTCGGGCGAGATGGAGAGATAGTCCGAGATGTCGTACCCGAAGTCCCGTTGGGGCGAGGCGAAGAAGGGCGAGAGCCAGAGGGTCTCGAAGCCCAGGTCGCGCAGGTAGTCCAGTTTTTCGATGACGCCGCGCAGGTCGCCGATGCCGTCCCCGTCGCTGTCGCGGAACGAGCGCGGGTAGATCTGATAGATGGTTGTTTTGTAGTACCAGGGAGTGTTCATGCGTTGATTTTAATTGAAACTGCCTGTTGTATAATTCTTCCAGCCAAAGGAGATTCCCATGTCCAACTATCGTAAAACGCTTGTTGTTCTTCCCGTTCTGATTTTTATCCTCGCCTGCCAGACGCTGACGCGTCCCATCCAACAGGCGCAGGATACGGCCGCGACGGCGGCCGCCTTCGCCACGCAGGCCTCCGGCCTCGCCTCCGAAGTCGCGCCCTTCGAGACGTTCATCCCGAATCCATCGGAAGCGCCGGGTGTGCCGGGCAATATCTTCGATCCGCAATCCGCGCCGCTTTCCGAGTGGAACGGCATCCCCGTCATGCCGCAGGCCATCGCGGGAGAAGAATCCGAGGAGATGTATGCCTTCAAGGTCGCGGCGACCGCGCAGGATGTGGAGGCGTTCTACGCCGCGCAACTGCCGCCTCTCGGCTGGGAAAAATCCGTTTCCATGCCGCTGGGCGATACCGCCATCCTGGTCTATCTGGTCTATACCAAAGGCAATGAGACCCTCTCCATCACCGTCATGCCGATGGAAACGGGCGAGTTGATCGTCCTGTTGACGCTCGGCTGAACCACCCTTGCAGGGGGCTGTAACTCAGTACGGCAAGATTTATCTTGCCTGCGCCGCATTGCCCGCAAACCACAGAGGGCAACATGAATCCCCATTCGGGGACGATGTGTTGCGGCACGAAAACAGCGCCGAGGCGATTCGGATTGGAGATGGTTATAGATAGCGAATCACCTCATTTCCAAAGGAGAAGCCGCCATGTCCGTTCTCATCCTCTGGTCCGTCTTTGGTTATTTGTGCGGCAGCATTCCATTCGCGGTGCTGGTCGGCAGGTTCATCGTCAAAGTGGATCCGCGCACCGTCGGCGACGGCAACCCGGGCGGGACGAATGTCTGGATCGCGGGGGGATGGAAGATCGGTCTCGCCACAGCCATCCTCGATATTCTCAAGGCCTATATCCCCGTCTGGCTGGCGCTTCGCGCGGGACTTTCGGGCTGGGCGCTCGTTCCCGTCGGCCTGGCGCCTATCCTCGGCCACGCCACCCAGCCCTTTCTCGGCTGGCGCGGCGGCAAAGCCCTTGGCACGACGGGTGGCGCGTGGATCGCGCTCGTCGGCGTTTGGGTATTTCCCGTCTACGCGCTCGGCGCGCTTCCCGCCCTCGCGCTCCAAACCGAACACGCCTACGCCGCGCTGGCGGGGATGCTGGCCTTGCTGGCCTACACCGTCCTCTACGACGGCGCCGACTGGCTGATCGCCTTTGCCCTGCTCAACAACCTGCTCATCTTCTGGACGCACCGCCGCGAACTGGGACGCCCCTGGCGGTGGCGGAATTGGGTTTCTCATTTCTTCCCGTGGAGGAGAGCGTGAACATCTTCCCCTATCAGTTGCCGCAGGTGATTGTTGTTTTCCTCGCGCTGGGTCTGCTCACCGCCCTGGCCAACCACCATTTCATCCGCCGCTTCGACGAATTTCCGCGCGCCGGGGTTTTTCCGCGCGTCTCCATTCTCGTTCCCGCTCGCAACGAAGCGGATAATATCGAAGCCTGTCTTCGTTCCCTGCTGGAACAGGACTATCCCGATTTCGAAGTCCTCGTCCTCGACGACCACTCCACCGACGGGACGCGTCCCATCCTCGCCTGCCTCGCGCGGACATTCGACCGTTTGCGCCTCCTCGACGGCCAACCCCTGCCCGCGGACTGGCTCGGCAAGCACTGGGCCTGTCATCAACTGGCGCAGGCCGCCTC
>DAOUMJ010000057.1:0-1583 GCA_034411715.1 Anaerolineales bacterium | reverse complement strand
CTCCCTCAAACAATCAAAGACACAACTCCAAAATTTGGTCGGCCGTTGGAAATCCATCCCGACTATCAATAGCCCATAGTGAGTTTTGCGCTATTGCGTCTGATGAGTAATTGGTAATTAGTAATTAGACCTCTTGCATAAGTCAGCCGACGTTAGAGAACGTCTCTTACGCGGGGCGTATTGTGCGCTCTCCCCCGGCACCGCCCGCCAGGGCAGGTGTAGCGCGCTTTTGCAAGAGGTCTATTACCAGTCACCAATTACCAATTACTTCACTACCAACCGCGTCCCGCGATCTTCTCGCCTTCGGGCATCTGCGAAACGTTGCGTCCGACCATCGGCTCGCCGAGGTTTTTGCTTACCTCCGCCAAAATGGCGGGATCGTTGTAGTGGGTCACCGCTTTGACGATGGCCGCGGCGCGCCTGGCGGGATCGCCCGATTTGAAGATGCCCGACCCGACGAAGACTCCGTCCACGCCGAGTTGCATCATCATGGCCGCGTCGGCGGGCGTTGCGACTCCACCCGCCGCGAAGTTGACGACGGGCATGCGCTCCAGTTCCTTCGTCTCTTTGACGAGTTCGTACGGCGCGCCGATCTCTTTGGCGTAGGCCATCAACTCTTCATCGGCCATGGTGGTCAGTCGGCGAATCTCGCCCAGCACCGCGCGGGCGTGGCGGACGGCTTCGACCACGTCGCCCGTACCCGCCTCGCCTTTGGTGCGGATCATGGCCGCGCCTTCGCCAACGCGCCGGAGCGCCTCGCCGAGGTTGCGGCATCCGCACACGAAGGGGACTTTGAACAGGTGCTTGTTGATGTGATGCGCCTCGTCCGCGGGAGTCAGCACTTCGGACTCGTCAATGTAGTCCACGCCGATGGCTTCGAGAATTTGCGCCTCGACGAAATGTCCGATGCGGCACTTCGCCATGACGGGGATGGTCACCGCGTCCATGATGCCCAGGATCAATTCGGGGTCGCTCATGCGCGCCACGCCGCCCTGTGCGCGGATATCGGCAGGGACGCGCTCCAGCGCCATCACCGCGCAGGCGCCCGCGTCCTCGGCGATTCTTGCGTGTTCGGCGGTCACCACGTCCATGATGACGCCGCCTTTCAACATTTGGGCTAAACCCTTCTTAACAGCATAAGTACCAGTCTGTTGTTCCATTCTTTCGTTACTCCTTGATTTGATGCAAATGGATTTTGCCACGCCGATTCATACGCCAAATCAAAATTGTAGAAAATTAAACCTGAAAACAAAAACGCCCCCGATTTGACTCGAGGGCGTTTTTGACCACAATTAACCTCATGGTACGTAATAGTAAAAATAATCAATTGTGGATGATCCTCGGGCACAAGGTGGTTGCCGCTGAAAAAGAGTATGTAGTCTGGATTTAGGTCGTCATCGTCGCCAAGTGTGAAAGCCAGGCGGATTTGTGTGGTGCCAATCAGGTTGATATAAGGAAATGCCGCGCTATTCAAGGTGGCGGTATACCAATCGCCGCTTGGCACAGGATTAAAGATTCCCGCCCCGGCCAAGCCTCCCGGAGTCGCTGACGCCTCGAAATCCGACTTTGCCAAATTGGCATTG
>DAOUMJ010000056.1:0-45429 GCA_034411715.1 Anaerolineales bacterium | reverse complement strand
AACGCTCAATCCATGCCATCGTTGTGGTATATTTCGCCACGATGTCCGTCTACCTCCACGATATTCCCCTCTCCGCCGCGCAGGAAAAATTCAAGCGGGCTCTCGAAGATGCCGGTCTCTGGCGCGTGTTCGGCGCGGAAACGATTCCCCTCGACGAGAACGCCCTCGGCCGCGTCACCGCCGAACCCATCTGGGCCAAAGTCTCCTCGCCGAATTATCACGCCTCTGCGATGGATGGTTTCGCCGTCCGCACGGAAGACACCGAAGGCGCAAGTCCCACATCGCCCGTCCTTCTCTTTGTCAATCCGAAGACTCCAGAATTACCAATTACCAATTACCTCGACACCGGCGATCCGCTTCCCGATTGGGCCAACGCCGTCATTCCAATCGAGAATGTCGAATCGCTCGACGAAAACGGCGCGCCGACTTTCGACCTTCGACATCCGACCGCGATTCGCATCCGCGCCGCGGTCGCGCCGTGGACTCACGTCCGCGCGCTGGGGGAGGATATCGTGGCGACTCAACTCGTCCTGCCCGCCGGACATACGCTCCGCCCCGCGGACCTGGGCGCGGTCGCCGCTTCGGGTCACGCGGACCTTCGGGCGGCGCGGCCTCCGAGGGTCGCCATCCTCCCGACGGGGAGTGAACTCGTCCCCATCGGCAGTGACTTGAAGCGCGGCGACATCCTCGAGTTCAACTCCCTCGTCCTGGCCGCGCAGGTCAAAGCCATGGGCGGACTTCCGACGCGTTTCCCCATCACGCCCGACGATTTCGATTTCATCTGCGCCCGCGTAGAAGAAGCCGCCCGCGACCACGATCTCATCCTCCTCAACGCGGGTTCCTCCGCAGGCGCGGAAGATTTCTCGGCGAAAGTTGTTGAAAAACTTGGAACCCTCCTCGTTCATGGCGTCGCTGTCCGCCCCGGTCATCCCGTCATCCTCGGTCTTGTAAATCGTAAATCGAAAATCGTGAATCGAAAATCGGCAGACCTGACACCTGACACTTCGCACCTGGCACCGATTATCGGCGTCCCTGGCTACCCCGTCTCCGCCGCGCTGACGGTGGATATCTTCGCCGAACCGCTCATCGCCCGCTGGCTGGGAAGGCGTCCGCTCGAATTGCCCGAAGTGGAAGCCGCGCTCACGCGCAAGATCACCTCGCCGCCCGGTGACGACGATTTTGTCCGTGTGGCAGTGGGACGCGTGGGCGAAAAACTGCTGGCCGCGCCGCTGGCGCGCGGGGCGGGAGTCATCACCTCGCTCGTCCGCGCCGATGGGTTGCTCCTCCTGCCGCGCGGCGTCCAGGGCGCGGAGGCGGGGCAGAAGGTACGCGTGCGGCTCGTGCGCGGGCAATCCGATTTGGATAAGACCGTTTTCTGCATCGGGTCGCACGATGTGATTCTCGATTTGCTGGCGCAATTCCTTGCGGAACATGATCGAAGGTTTGTCTCTTCCAACGTCGGTTCGCAGGGCGGTTTGATCGCGCTCAAGCGCGGCGAGGCGCATCTGGCGGGTTCGCACCTGCTCGATCCCGAAACGGGCGAATACAACCTGGCCGCGTTGAAACAGTATCTGCCCGATGTGCCTGTTAAACTGATCGCTTTCGTCCACCGCGAGCAGGGACTGATGGTGAGGCGCGGAAACCCGAAGGGAATCAAAAGCCTGGAAGACCTCGCCCGGCCCGAGGTCCGCTTTGTGAACCGACAGCGCGGCGCGGGGACGCGCGTCCTGCTCGATTATCGTCTGAACTTAATGGGGATGGCAACATCCGACATTCGCGGCTACAATCAGGAGGAATATACGCACCTGGGCGTGGCCGCGGCGATTGCATCGGGGCGCGCCGATTGCGGCCTGGGCATCCCCGCCGCGGCCCAGGCGCTGGATCTGGATTTCGTTCCGCTCTTCCACGAGCGATACGATCTGGTCGTCCCAAAGGAACACGCGTCGAGTCCGCTCCTGGCGCCGTTGTTCGATGTGATCGGCGGCGGGGAATTTCGCAAAGCCGTTTCGGCCCTGCCCGGCTACGATGTGGCCGAAATGGGCAGGTTGATTTTGGAGAACTGATATGTCTGAAGCGCTCGTCATTGACGACAACCGTGAAACAGCCGACGCCCTGAAGCAGATGATGGACGTTTTGGGCGTTCCCGCCCGCGTGGCCTACGGCGCCAGCCCGGCCATCTCGGCCTTGAGCAGCATGACGCCGAGCGTGGTGCTGTTGGATATCAACATGCCCGGCGTGGACGGCACCGAGATCCTGGCCTTTCTGCGGCGCGAGCCGCGCCTGACCTCTGTGCCGGTCATCATCATCACCTCCGACGACCAGCCCGAGACGCGCCAGCGCGTGATGCAGGGCGGCGCGACGGCGGTCATCATAAAGCCCGCCGATCTCGATGTGCTGGAGGTCTCTCTCAAAAAGGCCGGGTTGTTGTAAAATTCCCCCCGTGAAGTCAACGAACAAGGGTTCGTAAAAGAAAGGTTTCCATTGGGCTGTTCGGCCTGCCGATCATCCTGCTGGAAACGGGTCTTTTGCCTGTTGGCAGGTTGAAAGGCGTGTTTCCTGTTTTCCGGTTTCAGGCCGGGTCTGGGCGGCGAACCGACTTCCCGCGATGATGTCTGTCATGGTTTTCAAAAAACAAGTCTGGCGCGATATTTCCACCTGGTTCATCGCCTGGTCGAGTATGTTCTCGATCGGGCTTTTGTTCGTTCTTTTTATGGCGTTTTCATTGGCGGGGGCGTATTCACCCGGGCAGGGCGGCATTCCCACAGGGGCGGGATTTCTTAATGAAATTTGGACAGGCCTGTATAGAGTCACAAGAATTTCATACCAGGTTGTTTTGGGCGCGCTGGCGGCTGTCACCCTCATAAGTCTGGCGATCAACTCCATTTTCTGGTTTTGGAGGGGGAGCAAACCCGCGCAGGCGTTGTATTGGTTGTTTTACGATTCGCGTTCCTGGATCGCGATGCTCGGTTTTTGCCTTTCCCTTGTGTATATTTTGAAACTACCTTTCGTCCGTTTCCTGCCGGGCGATGATCCCGACGTGGCGACAGTTGCGTTTACGGCGCTGGACGCGCTATCCCTGGCGGCGCTGGGGTATCTTTTCGCCGGTCTGGCGCTGGCGCGTCCCCTGCAAACTCCGTGGCTGGAAGAATGGACGCAAAAATTGCGGGGGTGGAGGGAGCGGACGAGCGAATCCCTTAACCGCCTGCCGCCCTTCTGGAGCCGCCTGGCGGTTTCCCTTTTGCCGGTGGTTCTGGTGTTCGCCGTCGTTTATGGGGCATGGGGTTCCCGGTTTTCGAATTATCTGCCCACGTTCTGGAACGACGCGGTTGGCTACTGGTTGTGGTCGCGGCAATTCGCCTTTCACGGATTTGGCGGCGGCTATAACTATCCCAACGAACTCACGCCTCCCTGGGCTTTTAATCATTTTGGGGAAGGTTCGCCCCTCTATGTTTACGTCTATGGGACGTTTGGTCGGCTTCTGGGATGGCAGGCGCATCTTCCTATTCTGGTCAACCTTTTATTGCTTGGCCTCTCTTTATGGGTCTTTTCGCACCGAGCGCGGCTGAACACCATTCAGAACCTGATTCTGGGATGCGCGCTGGCGGTTTCGTGGCCGATCTGGCTGTTTCTGCTCACCGCTTCCCATGAAACGCTCAATCAGGCATTGGGAACGATACTGGCATTGGGCTTTCTGTTTTTTCTGCAAAAAAAGCCGATTTCGACTGCTTCCAAAGTTGGCTGGCTTTTGCTGGGTATCTTTGCCGGTTTGACGCGCCTCTCGTGGGTACTTTTACTGTATCCCCTGCTCTTTTTTATCTTTTCCGGTTCCCTTCTTCGACGGGCGCTCCTGGCGCTGGCTACGTGGATTCCGCTTGTAGCGGCCATTGTATACGTCACCCGGCAGTTGATCCCGCCGATACAAAATTCGATCTTCACGATCCTCGGCTCGACAAACGCCAGCGGCGTGGAGACGCTTGTTCGACAATTTTTCATCCAGGTTAGATTCCTGTTGAAATATCAGGATATGGGACCCAGCCTGCTGGTGGTTTTCCTGATGTTGATCCTCGGCGGTGCGGGCATTGGGACAATCGTTCGTCAGCGCCGGGCGGGTGTGGCGTGGGGAGAGATTTTCCACACGCAGGAGGCTTTCGATATCTACAATATGCTGGCGCTCCTCGCGGCCGGGATGACGCTCTATCTTGCGCAGGGGTTCTACCGGGTATTCTTTGCGGCCTTGTGGGTCAGTTTGCTCCTGCATATCGCTCAAAAGCGTTATGCCTATGTGAAGTTGTTTGTTGTCATGAGTCTGTTTTTCGCGCCCCTTACGTTGAACTATTATGGAGATTGGGACGGAACGAAAAAGAATTACACCCTCGAATGGCCCGAGGTCCGGCAGTCCCAGCCGGCGATTGCGGAGTCGGTCGCATTTGATGAGACGGCAGAAAACCCCTGGTGCAATACCATCCTCATACCCGTTATGTTGTATGACGGACGCCTGACCATCCTGCCGCCGGGGATCGGGATTTCATATATCGCATCGTTTCCGCTGCCCAATCGGTCTGTTCAATCGAAGTATCTGCTTCTCGACCAGGGAACGTATGATATTTTGACGCGGGATTATCACCTTCGGGCCGAGAGGCTGGCCTCTCTTCCCGTTGGGGATCTATACCAAAATCTCGAGGCGGATTGCCTCCCTTCCAGGTGACATCATGAAAATTCTGATCACCGGCGCGGCCGGTTTCATCGGCTCCAACCTGACCGAAGCGCTCGTCGCGCAGGGTCATACTGTGGTTGGGCTGGATAGTTTGTCGCAGGGGACGTTGCTTAACTTGGAAAATGTTCAACGCCATCGCCGCTTTCGCTTTGTGAAGGGCGACGTGCGGGATAAAAAGGTTCTGTTGCGTACCGCAAAAGGGTGCGACGTGATCGTTCACCTGGCGGCGTTCAAAATCCCGCGCTACAGCGACGCCATGGAAACCCTGCTGACCAATTCCCAGGGATCGCTGAACGTCCTGGAAGCGGCTGTGGCGACGCGGGCCAAAGTGGTGGCCGCCTCCACCTCCGACGTGTACGGCAAGAATCCCGCCGTGCCTTTCTCGGAAGAATCGGATCTGGTCATCGGGCGGCCGGAGGTCAAGCGCTGGGCCTACGCCATTTCCAAAATGTTCGAGGAGCAATTGCTTTTTGCCTATCACGAAAAACACAGCCTGGATGTGGTCGCCCTGCGCTTTTTTGGCGGCTACGGGCCGAACCAGCATCTCACCTGGTGGGGCGGACCGCAATCGGTGTTCATCAACGCCGCGCTGGACAACGAGCCAATGTCCCTGCATGGCGACGGATTGCAAACGCGCTCGTTCACCTACATCAGCGATCATGTAAATGGCATTATCGCCGCCATCGAGAAACAGGAGGCCAATAATCACGTCTTCAACCTGGGCAACACGCGCGAGATCACCATCCGCGACCTGGCGGCGATGATCTGGAAAATGATCCGGGAAGACGAACCCCTGCTGCAACTCACTCCCTACGAAACATTCGGTAAATACGAGGATGTCATGCGCCGCGTGCCGGATATTTCCAAGGCGCGCTCCCTGCTGGATTTCGAGCCTCGCGTCCACCTGGAGGAGGGATTGAAGCCGACCATCCGCTGGCAGGTGGAACGCCGCCGCCAGTTGGGGATCCCCACCCCCGATCTCGAATTCCCCTTCGAGGCCGAGCGTCCATGAGCCAGCGCCCTCGCCTGTTTGTTTTGATCCCGGTGTTGAACGAAGCCGGCAACCTGCCTCGCCTGATCCCTTCACTGGGGGGATTCCATCGCGATTTCGCGGATCGCTTCGATGTGCGCGTGATTCTGGTGGACGACGGGAGCCGCGACCGAACCGCCGACCTGGCCCGGCAGGCCGCCTCGGAGATTGGTCTGCCGTTGAGCGTTCTCCGCCACGAGGCCAACCGGGGACCGGGCGAGGCTTTTCGCACCGGCTTTTCCCACCTCGACGCGTTGCAGGAGGACGATCTGGTAATGACCATGGAGGGCGACAACACCTCGCGCCTCGACCTGGCGCGCCAGATGCTCCATCGCCTGGAGGAGGGCTTCGACGCGATCTTTGCCAGCCCCTACCTTTATGGCGGGCAAATCGTCAACACCTCCGCCTATCGCGTCTTCCTGAGCGCAATGGCGAATTTATTCGTCAAGGAAGCCCTGGGGTTGCAGGGATTGGTGACCGTCAGTTCGTTCTTTCGCCTGTACCGTGCCCCTGCCTTCCAGAAACTCCAGGCGCATTATGGACGGGGGATCGTCGAGCGCCGTGGTTTCGAGTGCATGGTGGAGATGGCGATCAAAATGGTTCTCCTGCGCCTGTCCATTTCCGAAGTGCCGATGACGCTGGATACGAGCGCCCGCGTGGGCAAAAGCCGCATGAAAATCCTGCGAACGATTCGCGGCTATCTGGTATTATGGTGGCTCAAAAGGAAATGGAAAAGGCAGGCAACGCTCGCATGAAACAGGTTTACAACTTCGCCCTGATCGGCGCCGGAGGTTATATCGCTCCGCGTCACATGAAGGCCATCCGCGATACGGGCAACCGCCTGGTGGCCGCAGTGGACCCGAAGGATTCGGTCGGTATTCTCGACCAGTATTCTTTCGACGTGAAATTCTTCACCGAGATCGAGCGCTTCGATCGTCACCTGGAAAAATTACGCAGGCGCTCCCCCGAGGAACAGGTTCACTACGTTTCGATCTGCTCTCCCAATTACCTGCACGACGCTCATTGCCGCCTGGCGATGCACGTCGGCGCGGACGTGATCTGCGAAAAGCCGCTGGTCATCAATCCGTGGAACCTGGACGCGCTCGAAGAGATCGAGGATGAGACCGGGCGAAAGATCAACACCGTCCTGCAATTGCGGGTGCATCCCGCCCTGTTTACCCTGAAAAGCCAATTGGAACGGGAGAATCCCGGCCATAAACACGATGTTGTGCTGACCTACATCACCTCCCGCGGCGGCTGGTATCACGTCTCCTGGAAGGGGCAGGCGGATAAATCGGGCGGGATCGCCACGAACATCGGCATTCATTTCTTCGATCTGCTTCTCTGGTTCTTCGGCGGCGTTCAGGACATTGCCGTTTTTCATTCCGATGCTTATCGGATGAGCGGCTGGATGGATATGGAACGCGCCCGCGTGCGCTGGTTCCTCTCGGTTCAGCGCGATGATCTGCCGCTGGCGTCACGCGAAGCGGGCAAAACCACCTTCCGCAGCATCACCATTGACGGGCAGGAAGTCGAATTTTCCGAGGGCTTCACCGATCTTCACACGCTCGTTTACGAGAAAACGCTGGCTGGCGAGAGATTTGGCATCGCTCACGCGCGGCCTTCGATCCAGTTGACGTATGATATTCGCAAGTCGGCGGTGTTATCGGTGGATGACCGCGCGCATCCTTTGCTGCGAGAGAACCATGGCCGATGAATTCTTCGTCCATCCATCCAGTTTCGTGGACCAGCCCTGCGAGATCGGCGCGGGGACGCGCATCTGGCATTTCTGCCACATCATGGCGGGGGCGAGGATCGGCCGCGATTGCTCGCTCGGGCAGAACGTCATGGTGGCCGCGGAGGTTGTCGTGGGCAATGGCGTCAAGGTCCAGAATAACGTCTCGCTCTACGCGGGAGTGACCATCGAGGATGACGTATTCCTGGGGCCTTCGTGCGTTTTCACCAATGTCGTCAATCCCCGCTCGCAGATCAATCGCAAGAGCGAATACCTGAAAACCCTGGTGCGGCGCGGCGCAACCATCGGCGCCAACGCGACCATTGTGTGCGGCGTGACTATCGGGCAGTATGCCTTCATCGGCGCGGGGGCGGTCGTGCGCCATGACGTGCCGGACTACGCTCTCATGGTCGGCGTGCCGGCCGCGCAGAAGGGCTGGATGAGCCGCCACGGTCATCGTCTTGGTCCCGCCGACCGGGAGGGCCTGATGCGTTGTCCGCAAAGCGGTTGGCGCTACCGCCTGGATGAAAACGGATGTCTTCGATGCCTGGATTGGCCTGAAGATCGCCCCCTGCCCGCGGAAGGAGGGCATCCATGAACGACTCGATTCCCATGCTGGACCTGCAAGCGCAGTACCGCGCCATACGGACGGAGGTGGATGCCGCCGTCGCGCGTGTGCTGGAATCGCAGCATTTCATCCTCGGCCCGGAGGTCGAAACGCTGGAGGAAGAGCTCGCCGCTTATTCCCAGTGCCGCTTCGGGGTGGGCGTCTCCTCCGGGACGGATGCGCTGCTCCTGGCGCTGATGACGCTGGGAGTCGGCCCCGGCGACGAAGTGATCACCTCCGCTTATTCCTTTTTTGCCACCGCCGGTTCCATCGTCCGCCTGGGCGCACGCCCGGTCTTCGTGGATGTGGAACTGGAAACCATGAACCTGGACCCCGCGGCCGTCGAAGCGAAGATCACCTCCCGCACCCGCGCCATTCTGCCGGTTCACCTGGCCGGACAGATCGCGGACATGGACGCGCTCATGGCTGTTGCCAACCGTCACAACCTGCCGGTCATCGAAGATGCCTGCCAGGCCATCGGGGCCGAATTGCGCGGCAAGCGCGCCGGTTCGTTTGGCGTGATGGGCTGTTTTTCCTTTTTCCCTTCTAAGAATCTGGGAGGCGCGGGGGATAGCGGCATGATCGTCTGCAACGATCCGCAACTGGCCGACCGCCTGCGGCTGCTTCGCAATCACGGTCATCGTCCCAAATACTACAACCAGGCGGTGGGCGGCAACTTTCGCATGGACGCGCTGCAAGCCGCCATCCTGCGCGCAAAGTTTCCGTACCTGGACGGCTGGACGGAGGCGCGCCAGCGAAACGTCGCGCTCTATCGTCAGGCGTTGCTGGGCGCGGGCCTGGTCAGCGAGGAGCCGGGGGAACGCCAGCGAAAACCGATCATCCTGCCGCGCGAACAGGCTGGGCGGCGGCACATTTATCACCTGTTCCAGATCCGCGCGCAGCGCCGCGATGAATTGATGGCATCCCTCAAACAGAGGGGGATTGCCAGCGAAATCTATTACCCCGTCCCCCTGCCGCTGCAGGCCTGCTTCGCGGAGATGGGCTGCCGCGCCGAAGACTATCCCAACGCCGTCCGCCTCAGCCGCGAAAGCGTGGCCTTGCCGGTCTATCCCGAATTGACTCCCGAACAGATCGGGCGCGTGGTTGCCGCGCTGGCGGCGTTTTATTCGCCATGAAAGTCGTCACCGTCGTTGGCGCCCGTCCGCAATTCGTGAAGGCGGCTCCGCTTGGCCGCG
Source organism: Anaerolineales bacterium (assembly GCA_034411715.1). Classification (GTDB taxonomy): domain Bacteria; phylum Chloroflexota; class Anaerolineae; order Anaerolineales; family Villigracilaceae; genus Denitrolinea. The sequence goes on along the minus strand of DAOUMJ010000056.1, from coordinate 36,147 downwards.
CCTTGCGGGCGCGCGGGCATGGGGAATTTCTACTGCACACCGGTCAGCATTACGACCGCGAAATGTCGCATCTTTTCTTCGAGGAATTGGGATTGCCGCCGCCGGATCTCAACCTGAACGTAGGATCGGGCAGCCACGCCCGCCAGACCGCCGAGATGCTGGTCGGCATCGAGGCGGCCCTGCAAAACGAAAAGCCCGATTGGGTTCTCGTCTTTGGCGATACCAACTCCACGCTGGCCGGGGCGCTGGCCGCAGTCAAACTGGGGACGCCCGTCGCTCACGTGGAGGCCGGTCTGCGCTCGTTCAACCGCAACATGCCCGAGGAACACAATCGCGTGTTGACGGATCACTGCGCGGACACGTTGTTTTGTCCCACCCCCGCCGCCGTCGAACAATTGCGCCGCGAAGGGATTGTCGAGGGAGTGCATCTGGTCGGTGACCCGATGCTGGATGCCGCGCATTTGTTCGGCGAGACGGCCCGCGACCGCTCCGCGATTCTGCCGACGCTTGGGATTCAAAAAGACGGCTACCTGCTGGCTACCCTTCATCGTTCCTATAACACCGACGACCCTCGCGCGCTGACGCGGCTTTTTGAAATTTTGGGCTCGCTGGACGAACTGGTCATCCTGCCTCTTCACCCGCGCACGCGGCAGAAACTGGCCGACTTCGGGCTGTGGGAGAAGGTGCAATCGCCTCATTTGCGCGTCATCGAGCCGGTGGGCTATCTGGATATGCTGATGCTCGAACAGAACGCCCGCCTGATCCTGACCGATTCCGGCGGCGTGCAGAAAGAAGCCTGTTTCTTTGCCGTCCCCTGCCTCACCTTGCGAACCGAAACGGAATGGGTGGAGACTTTGGCTGGCGGCTGGAACACGCTGGTCGGGCTGGATGCGGAAAAGATCCGCCATCATGTTCGTGAGATGTCCCGCCCGGCCTCTCCTCCATCTCCGATCTTTGGCGACGGCCATTCAGCGGAAGCGATTGTCCATATTCTGGAGGAGGGCTGTGCAAAACGGGGTATAATTTCCCCGCAAGTAAACACCAATCGAGGAGCATGATATGAAGAAGTATTCTGTTTTGCTGATTCTCGTTACGGCCGCGCTCGCGTTGGCGGCCTGTGGCGGCTCGAAAGCCGAACCGACACCCATCCCCACCGTCCCTGCGGAATATGCGGGCAAGTCCGGGAGCGGGGACGCGGCCGCGGGCAAGGAAGTGTACACGGTCAATTGTGAAGCCTGCCACGGCCCCTCCGGCCATGGCGATGGCCCCGCCGGGCTGGCGCTCGACCCCCAACCGCGCAACCTGCCCGAGTTCATTACCCAGGTGGGCGACGACTACCTGTTCTGGCGCGTAAGCACCGGTGTGCCTGGCACCTCCATGGTGGCCTGGGCGGGAGTCCTCACCGAGCAGCAGATCTGGGACGTGATCGCCTACGTCCGCACGTTGAAGTAAACCTTTCAGCGCAGGGGAGCCGGGTCGAGACAGGTCTCGCCCGGCTTTTTGTTGTTCTTCCCAGCGTCTGTGCTACAATCAACGCCGAACGGCCCGCCGTGACTGAAACCGATCCCACCCGATTCTTGCAAACCAGCCTTTCCCTGGCCGCGTCGCTGCTCGAAGCCATCGACGCGGAGTCCGCGCTGCGCGCCGCCATGCGCGCCGGGTCCGAAGCGTTGGGCGCGGACGGGTGTCTCTTCATTCCCTTCGACGAATTTTCGCCGCAATTTTCCCCGCTGGCCTTTGGCCGCGTTCCCGCATTCGACGCCGAACTTCTCTCCAGTCCGGCCCAGCGGCAGCGATGCAAGGTTTGCAAAGCGCGGCACGCCGGAAGCGAATGTCCCCTGCTTCGCTGCGCTCCCAATTCCAGTTTTATTCACTGTGTTCCCCTGCGCGCCCGCGGGCGCGAGGCCGGGTTGTTCAGTTTCATCTTTTCCGCCGAGCCAGACGTGGGCCAATCCACAGCGCGATTTCTGGATGAGGCCGCGCGCCTGACAGAACTCGCGCTGGAGGCGCTCGAGCGCGGCCAGTGGGCGCGCCAGATCTCCAGCCTTCCGCGCGGCCTGGAGGAAGAGCCCCCCTCCCTCCAGCCGCAGATCGAAGCGCGCCTCATCCTTCAGGAACGGGCGCGCCTGGCGCGCGAGATCCACGACGGGCTGGCGCAGACGCTGGCCTTTCTCAAGATCGAGATCGGCCGCGCCGAAAATTTCCTGGCGCAGGGCAAAACAGCCCAGGCCGCGCTTCTCTTGAAGGATTCCTCGCGCACCCTCGAAGACGCCTACCTCGACGCGCGTCAGGCCATTGAAAACCTGCGCCGCGTCCCCGACGAATGCCTGGAGACATGGCTTCGACAGGTCGCGGAGGATTTCGAGGCGCTGAGCGGCCTGCCGGTGGAAACCGATTTGCGGCTCTCGCGCGATCTCCCGGTCAATGCGCAGGCGCAGTTGATCCGCATTGTGCAGGAGGCTTTCACCAACGTCCGCAAGCACGCGCGGGCAGGGCGCGTCCGTCTCGCGGCGTGGGAGGATGGAGACGAGACGCTGATCGAGGTGACGGACGACGGCCGCGGGTTCGATCCCGCCGACGCGATGGCCGCGGCCCGCTTCGGTCTGCGGGGGATGCGGGAAAGGGCCGAGTCGATCGGCGCGGAGTTCCAGGTCGCCAGCCGCCCGAATGGCGGAACAACTGTCCAATTGCGCGTTCCCTTGCGCATGGGAATCAAATCATGAAACGGATTCGTCTCTTTGTCGTGGATGATCACGTCCTGTTCCGCCGCGGGTTGATCGGCCTGCTTTCGGATATGCCTGAGTTCGAGGTGGTGGGCGAGGCGGGCGACGGCGATGAGGCCCTGCAGATGATCCCCAAAAGCGGCGCGGATATCGTCCTGCTGGATGTCAACATGCCCGGCCTGGGCGGTGTGGAGACTCTGCGCGCCCTGCGCCAGGAGGGCCATCAAACGAGCGTGTTGATGCTGACGGTTTCACAGGAAGAAAGCGACCTGGTCGGAGCGATCCTGGCGGGCGCCAGCGGATACCTGCTGAAGAACGCCGAGCCGGAAACCCTGCGCCGCACCCTGCTGGACGTGGCAGGAGGCAAATCGGCGCTTTCGCCGGAGATGACCGCGTTGGTGTTCAAGGTGATGCGGCGTTCCCCGTCGGGCCGTCCGCAGGATCTCCTGAGCGGCCGCGAACTGGAAGTGCTGCGATGCCTCGCCCGCGGCCAGACAACGGCGCGGATCGCCGCCGAATTGTTCATCTCGGAGAACACCGTCAAGACCCACATTCGGCACATTCTCGAAAAAATGGAAGTGAACAACCGCGCCGAGGCGGTGGCAAAGGCGTTGCAGGCGGGATTGATCTGATTAACGAAGTGTAAGGGATGATGACAGCGGGTGATGGACAATCACCCGCCTCTTTTTGCTGAAAATCCCCCCTTCTTCCAGCCTGGATTAATGACAAATAAGACGGACTTTGGTAAATTGATACCAGGAGTCCGTTTGCTGTGCGTCAGGAATCATCGTCGCGTCCTCAGCGTGTCCTGATCGCCTCCGCCAATTCGCTTTTTCGCGAGGGCTTGCGGAAATTATACGCGGCGCGCTGGGGCGACCAGGCCGCCGTCATCGGGACGCCTTCCACGATGGAGGAGACCCTGATCTCCCTCGAAACGCTCAGTCCCGACCTGGTGATCGTGGACTACGACGACACCGCCATCAACCGCGAGGAATTTCTCGGACGGTTCATGGAAGGCGAATCGCCCATGCAGGTGGCGCTGGTCTCCCTCGCTTCCGCCGAACCTGTGGTGGTGTACCAGCGTAAGAGTCTTACCGCTGAACAGGCGGAAACGTGGTTGTCGAACCCGTGGAGTTGATTCGATTCTTATCTCGGTGACGTTGCTGGTTTGTAGTACCGCAACATTCATGTTGCCCGGCCATAAGCAAGACAAATCTTGCGGTACTGGGTAATGTGAGTCATCTCATTCTGAGGAGTGAAAGTATGCGACACTTCATCATCGTAGGTGTTCTGATCCTTGTCGCGGCCGTGGGAACCTACCTCGGCCTCGACGCGCTGGAGTTGATGCCTGTGGAGGCCAGCGCGCAGGCCGCGCCGATTGACTGGATGTGGAACTGGCAGGTGATCGCCATGTCCTTCCTGTTCGCGCTCATCGTTGTGCCGTTGTTGTACAGCCTGTTCGTGTTCCGCCGCAGGAAGGGCGATACGAGCGACGCCGAACACATCGAAGGCAACACCAAACTGGAGATCACCTGGACGATCATTCCGCTCATCACGGTGATCACTTTCGCGTATATGGGCGCGTGGTCCCTGCGCGAAACGCGCCGCGCCGACCCGCAGGCCATGATCGTGAAAGTCCACGCGCGGCAGTTCGCGTGGAGTTTCGAATATCCCGAATATGGGGGCTTCGTCAGCAACGAATTGCATCTTCCCGTTAACCGACAGGTATTGCTTCAAATGGACGCGACGGACGTGATCCATTCCTTCTGGGTTCCCGAATTCCGCGTCAAGCAGGACGTTGTGCCGGGCCGCGTGACCGAATTGCGGATCACGCCCACGCTGGCGGGCTCGTACAAAGTGCGTTGCGCCGAGTTGTGCGGCGCGGCGCATTACAGGATGGAAAACATCGTCGTGGTCTCGGAGAAGGCCGCCTTCGAACAATGGACGCTCGAGCAGCAGGCCGCCTTCGCCGCCGCGCAGACTCCCGAAGGCAAGGGCGAATTGCTGGTCAAAGCCAACGGTTGTCTCGGCTGCCACTCCATCACCGGCGCGGCGCTGGTCGGCCCCACTTGGAAGGGACTCTTCGGCCGCGAAGTCAAGCTCTCGGACGGTTCCACGGTCACAGCGGATGAAGGCTACATCAAGGAATCCATCCTGAATCCATCCGCCCAAATTGTGGCTGGGTTCGAAGCCGCGAGCGCCATGCCCGCTTACACATTCACCGAAGAAGAACTGTCCTATATCATCGCATATCTGATGACTCTGAAATAACCGCGTGGAGGAATTCAACATGAAAAAATTCTATTCGATCCCGCTCGTGCGCGGACTGGCCTGGCTGGTCGTCGGTCTCGCGGCTGGAATCGCGGTCGTGGTGGGCATCCGCCTCGCCATGGGGCTCCCAGCGACGGGGCGGTACCTCGTCACGGAACACGCCTGGGTCTTCGGCGGATTCGTCGGCACGCTGGCCTTCCTCGCCGCGCACGGCGTGATGAGCGACTGGTTCAAGTGGTGGCGCGGACAGGAAACGCCCGAGCATCACGAAGACCCCGCGGGCTGGATCAAGTATCTCGGTCCCTCGCTCGATCACAAGGTCATCGGCATTCAGTACACTGTTACCGCCATTCTCCTGCTGGTCGTTGGCGGCACTTTCGCCTTGATCTTCCGCACCGAACTTGCGTTCGAGGGCCAGCAATTTCTCAAGCCCGACCAGTACAACACGCTCATGTCCCTGCACGGCATGGTAATGATCGTTTCGATCCTGCTGGGCATCGCGGGTCTGATGAACTACCTTGTCCCGCTGCTCATCGGTGCGCACGATATGGCCTTCCCGCGCCTGAATGCCTTCTCATTCTGGATCGCCGTCCCCGCCGCGGTCTGGCTGCTGATGTCCATGCCGCTGGGCGGCATCGAAACGGGGTGGACGGGGTATCCGCCTCTCTCGGCCAATCCCAACATCATCGGCCAGCAGATGTTCTTCCTCGGCGTGTTCGTAGCGGGGTGGTCGTCCGTTCTTGGCGCGCTCAACATCATCGCCACCGTCGTCCGTATGCGCGCCAAAGGCATGACCGCCTTCCGCCTGCCGATCTTCGTGTGGGCCTCCATCGCCACTTCGCTGATCGCCCTCACCGCCACGCAGTTGATCGGCCTCTCGTTCCAGATGGTGATGTTCCAGCGCCTGTTCGGCATGGGCTTCTTCGACCCGAACAAGGGCGGCAATCCCGTTCTGTTCCAGCACCTGTTCTGGTTCTACTCGCATCCTGCGGTGTACGTGTTCATCCTGCCCGGCCTGGGCGTCGTCTCCGAGTTGCTGCCCGTCTTCGTCCGCAAGCCGCTTTTCGGTTACAAGTGGATCGCCATGTCCTCGCTGGCCATCGCGCTCGTCGGCTTCCTTGTTTGGGCGCATCACATGTTCACCTCGGGCATGAACGAATACCTGCGCGTCCCGTTCATGTACAGCACCCTCCTCGTCGCTGTGCCGACGGGCGTCAAATTCTTCTCGTGGGTGGCGACGCTGTGGAAGGGCAAGATTCCGACTCCCATGCCCTCCGCGTTCCTCTTCGTCATCGGCGCGATCGTCGTCTTCCTGATGGGCGGTCTTTCGGGACCTCCGAACGCCACCGTCTCGACCGACCTGCACCTCCACGACACGTACTGGATCGTCGGTCACTTCCACGACACGCTCTTCGGCGGGTTCGTCTTCCCGTTCTTCGCCGCGCTCTACTACTGGTTCCCCAAGGCCACGGGTCGCCGCATGAACGAGACTCTCGGCAAGTGGCACTTCTGGCTGATGACTCCCTCGTTCTTCGTCCTCTCCCTCGGCATGATGCGCATCGGCCTGCTCGGGATGCGCCGCCGCATCTTCGACTACGACCCCGACTTGGGATTCCAGACCTGGCACATCGTCCTGACTGTGGCGGCCTTCCTCATCGCCCTCTCGGTGTTGATCTTCCTCATCAACCTCGTCAAGAGTGTCAGGAACGGCGAACCCGCGACGGACAACATCTGGAACTCGCGCTCCCCCGAATGGCAGGTGGCTTCACCGATGCCCGCGCACAATTACGAAACGCCCTTCGAAGTCGTCGGCGAACCGTACGACTACGGCCTGCCCGGCTCGAAGTACGTGGAATTCATGAAGAAATAGGGATTGAATCCATGACACACACAACCGATAAAAAATCCGCGCTCAACCAGGGCGTCCTCATCTTCGTCTATCTTGCCGTTCTCACGGCGCTGGAATTCGGCCTTGCCCTCTTCCTGCCGAATGTCGTTCTGCTCGCGGTGGTCGCGCTGATCAAGGCCGGGCTGGTGGCATACTACTACATGCGCATCTACAAATTGGGTCACGAGGATCACGGCGAAGGTCACGATAGTTACGCCTACAAGACCGGCACCAACCGCCTCGGCCTGTGGTTGTTTCTGCTGTCCGACTCCTTCGTTTTCGGGGGGTTGCTCGTCAGCCGCTTCAACCTGCTTGGCATGACCCGTCCGCACTTGAATCAACTGCTCGGCCTGGCGGTGACCTCCGTCCTGCTCATTTCCTCCTTCTTCATGAACCGCGCCGAAACCTCCATCGCGCATGGCGACAGGAAAGGCTTTCTGAACGGGACGCTGATCACCATGGTTCTCGGCATCCTGTTCCTGGTGGGCGTGGTTGGCCTGGAATGGCAACTGGCGCAGATCGAGCAGGTCATCGCCAGCAGGGATGTGGTCGGCGGCATCTTCTACATGATGACGGGCATGCACGCCTTCCACGTGCTGACGGGCGTGATCTTCCTGTTCCTCGTCTGGAGGAATGGACGCAAGGGCGCGTTCTCTGCCGAACGATACTGGGGCGTGGAAGCCGCCGCGGTCTACTGGCACTTTGTGGACGTGGTGTGGATCTTCTTCTACCCCGCGCTGTACCTCATCGGAACGGCGGCGGGATAGATTGTGCTGTTTGCGAGCAGTTGCACTGCGAGCCAGTCAGCAGTCCAATCGCGTAGCATCCTTTAGGACTGCTGACGAAACGAAATGGCCTTCTCAAAGTCGCTTGACAAATTGGCGACTTTGGAACGCGAATAGCGCGAATAGGCGAATTTCGCGAATTTTTCTTGAATTTATTCGCGTCATTTGCAAATTCGCGGCACTCGCGTTGAGAAGACTCCGATTTTGAGAAAACCATAGACGAAACGAGGAAGTTTCTAGCGTTTCATCAAACACTCTGGTATAGTTGCGTTTGCAAGAAACGGGGCGGCCAAGCGGTCGCCCTGTTTTTTTCGGCGGGCAACTGTTGGAATCCTGAAGTTCTACTTCAGGATCGGCCTCTTCCGAAAGTAGAACTTTCGGATTCCTGCCCTCGATGATGTGTAAAGTATGGACAAAAAAATCCTCTCCGTCGGATTCGCGTCCCTTCTCCTCGTCCTCCTCACCGCGCTGGCGGTCTTCTGGTTTGGGCATCCCGTCAGTTTTCGCGGCACATCGTACGGCGAGCCCTTTCCCATCGCCGCGCCGATTGAGTTGACGCGCGCCGATGGGAGCGTCTTCCGCCTCAGCGACCAGCGCGGCAAAGTCGTGTTGCTGTTCTTCGGCTACACCTCCTGTCCCGATGTCTGTCCCACCACGATGGCGGAGATGAAGCAGGTGGTGGATGCCCTCGGCGACGCGGCGGATTCCGTCCAGATCGTATTCATCTCCGTTGACCCCGACCGCGACACGCCCGAAAAAGCCCAGGCTTACGCGAATCACTTCAACGAAAATTTCATCGGCCTGTCCGGTTCGATGGAGGAATTGCAGAAAATCTGGGATGCCTACGGCATCTATCGCGAAGTGACTCAAACCGATTCGGTCTTTGGCTACACCGTGGATCACACCGCCCGCGTCATGCTGATAGACCAGGACGGCAACCTGCGCCTCTCCTATGGCTTCCAGACGCCTGTGGAAGATATTGCGCATGATATAAAGATTCTGCTTCGGTAACTATTCCCATTCATCCCTTCCATTGCATCCGTCATTGCGAGCGCTCTTCCCTGGCACTTGCACGCCACATCGTCCCGACCCTTGCACCGCCCGCAAGGGCAGGTGTGTCCTTCGGGAGGGCAAGTGTGCGAAGCAATCCCCTCCACAGCCAGGAGATTGCTCCGTCGGGAAGAACACCCTCCTCGCAATGACGGGACAAGCCTGGGCAAAAACAACAACATCCATCTCATGTCCAACCCCATCCTCAAACGCATCCTCATTTCCCTCCTCATCGGCCTCCTCATCGGCGTTGCCGTCAGCGAAGTCGCCTTTTTCTTCCTCCGCGAGACAGCCCGCCCGCCCAAGGTCATCGTCCTCACCATCCCCGCGGGGACGGCGGAGCAGGTGGCGCGCGGCGAACAGCCTCCCGCGCTCCCCGAAAACATGGTCTTCGTCGTCGGCGATTTGCTCATCGTCAAAAACGAAGACTCGACGGATCACCAGATGGGACCTCTGTGGATTCCCGCAGGCGCGTCGGCGCATCTGCAACTATCCAACGAGGAGAGCCTGGCCTACGAATGCAGTTTCCAGACCAGCAAATACATCGGCCTGGACGTGCGCGAACCTGTCACCGTTTGGACGCGCGTTTACGGCATTTTTTATGCGGGTGTCCCGCTCGGTGTATTGATTGCCATCTATAGTTTTGTGATGCCTGGGAAGAAGAAAGAATGACATACCTGCCCTCACCCCCGGCCCCTCTCCCGATTACGGGAGAGGGGAGAGTAGTATTCCGATTCTCCCTTCCCTCTCCCATGCTTTTGGGAGAGGGAAGGGTCGGGGATGGGTGAGGGCGGGGCGAAGGATTTCATGTTTATCAAAACCATTCTCTCCCGCAAGTGGATTTTCGCCACCCTCCTCGTCCTCGTTGCCGCGGGAGTGTGCGTGCGCCTCGGCATCTGGCAATTGGATCGGCTCGAAGGGCGGCGCGCATTCAACGCGCAGGTCGCGTCCATGCGCGCGCTGGCTCCGTTGGATTTGAACGCCGAAACGGACGCGGATCTCGCCGCGATGGAATATCGCGCGGTCGTCGTCCGCGGGACGTATGATTTCGAGAACCAGGTCGCGTTGCGGAATTTTTACAATGAGGGCGTGTATGGCTATCACCTCTTGACTCCGCTTCGCTTGGAAGATGGCCGCGCCATCTTTGTGGATCGCGGCTGGATTCCCTCGGAGGGGAACGACTCGCCGTCAGCGTGGAATCGCTACGAGGAGGCCGCGCCCGTTCAGGTTCAGGGGGTGATGCGCCTGGGCGTGACGAAAGTCCCGCTGGGCGCGAATCCCGATCCGACGCTGGCGCCAGGCCAGGCGCGTCTCGAGTTTTGGAATTTTGTCAATATCGAGCGGCTGGCCGCGCAAATCCCGTATCCGATTTTGCCCGTTACCATTCAGCCGAATCCCGACCCAAACGACGCCGAGCCTCCCATTCCGCAACAGCCAATTATTGAATTGACAGAAGGCCCGCACTTTGGGTATGCTTTGCAGTGGTTCGCGTTCGCCGCGATTTTGTTGATCGGTTATCCGTTTTTCGTCCGCAAACAGAGTGCAGGATGAACCTATCGAAATACGAACCGCAGAGAACGCCGAGAGCGCAGAGTCTTTCATGTTATTCTCTGCGAACTCCGCGGTCTCAGAGAGTGTTTCTTAAGTTGTGGCAAAAAACCTTTTGGACACGGATTTCACGGACAACACGGATTTTTTAAAGGCTTTTTCTCTGCGAATCCGTGAAATCCGTGGCTTCCGTGTCCAGAAAAGGATTTAAGAAACAGCCTCTCAGCGGCAAAAAATAGTTTGGAGTTGACCTCGCAATGAGAGAAACGATGGCGCGAAAACTTTCACTGGCCTCGCCTTTTACACGACTAACGCTGACCACCATCATGGCGACCCTGCTCGTGACCATCGGCGGGCGGCTCACTACCTTGACGGGCGCGCTGGCGCTTTGCACGGGCTGGCCGCTTTGCGCGCCAATCCATCCGCTTGGATGGATCGCGCTGGCGCATCGGTTCGCGGTTGCGGTGGCGAGCGGGTTGATGCTGTGGCTGTTTCTCATGGCCTGGCGTCATCATCGCGAGGAGCGCGTTTTGCTTCCGCTTACCACCGTTGTCGCGACCCTCTATTTTGGCGAGGCGATGATCGGCGCGGCGCAATCTTCGGGCGAATCGGTTTTGCATCTCGTCATTTTGCATGGCCTGACTTCGGTTTCGCTTTGGATCGGACTGGTGACTCTCGCGCTGGTCGCGGCAACCAACCCCATCGCGCCAGTGACTTATCCGCGCATCGCGTTCCGTCAACGCTTCATGGACTTTTTGATTCTGACCAAGCCGATCGTCGTCCTGCTCCTATTGGCGACGACGATCACGGCGCTCATCGCGGGATGGGGAGGCTGGCCGCCGCTTTCATTGACGTTGTACACGCTTTTGGGCGGCGCGCTCGCGGCAGGCGGCTCCTCCGCGCTGAACCAGTTCATTGACCGCGACCTCGACAAGAACATGCAGCGCACCGAGAAACGTCCGCTGGCGGCGGGACGGATGTATCCTGCCGAGGGACTGGCCTTCGCGCTGGCGTTGTGCCTGCTGAGTTATTACGTTCTCGCCTCGTTTGTGAACCTGGTGGCGGCCTTGCTTTCGCTGGCGGGAATTTTCTACTACGTTTTCATCTACAGCGTCTGGCTGAAAAAAGCGACGGTGCAAAACATCGTCATCGGGGGCGGCGCGGGGGCGATTCCGCCGATGGTGGGCTGGGCCGCCGCGACGGGACGGATTGACCTCGTCTCGATCCTCCTCTTCGCCATCGTCTTCTTTTGGACGCCGCCGCATTTCTGGGCGCTGGCCATCGTCCGCAAAAGCGACTACGCCCGCGCGGGCGTGCCGATGCTCCCCGTCGTCCACGGCGAGGCGGAGACGCGGCGGCAGATTTGGATCTACACCTGGCTGTTGGTGGGAATCACCCTGCTTTTGCCCGTCTTCAAACTTTCGGGGACGATCTATCTGGCCTCGGCCATCGTTCTGGGCCTGTGGTTGATCTGGGGCGCGTGGAGGGTGTTCAAGAAAGAGGGCAACAAGGTCGCCTGGCAGATGTACCGCTGGACGAGTATGTATCTGCTGTTTTTGTTCATCGCGTTCATGGCGGATGCGGTGGTTTAACGCTCTGTCAATTGATAAATGGATATTTCTGGAGTGCGGAAAACGAGCGTGAAGCCTTTTTCGTGATCCAGGCTGATTTGTAAGGGGGAGAGACGAAACTCGCCGCTGCGAAAATTACGGATCATGACGTGCGTAAATGGCCTGCCGTTCTCTTCGCTCCATTGCAGGAGACAGTCCGCGCGTTGATCCATGCATCCCTGCAGGGAGCGATAACCTTCCGTTCGTTGAGCGAATTTCCCATCGTGGACCCACTCGTAGCCGAAGACCGTCGCCGCGCTGACGCGGCTTGTGAGCGCGGGGAACCATTCCGAGACCGCGTCGCGCAGGGGCAGTTCGCCTGTCACAACCAGGAAAACGCTGTCTTCGGGTGTGTTCGCTTCCACCCACTGCATGGTTTCGCGATCATACGGGGTGAGGCTGATTTCGTTTGCCGCGGTTGAAACCACGTATTGCGCGGACAAAAATAAATAGACCAATAAAAGGCCAGGAAAAACGGGCGGGATTCTTTTTGAACCCGTTTTTTCCAGTGCGGGGAGGATGATTCCGGATAACGCCTCCGCGGCCAGGATTGCCAGTGGGATGGACATGAAAAGCGGCGCGCTTCGAGGTTCGAAAAACAGGGAAGCAGCCAGCCATGCGGGCAGGAACCATTCCCCCCGGCCGAGCGCGGCGAACAAGCCGATGAGTCCAAAGACGGTCAGCAGGGGCAGGAACGCTTCGTTTGTGAACTCAAAGCGGAAGAGCAGGACGAATCGCATTACGAAGTTGAACAATCCACTGCGGTCGTCTGCAGTGGCTTGCGCGGCGGCGAGGAAGGGATCGAGACCGTAACGCGCCAGCATCAATCCCCACCAGGGAGATGTCAGCGCGAGGGTGAGACCTGCAACGGCCAGCGCGCGGAAGAGTCCCTCGCGTACGCGTCCAAAGAACAGGAAGAGCAGCAAGGCGGCGAAGGCGGTCTGCGCGGCGGCTTCGGGATGGGTCAGGACGGTGAGCGCGGCGCCGATCGAGGTCCAGAAAATGAGGCGAGGCGCGGGCGTGGTAAACAGCCGGTGGGCGCAGGCGAGAGTCAGGATCGCGAAGAGGAATCCGAAGGAGCGCGTCACCCCTCCGCCCATGATCAGCCAGATGAAATCGCGCGGCAGGAAGGCAAATGCAAATGTCGCCAGCGCGGAGATGGCCGGCGAGCGGCTGAGGCCGCGCGCAAGAAAATAAAATGCAGGGATTGTCAATGCGCTGACGATGGGGGGAAGCCAGCGCATTACATCAATCAGGTCTGCATGGAAGAGATCGGCAAGCAGGCTGGTGGCGTAAAAGCCCAGCGGCGGGTAGGCGAAGGGAATGGCCGCCCCGTTGTAATGCGCGAAGAGAGGCAGGACGTAATTGCCTGCGCGCAGGTCGCGTATCATGACGTAGAAGAGGCCGCCATCGTTCAGGGGAAAGTCAATCGTGAGCGGCGTGGCGAGGCGGACAATTCCTCCCAGTAATGTGGCGAGGCCGATCAGTGCGATTGTTTGCAGGCGGGAGTTTGGCGAATTATTCATCGCGGTTCAATTTTCGCGGGTGGTTTCAATGCGGCTGGAGACGGGCGTGAAATCGTACGGCCAGGATTGCGGCGAGAAATAAGTTTCGTTGGGGAGGAGGGGGAGTTGGGCGTTGAAAAGTTCGTTGAACACTACGCGGAAGGAATTGACGGGCGTGAGGTCCTCGGCCAAAAACTCTGAACCATTGTGCAGATAGTACGCGCTCAGGATGGAAGTCCGTTCGAGGAGACAGGTCTGTTCGAGCGAGTCGCGCACCAGCATTGACCCCGGGCCGTGGTCGCCCTGAACGAGGATGATCGGCGGCTGGGAAGATCCCGACAGGATCGCGTCGATGGCGATTTCCACCTGGCGGTTGATATAGGTCAACTGCTCGATGTAGTCGCGTTGATATTCTTCGGGTGTTCCGCCAAAGGCCAAGCCATCGCCAGCCAGTGCGGAATGGTTTACAATTGCTCCAGCGAGAAAATGATCCGCTCGCGGCTGGTTCATTGACGCCGACGGGAACCTGCGCCTCTCGTGTGGCTTCCAAACGCCTGTAGATGATATTGTACATGACATCAGGTTGTTGCTCAAGCAACCAGTAGAGAAATGCGGTACGTGGATGAACATGGACGGGCACGGAAAATGCAGAGAAGTAAAAAACTCTGTACTGCTCCTGCCGATTTACATCCAGCCCAATCCCGATCCCAACGATGCCGAACCGCCCATCGCGCAACAGCCAATTATCGAATTGACAGAATGCCACCACTTTGGGTATGCTTTGCAATGGTTCGCGTTCGCCGCGATTTTACCGATCGGCTATCCGTTTTTTGCGCGCAGGCTTTTTGCACGGGCTGGCCGCTTTGCACGCCCATTCATCCGTATGGGTGGATCGCGCTCGGCCATCGGCTTGCCGTGGGCGCGGCAAGTGGGCTGATGCTGTGGCCGCTCCTTTCGGCCTGGCGTCATCATCGCGAGGAACGCGTTTTGCTTCCTCTCACCATTGTCGTCCTGCTCCTTATGGCGACAACGATCACTATGTTTCTCGTGGGGCAGGGGAACTGACCTCCGCTTTCTTTGACGTTGTATCTGCTCTTCCTGTTCATCGCCTTTATGGCGGACGCGGTGATGTAATTTCTCATGAAAACGAAACAGATACCATCTCATAGTTGGGCAGACCTGATCCTGTTGTTTTCGCTTTTGTTCGGCGCAATCGTCCGCTTTGCCCCGACCATTATGGCCGGCTCGCCAATCAACGACGGCGGCATGTTCTACGTCATGATCGAAGACCTCAAGACTAATCATTTTCTCCTTCCTACATTCACAACATATAATTATCTCGATATTCCGTTCGCTTATCCTCCGTTATCGTTTTACGTCGGCGGATTTGTTTCCTTGCTGGGATTTTCCACATTCGAAGTCGTCCGCTGGCTGCCGCCACTGGTTTCCACACTGTCAATCCTCGCGTTTTACTGGATGGCGAGCCAGATGTTGGGGTCGAAGAAGAACGCCTCACTGGTCGCTCTCGCGTATGCTTTGATGCCGCGTTCCTTCTCGTGGTACGTAATGGGCGGCGGCCTCAGCCGTGCCTTCGGCGTGTTGTTCTTCATCCTCACCTGCGCCTCCGCCTGGACCTTGTTCACGCGGCGCGACACCCGAACTGCTTTTCTCACCGCCCTCTTCGGCGCGGGCGCGCTCCTCAGTCATCCAGAGACGGGCCTCCACATCGCCGCAGCCTGCTTCCTCATCTGGCTGTTCAAAGGAAGAAATCTGTGCGGTCTTCGCGACGCGGCACTCGTCGCGCTGGGTGTGTTGCTCCTCACCACGCCGTGGTGGGTAACGGTATTATCCCAACACGGCCTCTCGCCCTTCCTCTCTGCGCTCAATACAGGCGGACATGATGGATCGTTCTGGCTTCCCTGGCTCACTTTTGACTTTGCCGAGGAGCGCTTTGTCACTTTGCTGAGCGCTTTGGCTTTGATTGGCGTCGTTATTCAGGGACTTCGACGCGACTGGTTCCTCCCGGTCTGGATGCTGGCCGCCTTCGCCGTTGAGCCGCGGAGTGCTGCCGCCATCGCCGCGCTTCCGCTTGCAGTCCTCGCGGGCATCGCCATCGCAGATTTCATCATGCCGGCGATTGCCGCGTTGAGTTCCAAATCGCCCGTCTCGCAAGACTGGACTGAAGCCATGACGAGCAGCGGCGCGGCCAAGATTGTGATTGGCTATGTGTTGTTCTCCACGTTGTTTGGCGCGTTCTTCTACGATTTGACTCTGTCCCACTACCGCGTCCCGTCTGAAAGCCGCGTCGCCATGGAATGGACACAGATCAACACCGCGCCCGACAGCCAGTTCATCGTCCTCACCGCCTGGACAAATTCATTTGCCGATCCCTCCGCTGAATGGTTTCCTGTCTTCGCCGAGCGCACCAGCCAGAGCACCATTCAGGGCCGCGAATGGTTGCTCGGCAAAGATTTCATGCCGTTCCGCGCCAGCCTCGAGAGACTTCGAGATTGCCTCAACGACAGTCCCTCCTGCGTCGAGAATTGGGCAGACGCGAATCAATTGGACTTCGATTACATTTACATCGAGAAGGCCGACACGCCCGCACTGCTCTCCCATCTTCTGCGCCAATCCCCCTATTACACATTGGTTTTTGAAAACAGCGGCGTTGTCATCTTCGCACGAAAATGACCGTCGTCTCATCCTGATAGATCAACTGCCAGCCCGCGGCTTGCAAGGTTCCCGACAACGGCGCGGCGACGGGAAGGATGGCCCAATCCACCGCGTACGCGTTCAGCGCGTTTTCCCAACCATCCGCCGCCGTCCACGCGGTCTCATACTCCCGCACCAGCGCCTCGCCGTAGAAATCCGTCTGACTGTCCAGAAAAACTTTTTGCTCAGGCCAGAGACGGTAAAGCAGATATCCTCCCCAATTGAAATCGTTGAACATATTTCCCGATTGCGGATGTTCGACCAGCCAATCCGCGGCCGTGACGGGAAAGACGCGCGCGTCGAAATCAGTCAACGCCTCTTTCTGGACCTGATAGCGATTGCCAAGCGCAAACGCGATTCCCAGCCCAAGCAGGATCGGCCAGAGCGCGCCGCGCAGGGGATTCTCCAGCGCGGCGATGTTCGCCTCGACCTTGTTCCACCTTTTGACTTTTTCGAGCGCGTTGGGAAGCGACTCTGCCAGAATGGGCGCGGCGATTATGGCGAAGAGCGGAATGTTGCGCGCCATCCACAAGCCCAGCGCGGCAAAACCAGCCAGCAGGAAAACATGAGCGGAAGGAAACGGCTTGCGTGTAGTCTTTTTATAGAGCATAGCCAGAAACACAAGAATAAGAAGCGCAACGAACGGCCAGGTTTCCGTCCGGGTGAAGTCGGGCGGCATGGTTTCCACCGTGCGGCTTAGAATGTAACGACTGTTGTTGCTCGACACGGCCTGCCAGTTGCCCCAAAGCGATGGAGTGAGGATGGACGCGGGAAAGGAAAACAAGCCGATGAGCGCAAGTTTTTTTCCCTGATTCTCTACTGAACTTCCGTCATTGCGAGGGCGGGCTTCCCGAGACAATCTCCTGTTTTTCGGGGTCTTTGCCAGTCTGGCTGAGATTGTTTCCCAAACCCAACCTGTGAAATAAGCCAGCCACGCCAGTATCCCAAAGATAAATCCTCCATGCGCGTTGACCCAAATCAACATCAGCGCAGGAAATTGCCATAACCCGACGCGCTCCCCGCTGCGGACGCGTTCCAGCCGTTCGAGCCAGATCGCCAGAAAGAGAAACGTCACCACATGCGGACGCGGGAGCCAGTGCAGGGAGGAGGCCGCCGCCGCGAGGATCGAAATGAACAGCGCGGCAAGAGGCCGTCGTCGGCGGCGCGCCGCGTCCGTGTAAACGAACGCGAAGGCCGCCGCGACGATGAGGGCGGTCGCGAACAGGACGCCATCCAGCCCCGCCAGGCGATTCGCGCCGGCGAAGAGCGCCTGCGTCAGCCACTCGTAGGGCGGACGGGGGTCTCCCGCGCGGGTGTGCGAGAACAGGTCGCGGGTCGGGATGTGACGCGTCTCGAGGATGTATCCGCCCAGGGTCAGGTGACGACCGAGGTCGCTGTCCAGTGACAACATGCGCGGTCCCAGCAACAGCGCGCCGAGGAAAATTGCAATGAAAAGAATGTCACGCAGGCGGGGGAGGAGGAACATTTTCATAAAAAAAGACAGCCACTTGTGAGTGACTGTCTCATTGTATCGCAGGTTACTCGCCGAGGTAATCCCGCAACTTCCTGCGGATGGTGGGATGGCGCAAGCGGCTCAGGGCCTGCGCTTCGATCTGGCGGACGCGCTCGCGGGTGACGCCCATCTTGCGTCCCACCTCTTCGAGGGTGTAGGCCTGCCCGTCGAGGAGGCCGTAACGCAGTTGTAAAATGCGGACTTCGCGCGGCGGCAGGCCGTTCAGCACTTCGCTGAGGTGCTCCTTGAGCAGGTTGTAGGTGGCGGTGTCGTCGGGAGGCGGGGCCTCGTCGTCTTCGATGAAATCGCCTAAAACGGAATCCTCTTCATCGTCCGTGGGGGTTTCGAGCGAGAGCGGACGGCGCGCCACTTGGATCATGTTCTCCACTTTCTTGGGCGGCACTTCCAGCGCGTCGGCAATCTCTTCCACTGTCGGGTCGCGTCCGAGACGCTGGGTCAGTTGATGCTGAACGCGCAGCAGTTTGTTGATCTGGTCGCCCATGTGGACGGGGACGCGGATGGTGCGTCCCTGGTCGGCGATGGCGCGGGTCACGGCCTGGCGGATCCACCAGGTGGCGTAAGTCGAGAACTTGTGGCCGCGGCGATAGTCGAATTTCTTGGTGGCGCGGATCAGGCCGATGTTGCCTTCCTGGATCAGGTCGAGGAACGGCACGCCGCGTCCCATGTACTTTTTGGCGACGGAGATCACCAGGCGCGAGTTGGCCGTGATGAGATGCTCGCGCGCCGCCCAGCCGTCCTCGATGAGGCGGCGCAGGTCGGAGCGGCGGCGGGGGGCCACGTTGCCCTTCGCCAGTTCCTCGCGCGCCGAACGTCCGCGCTCGATGCGTTGGGCCAGTTCCACCTCCTCGGTGGCGGTCAGAAGCGGCACGCGGCTCACTTCCTTGAGATACAGGCCGATGGTGTCGTCGGTGTCAATGTTGGCGAGGTAGTCGTCCAGCGAGGTGTCAATCTCCACCTCGGTTTCGGCCTCCTCCACCGCCGCCAGTTCGTCCTCGGTCGGTTCGGTGGTGGTCACATCCTCCATGAAGGGGATGCCCGCGCTGAGCAGGGCCGAGAAGGCCTCCTCCAGCTGCTCCACATCCTGTTCGGCCTCGGGGAAGAAATGCAAAATGTCGTCAAGCGTCACGTAGGACTTTTGACGACCGAGTTCGATCAGGCGGGCGATGGCGGGGAATTCTTCTTCCTCGTCAACGATCAGGATTTTCTCCATGTTCATTTACATTTTTCCATTACTGTGTTGGCGATGGCGTATGAGCCAACAATAGAATACACTCTTTCTTACTGAAATACAATACCCAATTATGGCGTTTTCGTTGCGGTAGGCGGTTCAGCAGGGAGCGGAGTTTCGGTGACGGTCGGGATTGGCGTTTCCGTGGGCAGGGACGAAGGCGTTGGCGAAGCCAGGTAGGGCGGCGACTTTAACATGTCGAGCAGGGCGTCCAATCCGTACTTGTTGATGACGAGGATGTTTCCCTCATCCTTACGGACGTAGTAGCCCGTGCCTGTGGGCGTCTCGTCGCCGATGCGGGCGCGGATGAACCTGCCGCTGCTGAACCCGACGGTGATGGTATAGGCCGGGGACTGCAAGCCGACGTCCGCCGGATCGAGCTCGAGACGGGTGACGACGCTCAGCGCGGCGAGCTGGCTGATCGCCGCTTCCACCGACCCCTGGTTGGCCTCTGCTGCGAGGGGCCTCGTCAGCGCCCAGCCGTTTTCCCCGCGCTCCAGGCGCACCGCCTCCCCCTCGCGGCTTTCGATGAGCAGGCTGGTGGGCTCCTCCTCCTGCGCGGGGAAGAGATACTCGATGGGCGCGGCAGTGGGGGGCGGGGTCGCGTCCGCATCGGGCGTTTCCGTCTCGGGCTTGTAGTTCAGGTAGACGGCGAATCCTGCCAGCGCCGCGAACAGCGCCAGCAGGAACCAGGTATTGCGTTTGAACATTCACTAACCTCTGCGTCTTCGCGCCATCCAGGCGATCACGCCGGCCGCGATCACCAGCCCCGGCAGAATGCAGACCGAGCCGAGCAGGATGGCCAGCCACTGGAGTTGACCGGGCGAGTTGAAGGTGCGCTGGGTGGTTTCGCGAATGGTGATGTCCACCGGCGCGTCGACGCCAGCGGCCCAGTCCACGGCGTTTACGAACAGGTCGCCGTTGCCGTAGGCATCGAAGCCTTCATCGGCGGCGAAGGCCGAATTGCCGAACACCACTACGCGTCCATTGTTTGTCAGGTTTTCGCCCGCCGCGGCGAGCGTCAGGGGACCGGGAGTGTCTATTTCGGGATCCAATTGCACGTTGCCGCCGGCGCCCTCCAGCGGCGAGAAATCCGTCTCGCCCCAGGCTTGGGCATTGGGGCTGGTCGTCACGAGCGAGGTGAGGGTCGCGCCCTCCGCCTGCGTGGCGACCTCGAGGCTGCGCGCCAGGGGGAAGATGGTGACGAGCGTCATGGCGCGCGTGACGGGGTGGGACGAGTTGTAGTTGGCGCCGATGGCGTTTTGGATGACCGTGCTGGCGGTATCCACCACGAAGTCGTTACGCAGGCGGATGCCCCAGACGCGCGCCAGCGATTCGGCCAGCGGGTCGCTTTGGTCGCCGAAGTCGGTAAAGGGGAGCGGATCCGCCAGGACGACCAGCGCGCCGCCCTGCTGGGTGTATTTGTTCAACACGCCCACCTCGGACGCGTCCAGCGGCTTCATCGGCCCGGCGATGATGACGGCGCGCGCGTCCTCCGGCACGCGGTTCTCGGCCAGCAGGTTCAGGGTCTTGACCGTGTAATTCTTGTTTTCCAGGGTTTCGCGGGCGCGGCTCATGCCGCTCTGCCCATAGCCCTCGATGTCCTTCTCGCCGTGGCCGGTCAGGAAGTAAACCGTGCGCGCTTCGGGGTTGAGAATGCGGTTCATGGCGCGCAGCATTTCGGACTCATCCGCGTAATCGGCAATTTCCTTTCGCCCGCTCATTTCCAGGAGGATCTTGCCGTCGCCGGTCACGCCGTCGCTCTTGGCCTGCAGCGGGTTGGCGACGGGGTCCACGAAGCGATAATCGAAATTGCCCTTGCTGTTGGACTTCATGTTATCGAGCAATTTCTGGGCCGAATCGCGCGGGGTCTGCGAATAGTATCCCGTTGCGGTCATTTTGGCGGGCAGGCTTTGCAGCACGCCGATCGTCTCCGGCGCGAGGGTGTTTTCCTTATCCTCGCTCAGGTCCCACGGCTTGACGGGGTTGTCGAAGACCAGGTAGTTTGCAACGAAGATGATGCCCGCGAAGGCCAGAATCATGACCAACGCGTTGCTTCCGTAGCGCGCCTGCCGTCCGCTCAGGAAATTGCGGACCGAATCGGGGCTCAATATGGCGTAAACGGCCAGACCAAGCACGGCCAGGCCCGCGCTGATGGACAGGGACAGGTTGATCGTATCGGGGTTATCCGGCGTGTACAATTCCAATGCCATCGCGCCCCGCACCAGGGCCAGCAGCACGGCGGCGGCGAGGGCAACCAGCGATACGTACAGGGGAATGACGAGATAGGGATTCTTGTTCGGCTGTTTCATTAGCGCCATCTCCGGGTTTCGACGGCCATCGTGCCGGTGAACAGTCCCACCGCGATCAGGCTGAGGAAGTAGACAACATCGGCCAGGTAGATCGAGCCGTCGCCGAGATTGTAGAAATGGGTCTGCAGATCGAGGTAACGGAACACGTCCGCGCCCTTCTGGATGTAATCGGCGGGGAAGCCCATCATCCACCACAGGACGACCAGGACAACCAGGGTGACGAAAAAGGCCGCCACCTGGTTGCTGAACAGGGAAGAGACGCCCACGCCGACGGCGAGGAACGAGGCCGCCAGCAGGATCAGGCCGAGGTAGGCCGTGATCATCGCGCCCTGGTCTATGCCGGGCTCGATCAGGGCGTTCAGGATGATCGGGTAGACGAGGGTGACCGCGACGATGGTCAGGATGAAGAGCAGGCCGCCCAGCCATTTGCCGATCACCAGTTCCGAGTCGCGCAGGGGGGCGGTCAGCAGGAGTTCCATCGTCCCCATGCGGTTTTCATCCGCCAGCAGGCGCATGGTCAGCGCGGGGGTGGAGAGGACGAGCAGGAAGGCAAAGGAACCGGTGATGGGACGGATATCCGGCACGGCCCCGTAGAAAACATCCTGCGACGAGGAGTAGACGACGAGGGCGAAGATGATCCCCAGCACGAGCAGGATGGTGAAGGCCACCACGTAGGCGATGGGGCTGATGAAGTAATGATCGTATTCGCGTTTGGCGATGGTCCAGATGTTGCGCATGGGGCACCTCACGAGCGCGCTTTCTTCTTTGTATTGGGCTGTTCTTCCTTCGTCAATTCGAGGAAGATCTCCTCCAGGCTCAGGCCGACCGGCCGCATTTCGAGCAGGTCGTAACCGGCTTCGATGGCGGCCCGCGCCACTTCGGGGCGGACATCCTGGGCGGGCAGGAATTGGAACTCGACGGTTCCGTCGGGGTTGGCCTGGGCGTTCTGCACGCCCCGAATCTTGTGGATCTTCGCCGCCAGGTCGTCCGCTTCGCCGCGCACGCGCACGATGACGCGCTCCGCGCCGACGAGTCGGGCTTGCAGGTTTTCGGGGGTGTCCTCGGCCACGATCATGCCCTTGTTGATGATGATGACGCGGTCGCAGATCTGCTGCGCCTCCGAGAGGATGTGCGTGGAGAGCAGGACGGTGCGCTCCTTGCCGATCTCGCGGATCAGGTTGCGGATCTCGACCACCTGGCTGGGATCCAGGCCGATGGTCGGTTCGTCCAGGATGAGGACCTCGGGGCGGTGGAGAAGCGCCTGGGCCAGTCCGATGCGCTGGCGCATGCCCTTCGAGAGGTTGCTGATGTAGCCGTTGGCGCGGTCTGTCATTCCCACCAGTTCGAGCGTCTCGCCGACGCGCTCTTCGGCGTCGGGCAGGTGGCGCAGGTCGGCCATGAATTTGAGATAGTCGAAGACCGCCATGTCGTTGTAGAGCGGCACGGTCTCCGGCAGGTAGCCGATGCGTTTGCGCGCCTCGAGCGATTCGCTCACCACGTCGTACCCGGCCACCATCGCCTCGCCCGCAGTGGGGGGCATGTACGAGGTCAGGATGCGCATGGTGGTGGTTTTCCCTGCGCCGTTCGGGCCGAGGAAGCCGACCACCTCGCCCTGTTGGGCCTCGAAGGTCAGGCCGTGAAGCGCCCGCCGCGAACCGTAATCTTTTGTCAATTCGTTGACGCGGATCATAAATACTCCTTGCCCCGAGAAATCAGCGAAACAAACGGCACGCCAGGTAACTGGCAGTGCCGTTTTGGATTTGGGGGGGTTGCCAAAAGTACTATACAGAATTTTGGGGGCAAAGTCAAGTGGGTGAAGTAACCTCTAATCCAAAATTAATTTCGATTATTCTTACTTCGGGCGGATTCCCAGATGGTTGGCGACTGCGGCCTCGTTTCCGCTGACGCCGCCTTCGACGGGGGAATTCAACACGAAGGGAACGCCCAGCGCGCCCTGAATGGCCATGGTGGAGGAACCGCCGCCGTCCATGTTGATGGCGTTATAGGCCCCGTGCGCCAGCATCAGGTTGCCCATCTCCGGGAAGGTCACGCCCTCGCTGTAACCGGGCTGGCGGCCGTCCACCACCGCCAGGATGAGGGAGCGTCCGTTTTGGTTCAGCCCGATGGCGGTGCGCGGCTCGATGGACTGGCTTTCGAGGTTGGACGGGACGCTGCCCTTGCGTACCAGGTAGCGGTCGCCCGAGATGGCGTTGTAGACGTTTCCCGAGGGCGTGTCGAACAGGATCTCGTTGTTCTGGCTGATGTACAGGACCGGGCGGTCGGGGAGTTTGGCCGAGTAGACGTTGCCGCGCGAGGCCGCGTAACTGAAGACTTTGAGGGGTTCGCCTCCCGAGGGGCAGTAGGTCTGCGGATCGTATTCCGAGGGGCTGAGGTACTTGAACCCGTCGCCGTTGATGGCGATACGCATCCCGAAATCCTTGATGAACTGGGAGGTCTTGCGCGAGCACAAAATTCCGCTGCTGTGGCTGGGCGGCGTCACCAGGAATTGCATTCCCGCCAGTTTGGGATCGAGGACGATGATGTGGGCGACGATATTGCGCGGCGTCGCGCTTTCCTTGCGGTAATAGGTCACGCCGTTGAAGAGCGTAAAGGTGATCTGGGGCGGGGCGGTGGCGCCCAAATTGGTGAAGTAGGACACCGCGCACCAGCCGATCAACCCGTCGAAGCGGCGGATGCGTATCCAGGAACCGTCGGCGTTGCTCTCGCGGCTCTCGACGATTTGGTTTTGCTTGAGCGTGCCGAGGATCTTGAAGGAAACGTCAGGGCCTTCGCGCACGTTGAGGGTGGCCGCGTTGACCTTGTACCAGGTTGTGACCGGGGCGGGCGGCGGCGGCGCGCTGATCGCCGCGAGGTAATCCATGCTTGCCCAGCCTTCCGTTCCATCGGAGCGGCGGAGTTGAAGCCAGAGGCCGTCGGGGCTGAGGAGAAGCGCCTCCACCACCTCGTTGAAATTCATCTTGGCAATGACGTTGTAATTCGTGCCGGGACCGTCGCGCAGGTTCAGCACCGCGGTGTTGACGCGATACCATTTCGAGGGCGGCGTGGTCGGTGGGGGCGGAGGCGGCGGCGGGGGGGGAGGCGCGGCCACAGGGACCAGGAGAGTGTTCAACGCCCAGCCGGTCAGGTTGTCGCTTTTTCGCCGAATCCGCATCCAGTCTGCGGCGGTCTCGAGTTTTTCGATCTCGTCGTCCTGTTGCAGGCGGCCGAGAACGTCGAAGGAGGTCCCCGCCCCGGAGCGGACGCTCAGGTCCACGCTGAATTGTTCGGCGGGCTGGCCCTGCAGGTTGAAGCGTTTTTGGAATGCCGCCAGGTCGCCGTTGAAATAATTCATGTCAATTTCCTTCGATTCCACGCCGTAGGCCAATCCGTCGGCTGAATCCGTATATTGCCAGAACAGCCATTCGTCCTCTTTCCACGGCAGGGGAACGCGGGGTTTGGTGACTTTGTAGTTGGCGATCCAGAGGGGATATTGGTGGAAGTATTCGAGATTGGAAGGATTTGTCGTTGGGTTGGGCGCGTTCGGCGTCCAGTAATAGTAGCCGGTGTAGATGCCGATTTCCTTTCCGCCCGCCAGCGCTTTGAGGCGTTCCAGGAAATCGTACCATTTCTGCCAGCCCGCGTAGGGGCCGTTGTAGGTTTCCTCGATATCGGCGAAGAGGGGCAATTCTCCCGGGTCGCTGTCGAGCGTTTCCACCCATTTTTCGGCCTGTTGCTTCGGGTCGGCGCGGCTGTCGTAGTACCAGTAGGAGCCGCGCGGCAATCCCGCTTTTTTGGCCTCGGCCCAGTTGTGCCTGAAATCCCGGTCGGGCCACAGGTTTTGCCCGGCGCGAATAATGATGAAGTCGGCTATTTGTTTCATCTTGACGAAGTCCACGCGCTGCGGTGTGGTCGGATCGTCCTGATAGAAACTGATGTCGGGACCTGATGCGTTGGCCATTCGGATCTCCTTTTCTTCCGGGCGGCTTCCGGGAAAGTTGAACGTTTCTCCTATTTTATCAGACGACAAGGAAAACCACCCTGTTTTTCGGCAAGGGCATTAAAACACAAAAGCGCGGACAACACAGAGAAGAAAACTCTCTGCGTTGTCCGCGCCTCTGCGGCAAACTTACTCGAGAAAGTGTCTGAAAAGTCTGTTCCTGTCCCTGCCGGGCGGTATCTGCGCTCTCTCGCGCAGGGAGCGACGTTGGAGAACGCCGCTTACGCGCCGGTTTTCAGACGCTCTCCGAGAATCGTCAGCGCACCAGTTCGATCTGCGGGGGGACGGTCTCGTCGTAGTTTTCCTCGTCGTTGTAGCGGATGATTCCGTCGAAGGTGCCGCCGAATTCGACCGTATAGCCGATCATTTGACTATGATATGCGTCCGAGTCGGCGGTCCCCAACAGAACGATGGGCGATGCAGGCGCCAGGATGGTGCCTGTCCAGGATTGATCGCTGGTGCCGTTGATGCGGATCTCACTGGTGTTGCTCAGCGGGAAATAGATCAGCAGTCCCTTGAACGGCCCGCTGGTGGGCGCGGATAGATGCAGCGCGCCGTTGCCGTTCCAGTGAATATCGCCCGATTCCATAAAGATCACCACTTCGCTGCCGGTCAAGGTGTCGTTGCCGTTCAATCGGAAGTTGCCGTTGACGCAGTACAGGCCGGGATTCAGGTGGGTCACGCCGCTGGGCGGGAAACTCCCACTGACCGTACCGGGGCTGAGCGTGTTGCCGGTCTTGACGGCGGCTCCGGTGCAAACGGGATTGGGCAGGTTGGTGGGTGGGTAGGGAATCTGCGGCGCGTTGTAACTGACGCCCGGCCCGGCCAGCATCGGGCAGGATTGCGCCGCCACCATGGTAATGTTAGGCGTCGTCAGGTCCGGCGTGCCGTTGCTGGTGAAACCGCAGTTGGTGGAGGAGTTCACGAAAACGCCTCCCCCAACAGTCGTGACGCTGGGACCGCCGTGCATCCAATGGGTGGATGTGCCGGTCGGTTTCAGGGCCACGATGGCGTTTCCAAAGGCCATGGGCTGCACAACGGACGGTTTGGCGCGCGCGATGGCCTCCACGCAATTATCTATTTCGGTGACGCCCACGACCGGCGCGAACAGCGTCTGTGTGGAGGAGCGGATCACCACCTGCACGTACTGGGCGTCGCCGTTATATGGCCCCGCCTGACCGTTACAGCCTGCCGCAGGCGGGTTGTTGACTTCAACTGTATTGGTGGTTCCATTGTTGTCGAAGCCGTTGCTGGCCGCCCGGGCAAAGCCGTCCGCCTGCCAGTTTCCGGCGCGGATTTTGGATAACGCCGCGCCCAGCGCGGCGGAATCGGCCGCGTTTTGGGACTGGCGTCTTTCGGAGTAGGCCATGCCCCCGTCCACGGCCGCGGCGGTCAACCCCAACATGCCGACGACGGCCAGGACGATCAGGATCAGGGCCTGTCCTTTTTCTCTCTTGTGAATGTTCATGATGGCCTCTTTCCATGAATGAAAAAAACGATGAAGGAAGTCGAATAAATTATATAGTAGGAAGCGCCCTCAGCGCCCAATCACTTTTGAAAGGATGCGTAACCTTTTGCGCGTTTTTTTTCAATCCCTATTCCACTGTTACCGATTTCGCCAGGTTTCTCGGTTGGTCCACATCCAGCCCGCGGATGGCCGCGATGTGATAGGCCAGCAACTGCAAAGGCAGGACGGTAACGACGGGGGAAAGCATCCACGGCGTTTCGGGAATCCAGAGAACGTGGTCGGCCATCGAAGCCACGAGATCGTCGCCGTCGGTTGCCAGCGCGGCCACGATCCCGCCGCGCGCCTTGGCCTGCTGGATCTGCGAGATCATTTTTTCGTGCCAGGGATCTTTGGGCGCGAGGCACAGCACGGGCATCTCCTCGTCAATCAAGGCGATGGGGCCATGCTTCATTTCGCCTGCGGGATAACCCTCCGCGTGGATGTAGGAAATCTCCTTCAACTTCAACGCGCCCTCGTAGGCGATGGGCATGTTGATGCCGCGTCCGAGATAGAGAAAGCCGCGAACGTCTTTGAGCGCGTGCGCCAGTTTCTCCGCCTCGGCTTCGCGCTCCAGCGTGCGTCCCGCCAGGTCGGGGACGAGGCGCAGGTCCGAGACGAGCGCGCGGCGGGTCTTCTCGTCCAGCGTGCCGCGCAAATCGGCCAGCAAAATCGCCAGCATGTACTGGTCCACCAGGGGGGCGGTGAAGGCCTTGGTCGAGGCCACGCCGATCTCGGGTCCGGTTTGCATCGAGATGTAGCCGTCCGCGATTCGCATGGCCTGCGAGCCGATGGCGTTCACGATGCTCCACAAGATTGCGCCCTTGCGCCGTCCCTCTTCCATGGCCGCCAGCGTGTCGGCCGTCTCGCCCGATTGCGAAATCGCCAGCACCACCGTCCGCTCGTCCACGATCGGGTCGCTGTACCGGAACTCGGAGCCGATCACCACCTCCACCGGCACGCGGGCGATCTTTTCGATGAGATATTTCCCGACCATGCCCGCGTAAGCCGCGGTGCCGCAGGCGGTGATGTAGATTTTCTGGATGCGCTTCGCAAGTTCGGGCGTCAGGTTCAATTCGGGGAGACGGATTTTTCCACGCTCGAAATCCACGCGGCCGGCCAGCGTGTCGGTCAGCGCGCGCGCCTGCTCGTGGATCTCCTTCTGCATGAAGTGACGATACTCGCCCTTTTCCGCGGCGACGGGGTCCCACGCCACGCTCTGGACCTGCGGCTGGACGCGGCTTCCCTCGAGCGTTTCCACGCTGGCGCCGCTTCGCGTCACCACCGCCATTTGCCGTGATTCCAGGAAGGCGACTTTGCGTGTGTGTTCGAGGATGGCCGGCACGTCGGAGGCCACGAACATTTCCTCCTCGCCGCAGCCGAGGACGACCCCGCCCGCGTTCCCGATGCGCGCCGTGACGATCTTGTCAGGTTCATCTGCGGACATCAACACGACAACATTCGCTCCCTGAATGTGCTGAAAGGTCTTGCGCGCCGCCTCCACCAGGTCGAGCCCGCTGGCGAGGTAGTGTTCCACGAGATGGACGATGGTCTCCGTATCCGTATCCGATTTGAATTCCACGCCCTCGGCGGATAGTTCCTCGCGCAGTTCGAGGAAATTTTCCACGATGCCGTTCTGCACGACGACGACGCGGCCCGTCCGCCCGAGATGCGGATGCGCGTTGCGCGCGCTGGGCGCGCCGTGCGTGGCCCAGCGGGTGTGACCGATTCCGAGACTGCCTTCGATGGGGGATTGCTGGAGCAGGTCGCCCAGCGCGGATAGTTTCCCCGCTTCGCGGCGGACTTCGATCCGCCCGTCCTGCAATACGGCGATGCCCGCCGAGTCGTAGCCGCGATATTCCAGCCGTTTCAGGCCGTTGTAGATGATCGGGGTCGCGTCGCGGCCGCCGATGTATCCGACGATGCCACACATGGGTTCCTCCAGGTTTTTCGGTGTCACGTGTCAGGTGTCAAGTATCAGCCGCCGATAAACCTGACACCTGATACTGGAATACTTGACACTTTTTGGAATGCCATTCTTCGCCCTTTGTCCGCATGGTTGCCCGCGCGGCGTTGTGCGCGAAGATTTTGCACTGGAGGGAAAGGTGTCGGGACTGGCCGGCCCGGAGGGCATCCGCTGATCGTTCGATTTTTTTGCCCTCACCCCCGTCTCCTCTCCTCGCGAAGCGCCCTGTAAAGGGCGATTTCGTAAGAGGGGTGAAGGGGTGAGGGAATTGGCTCCATCTCGCGATGGAGAACCCTCTTCCTCGTCGCCTCATTCGTCCAACCATCAGACGAATGAGGCCATGCGCTCTTTCCCTGGAAAAATGTCGAGCGACCTCCTTGAAAGTGAAATGTGCGGGCGGGATTATAACCCAATTAAACGGAAGCCGGCCGGAGGTCCGGCCGGTGGCGAAACCGGGTTTTTGCGCAGCCTCACTGGCTGATTTCGATGGACGGGCTGATGAAGGCGTCGTAGTTCTGCTCGTCAACGTATCTGACGAGGACATTGGAAGAGCCGGTCAGTTCGACGTAGTAGCCGATGATCTGGCTGTGATATCCAAAGGCGGAATCGTTACCGGTAATGCGGATCAGCGAGGCCGGGGCCAGGATGGTGCCGCGAAAGACGGAGTCGGAATTGCCGTTCAGCACGACGCGGGTGCGGTTGCGCATCGGCACGAAGATGAGCAGTCCCTTGAAAGGCCCGCTTCCCGGGGCGGTGAGCTGGATGGTGGCGTTGCCGTTGAACTGCACCTGTCCATGCTCCACAACCAGCAGGACGTGATCGCCGATGAGCGTCTGGCTTCCGTTGACTCGCACGTCGCCGTCAATGCAGTAGATACCCGATTGGAGGATTGTCACGCCGTCGGGCGGAAAATCCTCGCCCCAGGCGCCGGGCGTCATAATGCCGCCGTCCAAAACCTCGGCTTCTTTCAAGCCGCAGGAGGGACGGGGCATGACGAAAGGCGGGGGGTAGGGGATCGGCGCCGCGCCGACGACGGGCTGGATTGGGAAACTGCCGCCCTCGGCTCTTTGCATGTAGCCGAAGCCTGGCACCTGTCGTTTGACGAGTTGCGGCTTTTGAATCGACGCGCCGCCAACGATGGTGAAGGGGCTGTCGTCTTCGAAGGCCACGCTTCCGCTTCCCTGCTGCATGAAGGCGCAAGTGGAATGATTGGAATTGACCCAGATGCCCCCGCCCTGGAGTTTGAGCGTGCCTTCGCCATGCACCCAAAACGCCTTGTTGTTCTGGCAGTCGCTGGTGGGCGCCAGGCTGATGACCGCGTAGCCGTACAGGATCTCATCCCAGGCGGGAGGAACAACGCGCGCAACCGCTTCCACGGTATTGGTGACGTTTCTGATCCCCAAAACCGACCCGAAAATGGTGGGGCTATGGGAGGCGATCACCACCTGGATATATTCCGCGTTCCCGCGATAAGGGCCGCTGCGCGGCGGGAAGTTGACCTGCACCTCGCTCCGTTCGCCGTCGTTGTTATAACCGTTCTGGATGGCCTGCTGAAAGGCGGCGGAGCGGAAGTTGTCGCCGCGGATCCTGGCAAGCGAGGCGGCCAGGGCGGCCGAATCGGCCGCGTTCTGCGCCTGGCGGCGGTCCGCATAAGCCGTGCCGCCGTCCACCGCCAGGCCGGTGATCGCGACCAGGCCAACGATGACAAAGACAATAAGCACGATGGCCTGGCCGCGCTCGGAACGGGGAGGAAGGAGGCCGGACCTCATATCGTTATTGGGACAGTTCGATGCTGGGCGGTACCGGCGCCTGCCACAAATTGCCGGCATTGTAAGTGATGTTGGTGGCCGATTCTCCGCCGATGTACACGGTGTAGCAGATGACCTGGCTGCTCAACTGGCCCACCGACCCGCTCGTTCCCAGCAGTTTGCATTCGGACGCGGGCGCCAGGATGGTTCCGGTGAACGTCGAATTGAAATTGCCCGCAATGGTGACGGTGGATCCGTTTTCGTAAGGGACGTAGATCAGCAATCCTTTGAAATCGCCCGAAGTGGGCGCGGTCAGGTTGATGTTCGCCCCGCCGTTCCAGGTGACCGTGCCGGTCCTGACAACGATGATCACTTCGTCGCCGTTGACGGTATCGCCGGAGTGCAGGTCGAAACTATCCACGCAGTACATGCCGGGCGCGAGATTGAGCGTTTTGTCGGGTCCCGGCGGAGGCGCAAGATTGCCATTCCAGTTGCCGGGCGTCATATTGTTGCCGCTCAGTGCCGCATCCCCCGTACAGACCGCATTCGGGAAAACGTACTGGGTCACCGGATATTCGCTGGGCGGGCAGTTCGCGGGCCCCGTCAGGATGGAACCGCCATTGGTCAGATTGATGGCGCCCGGCGCGTACGTCACCGAACCGACCGAGCAGATGCCGGGGGTATTCAAGGCCGCCGCGCCGCTGTTGTTGAAGAAGGCGGCCTGGTTGCCGCCCCCGCTGCAATTCGAGTTGACGAAGATGCCGCCCCCGGTCAGGGTTGCCCCGGCGTTGCCCTGATAGGTGACCGCCTTGCACGCATCCGGCGACAGGCCGACGATGGCATGTCCGAACCACGGCGGCACGACCGTCGGCGGGACAGCGCGCGCAACGGCCTCCACCCTGTTGGTCACCTCGGTGATGCCCAACACGCGGCCAAAGTAGGTTTTCACTGTGGCTGTGATGATCGTCTGGACGTATTCGGCATCCCCGGCGTACGGCCCGCTGATGGGCGGATTATAGATCTCCACGTTCACGTCCGGGGAACTCGAACCGGCGGTCGGGTCGGAATCTGTGTAACGATTGCTGGAGGCGCGCGCCAAGCCTTCGGCCAGCATGTCCTGGCCGCGCACTTTGGCGAGCGCCGCGTCCAACGCTGTGGTGTCGGCGGCGTTCTGGGCGCGGCGGCGTTCCGAATAGGCGTTGCCGCCGTCCACGGCCAGGGCGGTCAGGCCGAGCAGGCCGACGATGGCCAGCGCGATCAGGATGATGGCCTGCCCGCGTTCGGAGGGAAGTTTGGGTCTCATGGTCTCTTCCTTTCGGGCTTCCGTGCTAGGGACACGGAGGGGTGAGGATGGTATCGGTTACCGACGCTCTCAATCGGATGAAATTTCGTCCGATGAATGGCTCGATAAATGCTCCCAGAGGAAATCTGCTCAATGGATAGTCGTACTGGAGCGTGACGATAATTCCGTTACCTTCACAAGCCGCGCCCGAATAGGTGACCGCGACATTGAGTTCCCCGGCATCGTACAGGTCGCGGATGAAGCCGGGGCCCGATGCATCCGCAACCCGGGTTTGAATTCCCGCCAAGTTGGTGGGATTCATGGAGCCATACAACGCGCCCTCCTGCGCCGCGTCCCGCATGGCGACGTAGTAGAACAGGCCGACGCCGAAGTGCACAGCCCCGGCCAGCAGGATCAACATGAAGGTCAGGCTGATGGCGAATTCCACCAGGCTCTGGCCTTTTTGAAGGGATGGTTTGGAGATCGTTTGCGCTTTCATTGCGATTGATTCGGATCGGAGGAATCCAGCACCGGACATCCGTTTTCTGCGAACGAAATGATGATCCGTTCAGAGCCATCGTCCTTGTAATTCTTGGCAAAACTTGCCTGCAGAAGTTTGTTGGTTGCAGGTAAAATCGAAATGTCGCCGGTGAAAACGCTAAAAATGGCCGGCGATCCGGTTGTGGACCCGCTCCAGACGGTTACGCCGCCCAGGCTCAGTTGGGTGAGAGCCTGCCCGGCCGGGGAGGAGGGATTCCAATAAATCTGAATCTCTACAATATGAAGCGTTTCCAGGGTATTGTTGTTGAAGATCGTCATGCCAAACGGCGCAGTCTTCAGATCGCTGCGGCGCACTTCACAGGGGAAGGCCGTGCCGGTGGGTGTGCCGGTCGTGGTGGGCGACCCGGTATTGGTGGGCGTGCCGGTTTTGGTAGGCGTGCCTGTCCTGGTGGGCGTTAGAGTAAGGGTGGGCGTCAGTGTAGGAGTTGGCGTGTCTTCCAACGTGCTTGTGGGCGTCGGCTCCTCGGTGGCGGTTTCCGAAGGCGGGGGGGGTGGCGGAGGCGTGGGAGGCTCCCAAGTCTGCGGCGCGGCGGTGATGGCGATCGGCACGCTGACCAGAATGGTGCGCGCGCTGACGGAACGGATTTCAAATGGATTTAGCGGTACGAGTGGAACGATGGGAGAATACAGGGTTCTTACTTCAACGCGGATTCGCTGACTGTTTCCCGTGGAGGCTGTGAAGGAGGTATCCGTTGCTGAACCCGGAGAGCAATAGTCGTTGATGTTAGTGCCAAACACACCAGGCGGTTCAGGTTCATACTGCGTTTGAGGAGAGGTGGCCTCGCCCGAATCCCAGTCAATGGCAATATCGTCATCCTCGAAGCGGTCAAGGAAGGCCACCTTTTTGGCCTCTGCGCGCATCCCGGCGCAATCCTGGTACCGCAACACACCGCCGGCGATGTTTACGCCGGTGGTCGCCCCATAGCGGGCGGCCGAGCGCGCTGCTGTGACCACGCTGCTATAGATGAACAGCAGTCGTCCCACCTCGAGCAGGCCGTAAACGACCAGAAGGAGGATGGGCAGAACCAGCGCAAATTCCACCATGGCCTGCGCCGGGCTTTTTCCTTTGCGGGAGAAAAACAACTTTTTCATCGTGAGTCGGGTTTCCAAATCTAGTGTAGAAGCACACTATTAATCATCCAATCCTACTTAGGTACTAAAAATTTTACAACCTGCGGCAGGTAAATGATGAGGAAGGCGCTGGTAATAAAGAAGGGACCGAATGGAATGAATACCATCCAGGATTTGAACCTTCGTGAGAGGAACAGCGCCAGCATCACCAGGCCGCCGACCACGCCTCCGAGCAGGACGCCGAACAGGATCCCAAACCAGGTGAGCGGCCAGCCGAGCATGAAGCCGAGAATGGCTGCCAGGATCACGTCGCCCGCGCCGAACGCCTCCTCGTCGTCCGCTTCGAGGCCGGACGCCCGCAGCCGCTTCGCCCGAATCCTCGTGAAGAGGACGCCGAACAGGTAGAACAGGCACACCATCCCGAAGCCGACCGCGCCGCCGATGAGGGTGGAAGAAAGCCCCTGTCGCAGAAACCCGGCCCCAAGTCCGAGGAGAGCGCCGAAGGCGCTGGTCGGGTGCAGGATCAGGCGGTGTTCCATGTCTATTACAAACACGGTGGTAAAGTACAGCAGGACGAGCAGGCCGAGGGCGAAGCCGAGCCGCGCCGGGGGTGAAACCCAGACGTAAACGGCCGCGCCCAACAGGAACAGTTGAACGAGCCAGGCTCGCGCTCGCCGCCTCTTTTCGCAGGCGCGGCAGGCGCGGAAGAGAAGATAGTCCTGCCAGGGTTGAATTTGGGCGCAGTGGGGGCAGGTGGGCTGGCTGAATCGCCGCGTGATCGGCAGAACGTCGGCCAGATAATTGACAACCCAGCCGCCGATCCAGCCTGCGATCAGCGGGATGACCAGATCGGTTTCCACGTTTTCATTATAGTCCAAAGGACTTGCGCCCAAAAGGGGTGTAAGCGTTTTGTAATGTGCTTGGCGATTGCGCCAAACTGCCTTAGAATGGCAGGGATTTGACAGGAGACAACATGGAACAATTCATCATCGAAGGCGGACATCCTCTGCGTGGGGAAGTCACACCGGCGGGGAACAAGAACGCGGCCCTGCCCCTGCTGGCCGCCTGCCTGTTGACCGAGGAGCCGGTCATCCTGCGCAACATACCGCGCATACGCGACGTAAGCGACATGCGCCACCTGCTCGAAAGCCTGGGCGTGGAAGTGGAAAATTTGGGCGACAACTCCTGGCGCGTCACCGCGCGGACCGTGCGGCCGGCCGACCTGGACCCCGGCCTTTGCCGCCGCATCCGCGCCTCCATTCTGCTGGCGGGACCGATGACCGCCCGCGCCGGAGAATTGCGCCTCTCCCCGCCCGGCGGGGATGTGATCGGCCGCCGCCGTCTCGATACGCACATCCTGGCCCTGCGCGCCCTGGGCGCGGAGGTGAACTACGGCCGCACGCTGGAATTCCTGGCGCGCGATGGGCTGAAGGGCGCGGACATTTTGATGGATGAAGCCAGCGTCACCGCCACCGAAAACGCCATCATGGCCGCGGTGCGCGCAAAGGGAATCACCGTCATCCGCAACGCGGCCTCCGAACCGCACATCCAGGAGTTGTGCCGCTTTCTGAACAGATTGGGGGCGCGCATCGAAAATATCGGCTCGAATACCCTGCACATCGAGGGCGTGGAGAATTTGCGCGGCGGCGAGTTTACGGTGGGACCGGATTATCTCGAAGTGGTCAGTCTCGTCGGCGCGGCCGCGGTGACGCGCGGCGGGATCCGCATCCGCAACGCGGGTGTGAATTACCTCGAAATGATCGCGCAGGTCTTCCACAGGCTGGGTGTGGCCTGGCAGGTGGATGGCGATGATCTGATCGTCCCATCAGACCAATCCCTCGAAGTGGTGAGCGACCTGGGCGGCGTAATCCCCGAAATCAAAACCAACGTCTGGCCCGCTTTTCCCACCGATCTGATGAGCATTGCCATCACCGTCGCCACGCAGGCTTCGGGCTCGGTTCTCTTCCACGATTGGATGTACTCCGGGCGCATGTACTTCACCGACAAACTGGTGAGCATGGGGGGGCGCATCATCCTGTGCGACCCGTACCGCTGTCTCGTGCAGGGACCCAACCAGTTGCTCGGCGAAAACCTGGAAAGTCCCGACATCCGCGCCGGCATGGCCCTCCTGCTGGCCGCGCTGGCCGCGGAGGGGCAGTCGGTCATCCGCAACGTGGGGCAAATCGACCGCGGCTACGAGCGCGTGGACGAAAAACTGCGCGCTTTGGGCGCAAATATCCAGAGAGTCTCTGAATAATATCCGAGCACATGAAAAACATCAGCCCAGCTTACAAAGCCGGGCTGATGCTTTTGTTCGGGGATTGCCGTAGCGGGTCAGGGCCAGATAACCCTAAAACCCGGATAGTCAACGATCAGAGTGATCTTGGCTTTGCCGTGCATACAAAGTAATGGGCCGGAGTGAGCGGCCGGGCTTTTAGGATCGTTAATGTAAACGGAAGGCCAATAGCATCCTTCGGGCAGAGTTAATTGAACTTTTCCTTTGGCTCCTATCGTTGGGCTCACATAACCGCAGGCAAAAGGCGTTTCGTTCAGGTAAAGGGATAAAGTTAACGATCCCTTCGTCAGGTTTTCAATGTGCAGGTTGATCGCCGGTCCTCCCCAGCCGGGAGTCAGCGGCCCGCTGCAGGCCCCTCCCGATGATGCGGTGGTCGCAGTCGGTTGCGCGGTTGGGAAGGCTGGCAATTCGAACGTGGGAGTGGGCGGCGGAAGGGTTGGCGTCTCGGTGGGGATGGGGGTTTCCGTCGCGGTGGGGATGGCGGCCTGTGTCTCGGCGGCCATGGTGAAGGCCATCGCTACGGCTGAAGCCTGTACGCTGGCGGCATCTATGGTCG
>DAOUMJ010000055.1:0-30799 GCA_034411715.1 Anaerolineales bacterium | reverse complement strand
CAGGGCATCGGATTCGACACCGGCGTCGGCAAGGTTCCCATCGTCCCTGCCGCGATCCTCTTCGACCTGAACCTGGGCCGCTCGGACCGTCGCCCCGACGCCGAAATGGGCTACCGCGCCGCGGCCTCCGCCTCCTTCGACGCGCCGCGCGAGGGAAACTTCGGCGCGGGGACGGGCGCCTCGGTGGGGAAGATGTTCGGCGCAAAGCAGGCCATGAAATGCGGAATCGGCGCCGCCAGCGTGGAAATCGGCGGCGGGGTCGTCGTCGGCGCGATCATGGCAGTCAATGCCTTCGGCGATGTGGTGGATCCCGAAACGAACCAGATTCTTGCGGGGTTGCGCTCCGCGGATGTCGGCCCCATCCACCTCGGGCAGGCGGGCTATTTCGCCGACACGCTGAAAATGATGAAAACCTTTTTCGGGCGCACGATCCTCTCGTTCGCGACCAAAGTCAACACGGTCATCGGCGTCGTCGCGGCCAATGCCGATTTCACCAAGGCCGAAGCGACAAAGGTGGCGCAGATGGCGCACGATGGGGTGGCGCGCGCCGTCCGCCCCGCGCACACCATGCTGGACGGCGATACGATCTTCGCCCTCGCAACGGGAGGCAAAAGGGCGGACGCGTCCACCGTCGGGGCGTACGCGGCGGAGGTCACCGCGCAAGCCATCGTCCGCGCGGCGCGCATGGCCGCCTCCGCTGGCGGCCTGCCCGGGCTGGCGCAATCAGGCGCATGATTCCTGCCCGAAGTAGAACTTCGGGATTCCCGAACAGTGAAGCAAAAAGAGGACGGTCTCGCAAGAGCCGTCCTCTTTTTACTGATCACTGATCACTTCCTCTTCAACTCATCCCGCAAAATCCAACCCATCACAATGCTCACCGCGCTCACGACCAGTCCGCCCAGGAAGGCAGGCCAGAACCCGTCCACGGTGAAGCCGAAGCCGAAGGCCGCGCCGATCCAGCCGGTGAGCCAGAACAGGAAGGCGTTGATGACCAGCGTGAACAGGCCGAGCGTGAGGATGATGGGCAGGCATCCCACGAACTTTGCCAGTGGGCGCACGATGGCGTTGATCAGCGTCAGGATCAAGCCGAGGACGACCAGCGAGAGCCAGTCGTTCGTCCACTCGATGCCCGGCACAAAACTGACGGCGGCCCACACGGCCAGGCTGTTGATGATCCATTTGATAAGAAACTTGTTCATCGTTGCTCCTTTTTGGGTAATCCTTCGTCCGTCACTGCGAGCGGAGCGACATCGTAAGGGAATCTCAATTCACTCTACGCAGGCGCGACTATCTTGTCGCGCCGTCGGCGCGCATCCAAATCAACGTTCGTTGTGCGACGAAACCCGCGGCGCGGATCGATTCGTTCGCCGGGCCGACGGGATGATCGAGGATGAATTTCCGCCGGCCGAGTTCGCCCCGCGCGTGGACGAGCAGGCCGGCCGCGGCTTCGGGAGACGAGTCCGGCCCGAGTGCCAGCCAGAGCGGATCGTAGCGCGACCCGTTGGGGGTCCAGGCGAGAACCGCATGGAGTGTATCGCCCCTCGAAGCGGACCATTGCCGCAGGTTCATGTCCACGAAGAACAGGTGGAGCCAGTTCCAAAGTCCGGGGGCGAGGCCCTTGAAATTCCAGGCGCGGTGCCAGGCCAGTTCGTCGGGATGCAGTTGCGCCAGCCACTCGCGCTGCGCCGGCCAGTGACGCGGCTGGCGCGGGACGACCTGGAAATCGCCGGGCGCGAAAGAAGGGATGGGCGCGTCGGATGCCTGCCACTGCGTGCGGCGCGAATGTTCGCGGAAGCCGAGGTCGGTGTAGAGGTCCACCGCGTCCGGATTGTCGTCGCGCACGTTGAGCCAGAGTTCGGCCGCGCCGTGCCGCCGGGCGTGATCCACGGCCTGTTCGGTGACGGCGCGGGCAATGCCGCGGTGACGGTGGTCGGGATGCACGGCCACGTTGGCGAGCATGTAAATCTTCTTTCGATTGTGCCGGAACACGATCAGGCTGGCGTTACCGACGATCCTCCCGTTCTCCTCCCAGACAAAACCGGTCAACGGCGTGGAAGAGGCGTTTTCCACCGAGCGCATCCACGCGGGTTCGCGCGCCGCGCGGCGCATTTCGCGAACGTAACTCTCGCCGTCGCGATCCATGCTTTTGTGAAAACACAGTTCGATGAGATCCGCCACCTGCTGCAGGTCGCGCAGGACGTTGAGCGGGCGCGGGTTGGGAAAGGCGCTGGCGGGAGAGGGGAATTTCATGGTATGTTCTCGCTGACTTCTCTCCATAAAACTATCGAACTACAAGACATATAACCGCCTAACTACGGCGTCACCCCCAAATCCTGCAGCGCCAGGATCGCCGCTTCCCAACCGGGATGGACCGCCAGCGCGGCGCGGTAATCGGCGATGGCGGCCTGGGTGTTCCCCGCCATGTAATAGGCCTGCGCGCGCCAATACAGGCTCTCCTCCAAATACGGTTCGCTGATGGTTTCTTCGAGCGTGGTGGTGGCGAGGTTGATCACGTCTGTGTAGCGGCCGCTGTAGAAATACGCCTTGTACGGCCCGGTCTGATACCACATCATGCGGTAGGGGCGGATGCTGTCGTCGCCCGTCAGTTTGGCGTACAGGCCGAAGGCATAATCGTAAGCGATGGCCGCGTCGGCGTATTCGAACAGCGCCACGTGATTCGTCCCCTTGTCGAACCAGGCGAAGTAGGCGTCAATGCCGCTCAGTTCCGAACTTTCGGCCTGCGCCGTCTCCAGCGCGTGACGCGTCGCCCAGTTGTCGTCGGCCCAATTCCCCAGCAGCGAAAACACCTGCGCCTCGCGTTCGTACGGATACACCACGATGAACACGTAATTAAAGGCGCGCCAGCCTTCGATGAATTTCTCATACGAGATTCTGCGGTTGAGTCCGCGCGGGGCGCCCTCGGGCTGGTAGGTATCCTGATAAATGATCTCTTTCCTGGCGTGGTCGTAACCGGTCACAAAGGCGTAATGCCCCATCCAGCCCATTTTGCCGTTCAGGTCAAGTTCGTAGATGCCCTTCTCCACCACCACCGGGAAGCCCGCCGAGACCATGCGCCTCAGCAGGTCAATGTCGCCGCCGTTGCGAATCACCGACGACAGGTTCGGCGCTTTTTCCGCGATGTAATTTTGCAACTCATACGGCATCACGTTCTTGTCTTTGTTGGCAGGCTTGCCCTCGTGGTCGGTATTGCCGGGCATCAGGGCGCGGCCGATCACGTCGCGGTTCCCCTCCCAGCCCCAGAAGGTGAGCGACATGGCGAAGTTGGCGGGGCCGCAATAATTGTAACGTCCGTGCTGATGCTCGTATTTGACTCCCTCCAGCTGGACGAGCGCGGGCAGCGGCGTGGACGTGATCGTCGGCGTCGCGCTCGGACCCGGCCGCGGGGTCGCGGTTTTCGTCGGCGGACGCGGCGTCTGGTAGGCCTGCATCGTCTGCGCCACGATGGTCTCCAGCATGGCCTGTTCGGTCGGCTGGAAAACCGCTTCTTCGGGCGGGTTGAAGAAGTAGGCGATGCGCGTCCGAAGCGAGTCGATTCGCCACGCCAACCTGTCGTGAACGGGCGGGAGGTAGTAGGCGCCTACAGCCAGGGTCAAGATCAGTGAAGCCGCAAGCAGGACGCGGGCTCGTCCTGGGCGAAGCCGAAGGATCCGTTCGGAGGCGCTGCGAAGTTTGTTTCGAATTTCCATGCGGCGATTATAACTTGAGTTTCGAATCGCAAACTGGCAGGCCCTCGGAGAATCCCACAGAAACGGCTTCCCGGTTCATCCCATGTGATCGAGGTATTTCAGTCCCGAACCGGTATTCAACAGCAAAATTCTTTCATCGGGCGCGAGCCATTTTTGCGCCAGCAACTCTTTGAGCGCGGCAAGGGTGGCCGCGCCCTCGGGCGCGACGAACAAGCCCTCCTGCCGGGCGATTTCGTGTTGGGCGGCGAAGATGGCCTCGTCGCTGACCGCCACCGCCGTTCCGTTGCTTTCGCGAAGCGTGGAGAGGATCAATCGGTCGGCGAAACTTTTGGGGACGCGCAGTCCCGACGCCATGGTCTGCGCGTTCGTCCAGAAATCGCAGAAGTCCGCTCCTTCGTGGAAGGCTTTGGGGACGGGCGCGCAGCCCTCGGCCTGCACCGCCACCATACGCGGACGCGCCTCGGTTTCGAGCCAGCCCAGTTCGGCGAGTTCCTGGATGGCCTTCCAGATGCCGACCAGTCCCGTCCCGCCGCCGGTGGGATAGATGATCACGTCGGGGAGCTGGTAGTCGAAAAATTCGGCGATCTCGCAGCCCATCACCTTTTTTCCCTCGAGACGATACGGTTCCTTGAACGTGGACAGGTCGAACCAGCCCTCGGCGCGCGCTTTTTCGCCCGCCATGCCGGCCGCCTCGCTGATCAGCCCGTCCACGAGAACGACTTCCGCGCCTGCCATGCGGCTCTCTTCGATGTTGGCGCGCGGGGTATCCTTCGGCATGAAGATGTGGGCGCGGATGCCCGCGCGCGCCGCGTAGGCGGCCATGGCTCCGCCCGCATTGCCCGCGGTGGGAATGATGACTTTTTCGATTCCGAGTTCTTTGGCTTTGGAAACGGCCGCCGCCAGCCCGCGCGCTTTGAACGAGCCGGTGGGGTTGAAACTTTCGTCCTTGACGTAAAGCCGGGAGAGGCCGAGCCCCTTTCCGAGACGCGGCAGGGGCAGGGTGGGCGTGTCGCCCTCGCCGAGGTTGACGAAGTTGGCGGGGTCGTCCACGGGCAGGAGCTCGCGCCAACGCCACATCCCGCGCGGGCGGGCGCGCACCGCTTCACGGTCCAGGCTGTGGCGGGCGGCGGCCAGGTCGTAGCGGGTGATGAGGGCGGCCTGACAGTCGGGGCAGAAGGTGTGGATCGCGCGCGGCGAATAGCGCCTTCCGCAATCCGAACATTCGAGATGGAGAACAAACCCGCTTCGAAGGCCGGCTGCGTTTTGTTTTTCGTAGGTTGAGCGCATGAGGAGACGACTTTCGGTGGGATTTTCGGCGCCGGGCGTCATTGCGGCGCGGGGACAAAGGCTTCCACCCGCGCCCACAATTCACGGATGTTGATGGGCTTGGACATGTACACGTCGCAGCCCGCCTCCAGCGCTCTCTCCGCGTCGCCTTTCAAGGCGTTGGCGGTGACGGCGATGATGGGAGTGTAGGCGCGCTTGCCGCTGGCGCGGATGCGGCGCGCCACTTCGTAGCCGTCAATATCGGGCAGGTTGATGTCGAGCAGGATCAGATCCACTTTTTCGCTTTCGGCCAGCGCGACTCCTTTCTGGCCGTTTTCCGCGCGCAGCATCTGGTAGCCGCGCGATTCCAGCGCGCGCTGGACAAGCAGCATGTTATCAGGATTATCTTCAATATACAAGACGTTGGGGCTCATAACGGTTCTCCTTGTTCCTGCTCCGCCTTTTCTTCGATTACCTGTATTACCTGGTCGACAAACTTGCGGGTGGAAAGCGAGCCTTTCTGATAGAGCGCTTCGATGTGGCCGTTCAGCCGCCTGCGTTCCTCGGACGAAATGTCCTTGGCGCTGACGACGACCACGGGGATGTCGCGCGTGCGCGGGTCGAGTTTGAGTTCCTCCACGAGTCCGAAACCGTCCATGCCTGGCATCATCAGGTCGGTCACGATCAGGTCGGGAAGTTTCTGCCGCGCCAGGGCGAGTCCCTCCCAGCCGTCCTGCGCGTGGAAGACGCGATAGGTCTTGCGCGCTTCGAGCAGGCGGCGGATGAGCAGGGAGTCATCGGGGTTGTCGTCAATCAACAACACGGTGGTGGCTTTCTCGTCCAGGTTTTCGAGCGCGGCCTGCAGGCCCTCGCGCGGCGCGGGGGACTGGTCCGCGCTGAGGTGGACGTCCACCGCGAACTGCCCGCCGAGGACGTGCTTTTCGACGGGGAAGGTGTGTCCCGTGCAGTTGACGACGACGGTTTCCTCGGGACGGATCGTCCCCGCTTTGAGCATCTTTTCCAGGCCCGCGAACGCCACCGCCGTCGCAGGCTCCACGGCCATGCCTTCGGTTTTTGCCAGCGAACGCATGGCGGAAAAGGCCTCCGCGTCGCTGACGGATTCCATCGTCCCGCCGAATTGCAGAATGAGGGAGCGCAGGTAGGTGTAGGATTTTCCCGGGTCGCCGGTGGAGAGGATGATGATGCGCGTATCGGGAACGACCGGCTCGGCGGCTTCCATGCCCGCTTTGAAGGCGCGCACCATCGGCGCGCATCCCTCGGATTGGATGACGGCCAGTTTGGGGACGCGGTCAATCAAGCCCATGCGGAACAATTCTTTGAATCCCTGATACACGCCGAGCGGACCCAGCCCGCCGCTGACGGCCTGCGCGTACCAATCGGGCGCGCGCCAGCCAAGTTGCTCCACGATCTCGTAGGCGATGGTCTTCATGGATTCGCGCGCGGGGATGGAATTTGCGCCGCGGTCGAGCAGCAGGTTCCGTCGTTGGGCGAACTGCGCGGCAATCTGCTTGGTCTGGTCGTAGTTGCCGCTGACGCGGATCACCTCCGCGCCGAAGAGGGCGGCTTCCCGCAACTTTTCCTGCGGGACGAGGCTGGTCATGAAGACCCAGAGTTTAATGCCCGCCCGCGCGCAGGCCGCGGCGTAGGCGACGGCGGCGTTGCCGGTGGAGGCAATGACCGCCTCGCGCACGCCGTTCTCGCTCATGGCCGCGACGGCCACCGCGGCCTGGCGGTCTTTGAACGAGGAAGTGGGGCCGTAGCGTTCGTCTTTGATGAAGACGCGATCGTGCCCAAGTCCGGGGGCGAAGCGGCCCGATAACCAGAGGGGCGTTCCCCCGGCGGGGTAAAGATGCAGGGAGGCGGGATCGTTCAGCGGCAGGATGTCCCAAAACCGCCACAGGTTGAGCGGATGGCCGGGCAGGCCGCGCAGGATCTCGCGCTTGAAGGAATCGTAATCGTAGCGCGCCTCGAGCCACTGCGCGCTGCAGGACTTACAAACGGACGCGGCGAACGGTTCGTAGGGCTGGGACGATCCGCAAACGACGCATTCGAGATAAAGGGGATGGGACATTGATTTTCACCTTATGGAGTACCGCAAGATTCATCTTGCCTCTGCCGGTTACGGAGTACCGCAAGATTTATCTTGCCTCTGCCGGTTACGGAGTACCGCAAGATTTATCTTGCTTCTGTCAGTTGCGCCGCAAAACAGGGGCAACATGAATCCCCATTCGGGGACGATGTGTTGCGGTACTGCAAAGCGGGCGTTACTTTCGCGCCTTTTCGGTCTCAACGGATTCAGTGACGACCGCCTCCAGGGGCAGTTCCACGAAGAAGACGGAGCCTTGGCCGGCGATGCCTGCGCTTTCGGCCCACAGGCGGCCGCCGTGCAATTCGATCAGGCGGCGGCTGATGGGCAGGCCGAGGCCGGTGCCGCCCGCTTTGCGCGTGGCGGAGGAGTCCACCTGCGTGAACTCCTTGAATATTTCCTCCAGTTTATCGGGCGGGATGCCCATGCCCGTATCGCGCACCGCGATGGCGACGAGTCCGTCGCGGCGTTCGGCGCGCAGGCTGATCTTGCCCTGCTCGGTAAACTTCATGGCGTTGTTGACCAGGTTGAGCATCACCTGGCACAGGCGGGTGCGGTCGGCGAAGACCTCCGCTTCCCTTTCGGAATCCGCTTCGATGAACAAGGCCAGGTTTTTTTCGCTCGCCAGCGTGGAGGTGATGCTGGTCACCTCCTCCAGCAAATCGTGGATACGGAAAGGTTCCGGGCTGAGGTTCATGCGCCCGGCTTCGATCTTCGCCATGTCCAGCACATCGTTGATAAGGTGGAGCAGGTGCAGGCCGTTCCTGCGGATGAGTTGCAGGTCGTCGTTCATGTTCCCGGTCAGGGGCCCGTCCAGGCCTTCGAGGATGACATCGGCGAAACCGAGAATGGAGTTGAGCGGCGTCCGCAGTTCGTGGCTCATGTTGGCGAGGAACTCGGATTTAAGGCGATCCAGTTTCTGCAATTCGGCGGCGCGCTTTTGAAGTTCCTCGGTGAGGCGCAGGGTTTCGACCTGCGCGCTGACGCGTTCGGCGACCGCGGCGGCCAGTTCCGCCTCCTCCGGCGAGAGTCGCTTTCCGCCTGCCACGGCCAATTGGCCGATGCTTTCCCCGCGCACGGAGAGGGGCTGGGAAAAATCCACGCTTTTCAGCGTGGGCGCGTCTCCCAGGGGGATCACATCGTTCGCGTCATATACGAAACCGAGGCCGGTCTCCCATTTTTCCGCGGCGTAGTCTTCCCAATTCTGGCGCGTCAGGCGGCGGGTGGCCTCTTCCGCTTCGGCGCGGGCGCGTGAGGCGTCGGCCAGCAGGCGCAAATTTTCCACTTGTTGCGCCACCAGCCGCGCCACCGCGCCGATCAATGCCTTTTCCTCGTCGGTGAACGGGCGGGCGGGGTTGGGTTGGAGGATCAACGCGCCAATCTGTTCGTCCAGGACGGCGACCGATTCGCGATGGCTTCCATCGAGATCGCGTCCCTCGGTGAACGGCGCGAGGGCGCCCTGATCG
This sequence comes from Anaerolineales bacterium, assembly GCA_034411715.1. Classification (GTDB taxonomy): domain Bacteria; phylum Chloroflexota; class Anaerolineae; order Anaerolineales; family Villigracilaceae; genus Denitrolinea. The sequence goes on along the minus strand of DAOUMJ010000055.1, from coordinate 22,253 downwards.
TAGGCGTAGCCGACGACTTCGCTTTGATGGATGGCGTCCAGGAAGGATTCCCAGCGCTCGTGCATGAACCGACGGGTGGCTTCCTGCGCCTCGGCGCGGGCGCGCTCCGTCGCTTCGAGCAGGCGCAGGTTCTGGATCTGAATCGAGGCCTGGCGAGCCACGGCGTTCAGCAGGTCTCGTTCCTCCGCCGTCCATGCGCGGGCGGGAGGAGGCGCCACCTGCAATTCCCCAATGGTCTGGCGGCCTGCGGTCAACGGGGTTGCGACGGTTCGGGCGGGATCGGGCGCGGCGCGCGCCGGGTCACGCAGGGATTCCACCGCCCCGTCCGCGTAAACGTAGCCCACCCGGTCTTTTTCATACAAGAGGGGAGGGGCTGACTTCGAATCGCGATCCTCCCGGCGGGCGCGGTCTTCGTTTTCGGCGATCCAGGTTTCCAGTTCGCGCAGGCGGGCGCGGATGCTTTCGAGTTCGCGGCGGATGCGCGGATCGTCGCCGGCGGGATCGCTGGCCAGGCGTTCCATGTCGGCGAACAACGCGTCGAGCCGTTGCCGGTATTTCTCATCCACTGCCATTGTGGTTGTCTTTCATGCCCAGTTGGGCGATGGCGAGCGGGGCATCGAGGGCGCGCCCCAGTTCGCGGGCCGCGATCTGAAGCACGGCCTCCACGCTGGTGGCGCTTTGAATTTTCTGGCTGATCACGTTCAACATTGTTTCGCGTTCGGCCTGCCGCCGCGCCTGGGTGAAGGTGCGGGCATTTTGCACGGCGACGGCGATCTGCGCCGCCAGGGTGGTATGGATGCGGATGTCTTCCTCGGTAAAGTGATCCACCGCATCCGACTGCACGTCCAACACGCCGACGACTCTTTCGCCGACGATCATGGGGACGGCCATCTCGGAGCGCGTCGCGGGAAGGAGGGGATGGGGCAGAAAGTCCGGGGCCTGGGTCACATCGTTCACGGTGACGCCCAAACGTTCGCGCGCGGCGCGCGCCACCAGCGATTGTTCGCGGTCGAGCGGGATGGAGCGGCCTTCGGCGGCCATCTGGCGGCCGACTTCGCCCGCGCCGGCCGCCAGCACGAGCGTTCCGCCTTCTTCGTCGAGCAGGTAAATGTGAGCGTGGTAAAGAACGAAGCGTTCTTTGATCAAGTCCGCGGCGGATTGCAGCAAGCGGTCGGGGTCGAGAACGGTGGATGCGGCGGTGCTGACTTCGGCCACCGTTGCGAGTTCGGCGGCGCGGCGGGCCACGGCCTCTTCCGCTTTTTTACGTTCGGTGATGTCGAAGCGCACCGCCACGTATTTGACGGGTTTGCCGCGTTCGTTCAGGATGGGGGCGATGGTGGTGTCCACCCAGTAGTGGGAGCCGTCTTTGGCTTTGTTGAAGATCTCATTGCGCCACACTTTACCGTTGGCGATGGTCACCCACAAGTCGCGGATGAATTCCTTGGAGTGATAGCCGGAGTTGAGGATGCGGTGATCCTGCCCGATCAATTCTTCGCGCGAATATTTTGAAATGCGTACGAAGTTGTCGTTGGCGAATTCGATCCTGCCGCCGACATCCGTGATGGCGACGATGGCGGATTCGCTCACGGCGCCCTGGAAGCCCGCCAACTCTGCGGCGGTTTGGATGGTTTGCTGATACTGGCGGGCGTTCTGCACGGCGACGGCGACCTGGGCGGCCAGGGCAGTCTGGATGTTGATCTCCGCCTCGGTGAAGCGATCCACCGTATCGGCTTGCACGTCCAGCACGCCGACGACGCTTTCGCCGACGATCATGGGGACGGCCAACTCGGAACGCGTATTGGGAAGGAGGGGATGGGGCAGGAAATCCGGCGTCTGGGTCACGTCGTTCACGGTGACGCCCTTTCGTTCGCGCGCGGCGCGCGCCACCAGCGATTGTTCGCGGTCGAGCGGGATGGAGCGGCCTTCGGCGGCCATCTGGCGTCCCACCTCGCCTGCGCCAGCCGACAGGACGAGCGTATCGCCCGCGTCATCGAGCAGGTAGATGTGGGCATGGTAGAAACCGAAACGTTCCTTCGTAAGGTCTGCCACTTCCTGCAGGAGTTTGTCGGTTTCCAGAATGGTGGAGGTCGCGGTGCCGACTTCGGCCACCGTGGCCAGGGCTTTGGTGCGCTCGGCCACGCGTTGTTCGAGGGTGCCGATCAGGTCGCGCAACTGAGCGGTCATGCTGTTGAAGGCTTTCGCCAGCAGGCCGATCTCATCGCGCGAGGCGATGGAAATGTTTTGATCCAGGTCGCCCGCGGCGACGGCGGCGGAGGCGCGTTCCATAGCCTGCAGCGGGCTGGAGATGGAACGGGACAGGAAGAAGCCGCTTGCCAGCGCCAGCGTTACGGATACGACCATAAGCGCGACGAACGTCCACAAGGAAAGCAAGGCGTCCTGGCGGGTGCGGTCGGCGGTATCCGCCAAACCGGAAGCCAGACGATCTTCCACTTCCTTGAGCAGGTTGATGCGGATCGTGGCGGCCTCGAACCAGAGATCGGCGTCGGCGTTCAAACTCGCGCCGGGGCCGGCTTCGAGCGCGGCCTGCTTCATGCGCGCGACCTCGTCCACGTCCGCGCCGGTCGTGCGGCTGCGATAGAACGATTGCTGTTCCTCGGTTGCCGAACCCAGGAACAGGCCGATGTACGTATCCTGCTCGGTCAAGTTCGATAAAAATCGGTTGTACTCGTCCGCGCTGAACCGGCCTGCGCTAAAGGCTTCCGAAAGGAGGGCGCGCTCGCGCCCGGCGCGCTCTTTGGCTTGCAGCAAAAACTGGTAGGTTGCGGCATGACGGGCCACTTCGCTTTCACGGCTCAGGGTGGCGATTTGCGAAGTGGCATCCAGGAGCGGATCAATGATGCTTGTGTAATAGGCGAAGGAATCGGCGCCGCTAATCTGGAGGTCGTCCACCCGGGAGCGCGTTTCGGGCAGGGTTTCGATGAGTCCCAGGGCTTCATCCACGGCAGCCCGCAGCGGTTCGCTGAATTGCGCGGTTTCGATTTCCTGCAAAGCGGCTTTCAACTCTTCGATCTTCCCGTCGGTGACGGCGCGCTGCGAGGCCAATTCCGCCGCCGACCTGGCTCCCTGGCTGCCCAGGAAGAGGGCGGTCGTGCCGCGTTCCCTTTGGAGTTCATGCACCGCCGCGCCGATGCGGGTCGAGAGCCCCGCCAGCGTTTCAACCTGGCGCATGTTCTCGGCTACGAAATATTTCTCGACCACGCCATTGATCGAGAAGTAGAGCAGGCTGACGAGGGGGAGCGCAAGGATGGCAAATAATTTGGCGTTTATTCGAAGATTGTTAAACCACTTGAACACAGCGATTCTCCTTCCGGGCGCCGGAGAGCGCCCGCGACACGACTATGCGCGCCGGCCTTGCAAGTTTGCAAACCAGGCCGCATTTTCGATTGCAACGGCGGCCTGGTTTGCAATGGCTTGCAGAATTGGGATGTGTTCCGCTTTGAAATAGGCGCTTCCCTCGTGCGTCAACAGGAGCGCGCCGAGGAGATCGCCCCGCCGGTTGGACATGGGAACGAGGACCGCCGAACGCGCTTTCTCGCCCAATTTTCCATTCCAGAACGTGTCGGTCTGCATGTTGTCAATGATGTAAGCGCCGTTCTCGCGATGGGGTTTGCCGAGATATTCCCTCACCTGGAGGACATCCATCTCCTCCGACGAGGGCGGGAACGATTTTTTCGCGGCGTTTTCGAAATCAACGATGTAGCCCGCCCTGGCGTCGAAGTGGTTGACGATGGAAGGCAGGACGGCATCCAGCATTTCATCGAGGTTGCCGCGCGCGCTCAGGATGGTGGTGGTTTCGAGCAGCACGCTGAGTTCCCGATTGCGGCGGCGAATATCATTCTCGGCCTGTTTGACGCGCAGTTTGGCGCGAATACGCGCCATCAGTTCGCGGCGGTCGAAGGGCTTGGTCACGTAGTCGTCCGCGCCGAGGTTGAGGCCGGATTGCACGTCCACGGGATCGAGGCGGGCGGCGGTGAGGATGATGACCGGGATGTGGGTCAGGGCCGGGTCGGCGCGCATTTCCTCCAGCACGGCGAAGCCGTCCTTGCGGGGCATGTTCACGTCCAGCAGCATCAGGTCGGGCTGGCAGCGGCGCGCCTGTTCGAGCGCCTCCACACCATCGGCCGCGGAAATGTGTTCGTATCCTTCGCTTTCGATGTACCGCGCCAGGAGGGCGATGTTGTCGGAACGATCATCGGCGATCAGAATCCTGAACGGTTGGGAGGCGGGGAATTCCTCCCTGGGCGGTTGCCGCGTGCGGTTCCATTCCTCCAACATGCGATTCACCGACTGGCAGATGCGCTCCGGCCGCACCGGCTTGACGATGATCTCGTCCACCTTGAAGCGGGCGGCGGTCACTCTCAGGCCGGGAACGTCATAGGCGGTGATGAGGATGGTACGCGCCGGCCGCCCGCCGGGATGGTTCTGCAGTTTTTCCACCAGTTCGAGCCCGTTCATTTCGGGCATGATCATGTCGGTGATGAGAATGTCGGCGGCTTTGTCTTTGACACTCTCCAGGGCCTCGCGCCCGCTGGTGGCCGAGAAAACGTCCACGTGACCGCCCAGCCGCGCCAGGGCGCGCGCCAGGGTGGTGGCGGTGGTGGGATGGTCATCCACGACCAGGATACGCACGGGGAGCGTATCGGAGGAGGAGGATTGCGAGGTCATTGCCCCGATTTTGCAACAGAATCGCGGCAGAAAAGGTTGGTTATGGTCCGATAAAAGTTGGGGAGAGTTGGCAAAGCCCGACGCCAGAGAGCGTCTCTTGCGCGCAGGCGGGGCGCAGCGGACGTTCTCCCCTGACGCCGCCCGCCACATCGTCCCGACACTTGCACCTGCGTGCAAGTGCAGGTGTGTTCTTCGGGAGGGCAGGTGTAACGTCCGCCCAGTGTTTACAGAGGAGCCACCGCGAATTATTGCTGTTGCTCGGTCATTTTCAAAAAGGCCCCCACGATTCTCGGGTCGAAATGGATGCCCGCCTGCCGGCGGATGAGCGCGATGGCCTCTTCCCTCGTCCATGCGGAACGATAAGCGCGGTCGGAGGTGAGCGCGTCGAACACGTCGGCCACGGTGAAGATGCGCGCCGCCAGCGGGATCTGTTCGCCTTTCAATCCCCGTGGGTATCCGCTGCCGTCCCATTTTTCGTGATGGCACCAGGGGATATCGAGCGCGGGTTGAAGATAAGCGATGGAAGACAACATGTCGCATGCAAATTGCGGATGTTGGCGCATAATGGCCCACTCTTCATCGCTCAATGTCCCGGCTTTACGCAGGATGTCATCGGGAATGCCCATTTTGCCGATGTCGTGGAGCAGCGCGCCGCGCCGAAAGTGAAGCAGGTCGGGTTCGGGAATTCTCACAGCGCGCGCCAGTTCCAGCGCCAGGTCGGTGACGCGCCGGGTGTGGCCCTCGGTCTCGTGGTCGCGCAGGTCGAGGGCGCGCGACCAGCCTTCGATGGTGGCGTCGTAGGCCTGCGTCAGGTCCAGGGCCTGTTGCACCGTCTGTTCGTGCAGGGCGGAACGGTGAATGGCGTTGGCGGCGATCTCGGCGATGGATTCCAGCAGGCGCGATTCATCGGCGGTCAGCGCCGCTTTCGTTTTCCAATTCAAATGGACGAGGCCGATCGTGGATGCGGACGTCTGGAGCGGGACGCAAACGCAGGAACGCGCCTCCTCCATCAGGGCCTGACAGAGCCTGCACGTGTGGAATTCTTTGTGCTGGGTGACGTCCGGGACGAAGAGCAGTTCGCCGTTTTTCAGAGCCTGACGCATCATGCCTGCGCGGGAGGAGTGAGTCTCCCCCACCGATACGCGGCTTTCGCCGTATACGGCGGCAATTCTCAGTTTGCCGTTCTCGAGAAGAAGCAATACGCCCGCGTTGGCGTTCAACCCTTCCACCGCTTTGGCGAGCAGGATATCCTGAATCGCTTCGTTGGATTGCGCCTTTCGGAGAGCGGAAGAAGTGTCGGAAATAATTTCCAGTTCGCCGAGTCTCTGGCGCAGGTTTTCGTAGAGGCGGGCGTTCTGCAGCGAGAGGGCGACCGGCGAGGCGATGGCAGCGACCAGGGACAGGTTTTCGGCCTTGAAAAAATCCAACTGCTCGCTGAGCAGGTTTAGCGCGCCCACAACGGTGTTGCCCGCCACGAGGGGGACGGAGAGCATGGAGCGCACCCAATCGTCCAGGCCGGGGATAGCCACCCAGTCCGCGTCCCGCGCCACCTCGGGGACGATGGCCGCGGCGCAGGCGCGGACGACGCGCCCGGTCACCCCGCGGTGGATGTTCCAGTTCAGGCGTTGGTTGATCTCGTCCACCGTTTCGCGGTCGTAACCCGTCACCGCCAGCAGGCGCATGCTTTCCCCACCACCTTCGAGCGTGAGGATATTGCCTCTTTGCACGCCGACGGCCTCCGCGGCGGCTTGCAGGGCGCGGTGGGCGATCTTCTGGGGGTCGAGGCTGGCCGCGAGTTCGATTCCAAGGTGATAGAGACGCGTCATATTGTTCTGTTCGTTCGCCAGGTTTTCGAACAGGCGCGCGTTTTCAACGGCGGCGGCGGCCTGATTGGCGAGCAGGGAAAGCAGGCGGATATCGTCCTCGCTCCACGCGCGTGGGGTGTCGGCGTGTACGGCAACGGCGCCCAGCGTCTGGCTGCCGGCCAGCATGGGAACAACCAGCATGGCGGCCGGTTTATTTTCACAGCCTTCGCCTTCCCCGCACAGGGTTTCCCGCGTCATGTCGGAGGCAATGACCGGCGTCTTGGTTCGAATCACCTTGCAGATCGGCGTCTCCTCCTCGATTGGCATGGCTTGAAGGTTTTGGAGCATCGCCGCAGGTTGGCCGATCCCGGCCCTGGCGGAGTACGTCCCGCCGCCGGGATCCACGAGCGCCAGCACGGCATGATCCGCCTGCAGCGCGCTGGCGGCGACGGCGATGGTGTGATCCAGGATGGACTGCGTCTCCCGTTTTCCCAGGAGAGCGCGGCTGTGACCCAGCAGGATCAGTTGCTCCTGGATGCGCCGTTCGCGGGATTCCTCGTAGAGCAGGGCGCGCTCGACCGCCACCCCGATCTGGTCACCGATGGCGTTGAACATCCGCAGTTCGTCTTCCGTAAACGCGCGGTCACCCGGCGTGACCAGGTTCAGGTTTCCCAATCTCACGCTGCCGGCGCGCAGGGGAATGCTGGCGTGGTGGCGAAAGGGATAATGCGGGCGCGCGATCTTGCTCAACTGCTGACATTCGACGATGTTGGCCGCGGATTTCAGGAGGCCATGCTGTTGCAGATCGAGACAATGGCAGGGCGTTTGCATGGCGGCCCAGTCCTCGGGGCTCAATTCGGGCGGCAGGTTGTACGAAGCGGCGATGCGAATCCCCTGGATGCCGTCCATCAACACCACCCAGCCGGACGGCAGACCCATGGCGGTGACTACGGCTTCCAGGCTGCGCTCCAGCGCCTCCTGAATGTTGGCGGAACGGTTCAGCGCGTTGGATACCGCCTGTAAAACCTGCAACTCTTTTACCTGCTTTTCGGTCTGCTGGAAAAGGCGCGCCCGTTCGACCGCGATGCCCATCTGTTTGCCGACGACGGTCAGGACCTGTTGCGCGTCCCGGATCGGCTTCATCTCCCTCCGGTAATATAAAATGAGCGTTCCGAGCAAAGCATCCATGCCGCTCAACGGAATGCAGACCAGCGAGCGATACCCGGCCCTGGCCGCCAGGCTTCTTCGCAGATACCGTTCCTCGGCTTCGATCTCCGGCACGTAAACCGCCTCCTGCCGGCTGTACGCCCAGCCGGGAATGCCCTCGCCGGGCGAAAAACGGAACTCCCTCGAAGCGGCCGCGAAATCGGGATCGAGGTTGTAATGCGCGGTGAATTCCAGTTCGCCGCGCGCGTTGACCAGATGGCACTCCCCCGCCTCGGCGCCCGCCAGTCCCGCCACCTGCTCGAGCGCGGTGAAAAGAACCGCCTGCGTGTCGGTCCACGTATGCGTGGCGGAGATGAGCGTGTTCAAAACCGCCAACTGAGGTTCGCTGTCAATCGTTGAAATTCGCCTTTTTGAATTCATCTTTTTCGCCGATAGTTTATTCGCTCGCCTCCCGCAGTACCGCAAGATTTATCTTGCCCGGGGTGGCGACATGAATGTCGCGATACTGAAAAACTGCGTAACAGCGGTTAATCCGCCACAAAACGATATCCTCGCCCGCGCACGTTGATGATGTGGGCCGGGTTTTGCGCGTCCGGCTCGATGGCCTGGCGGATGTGGTGGATGTGCCACTTCGCCAGTTCCTGCGCTTCGCGCGCTTCGGCCTGGTATCCCTGCGCCTCGGCCGCCAGCGTCTGGTAATCCACCACATCCGGCGCGTGGCGGACGAGGACGAGCAGATAGTCGAAAGCGGTTGGCGGCAGGCTGGCGACGCGCTCGCCGATGGTGACGCGGCGCGTATGCAAGTCCAGCGTCAATCTGCCGCGCGACAGGAAACGCTCGCTTCCAGCCTGGACCGGGAGCGGGACCGCGCTTTCGACGGCCTCCGCCCCCTCCTCGAGTTTTTTTAGTTCGGACTGCAAGGCCTCGATCTGGGATTGGATCTCGCGCTTGCGGCGCTCCCTTTCCCGGCGGGCGAGCGCGGCGCGGATGCGTTCGATCAGGACCTCGGGCTGGAGCGGCTTCAACAGGTAATCCACCGCGCCGAGGCGGAGGGCCTCCACAGCCGAATGCAAGTCGGGCTGGGCGGTGAACAGGATGACGGGCAGTTCGGGATGTATGGTGTGAATGGCCTTCAACGCCTCCAGGCCGCTCATATCCGGCATGCGGATGTCCATGCACACCAGGTCGAATTTCTGCGCGGCAAGCATGGAGAGGCCTTCGCCCGCATTGGCGGCGGTGATCGCTTCCTCGAACCCGGCGTTTTGCAGGATGCGCGCCAGGGTCTGGCGCAGCCTCGCTTCATCGTCAATGACCAGGATACGGCCGCGCGGGATCATATTCGATTCCCTTTCGCAATCGGCAGCCAAACGCTGAACAAAGCGCCTCCTTCGGGCAGGTTTTCCACCTGAATGCGCCCGCCATGCTGCCCGATAATATCGTGCGTGATGGCCAGGCCGAGGCCGGTGCCGGTCTCCTTGTTGGAGATGAACGGCTCGAAGATGTGCGGCAGGATTTCCGGATCTATTCCGGGACCGCTATCCTGGACGGTGACGAGGATTTCATCCTTTTCATCCAGGGTTTGCGTCCGAACGGCCAGCCGCCCGCCGGTCGGCATGGCATCCACGGCGTTCAGGATCAAATTCAGGATCACCTGCCGCAGCGGGTCGGCCAGGCCGGGGATGGGGGGCAGGTTGGGATCCGCGTGGAATTCGAAACGGACCTTTCTGCTTCGCAGGTGGGCGGCGACCAGGGTGTGGACGTCCTCGACAATGGCATTGATCTGCACGAGCCGGAATTCATCGGCGCGGATGGGATGATAGGCGGCACGCAGGCGCTCGAGCAAGTCCGCCATGCGCTCGGTCTCCAAGAGAACGGTCTGCAGGTCCTGTTGCCCCTGCGCGGAGAGACCCGCCTCCTCTTTGAGCAGGAAGAGCGCGTTCTGGATGGCCTGGAGAGGATTGTTGAGTTCATGGGAAACCGAGGCCAGCAGGCGGCCGGTGAGCGCCAGTCTCTCGCTTTGGATCAACTGCGAACGGGTGGCTTGTTCCTGCGCCAGCGAAGCCTGCAGGTCCGCATAGAGCGAGGCTTTTTGCAGGACAACCGCCAATTGGTCGGCCACGGCGCTCACCAGTTGCAGGTCGCGTTCGGTCAGGCGGGCCGGCGGCTGATTTTGAACATCCAGCACGCCCAGCACGCGCTGGTTCACTTTGATCGGCGCGGCCAATTCGGACTGGGTGTGGGGCAGGAGCGGGTTGCGAATGAAGAACACCACTTCATCCACGTTGTTGGTGACGAAGGGTTCGCCGGTGGTAGCCGCGTGGCCGACGATGCCCGACCCGGCTTTCAGGCGGTGTCCTTTTTCCTTGAGCCGTTCGCCGAGCGGTCCGGCGCCCTGTTCGAGGACCAGGTCTCCGGTCTTCTCCTCGACAACGTAAACCTGCGTGTGCAGGTAACAGAAATTCTGTTGGAGGAGATTCACAGTGTCTTTCATGAGTTGCCCGGTATCCAGCGAAACCGCCAGCCCCTGCGCGATGCGATACAGCGCGTTGACCTCTTTGAGCCCCTGCTGCGTGGTCTCCAGCAGGCGGGCGTTTTCGATGGCGATGGAGGCCTGCGTTCCCAGCACGCTGAGCAGGTTGCTGTCGTCCTCGGTGAACGCGCCGACCGAACCGCTTTGCACGCTGATCGTTCCCAGTTTCCGCCCGCCGCTTTGCACCGGGGCCACCATCAGCGAGCGGAAATTGGGAGACTCGGCAGGGGGGACAAATCGTTCGTCGTCTTCGATATCCGCAATGGCGATGGTTTCCCCGCTGGCAAGCGCCTGGCCCGCCACGCCTTCGTTGGGCCGCATCTGCAATTGTCCGCGGGCGGGGTCTTCGAAACCGACCACCGCCTGCGGGGTGAGAACCTGACGCTCTTCGTCCCAGAGATGAATCACGGCCTGTTCCGCGGCTGGGATCAGTTCCCTGGCGGAGGTTGCGATCAGTTGCAAGACGGTCTGCAAGCCGACCCGCTCGGTTTCGCCGAGCGAACGCGTGATGCGCGCCAGCGTCTCCGATTCCAGCAAACGTTTTTTGATCGCCTCGGCCGAGCGTTCCAGGTCGTGGTGCAGCCTGGCGATCTCGTCCTGCGCGCGTTTGCGCTGGAAGGCCGTTCCCAGTTGCGCGGCGGCGGCCGAGATGAGCGAGACCATGCGCTCGTCCTCCTGGCGCGTTTCCCGCATGAAGAACGCGATCACCGCGACGACCGCGTCCCTGTCCAGGACGGGAATGCCGACCGCGGCTTTCAGTCCGGCTTCGTTGGCGATGGCAGTGCGCAGGAAATTGCCATTCGCGGTCACGTCCGGGATCCAGGCCGCTTTCCTCGAATTCCACACCCGGCCGGGCAGGCCGACGCCGGACGTAAAATGGAATTTTTTGCTTTTCTTCCGAAAGGTTTTCAAGTCGCCGTTACTGCAATAATGGGGCGCGCCGGCTTCGAGGCAGGTCCCGTCGGCGCAGAGCATCCACACTTCGCCGTAATCCCAGCCCGCGTCTTCGCAGATCGTCCGCAGAACCCGGGCGAGCGCGGAATCGAAATCCTCCGCTTCGGCGATGATGCGGGTCAGTTGAAGCAGCAGTTGAATTTCCTGTTCCGCCCGTTTTCGTTCGGTGACGTCCTTGCCGGTGGAGATGAAATGCGTGATCTCGCCCCGCGAGTTTTTCAACGGCGAGACCGTTTGGTCGTAGTAGAACAATTCGCCGTTCTTCTTGCGGTCAATCACTTCGGCGCGGGATATTTCCCCGGCCAGGATGGTCTTCCATAATTGCCGGTAATAATCCGCCGACATCAATCCCGATTGGAGAATGCGCGGCGTTTTACCGAGCGCTTCCTCTTTGGCGTACCCGGTGACGATCTCGAAGGCGGGATTGACGTATTCGATCACGCCCTCCCGATTCGCGATGAAAATAACGTCCCCGGCCTGTTCCATAACCTGGGAGAGCATGGCCCGCCAGGACTCGATTTCGCTGCGAGGGGGTTTATCTCGCGGAATGTGGGCGCGTTTTTTCATGGGTTTGATAATTGGCTCGCACGTAGTATGTATGCCGTTGCCCATCCCGACGCTAGAGAGCGTCTCTTACGCTTCAAGCGCGTAGAGGACGTTCTCTAACTTCAAGCGCGAAGAGGACGTTCTCTAACGTCCGTTAGCCAGCGCATTGTTCACCGATGGGCCTGATAATTTTAGCATCCTCAAGGGCGGAAGCGGTCTTTGCAACCACTTTGCAAGGGGAAATTTTATCCTGGATACGTCTCCACCCGGTTGCGCCCGGCGTTCTTGGCGGCGTACAGGGCCGTATCCACGCGATCGAGCAGGGTCTTCAGGTTGGGGCAATCGGGGGTGATTTCGGCCACACCGAGGCTGATCGTCACGGAGACCAGCCCGCGGTCCGTGCGGATCGGCGCTTCGGCCACGCGCAGGCGCAGCCGTTCGGCGGCATGTCGCGCGCCCGCCAGGTCGTTTTCCGGGAGGAGCAGGGAAAACTCCTCGCCTCCGTAGCGGCTTGGGGAATCAAGGGCGCGCAATGTCTCGCGGCAACAGGCCGCTATGGACTGCAAAATCTGGTCGCCAATCGCATGACCATAGGTGTCGTTGACCTGTTTGAAGCGGTCAATATCCAACATGATGATGGACAGGGGGCGGCGATAGCGGCGGGCGCGTTGGAATTCGTGCTCGGCCAGTTCCAGGAAATGGCGGCGGTTGCGCAATCCCGTCAGGCTGTCGGTGATGGCCAGCTGTTCCACCGCGCCGAACAAGCGGGCGTTTTCGATGGCGATGGCGGCATCCGCGGCCAGCCCAACCACCAGGTCCTCATCGTCCTGGGTGAATGGCTGCCCTCCTGTTTTTTCAGTCAGATACAGACTGCCCATTACATTTCCGCGTGAGATGATTGGCACACCCATGAACGATTTCATGGGAGGATGATGAGGCGGAAAGCCGCTCGAACGCGGGTCGCGCGCCAGTTCATCGAGGCGAATAGGCAACCCTTCGCGCAGGATGGCCCCCAGCAATCCTCGTCCCTGGGGGGGCTTGCCGATGCGCTTCCGCCTGGCTTCGCCCAGTCCGGCCGTATGAAACTGGGCCACGCTTCGCGTCCCTTCTGCGTCGAGCACAGCCAGCGCGGCATAGCGAGCGCCGATCAGTTGTCGGGCGGTCTCGGTCAGGGTTTGGAGCACGACCTCCAGGTTCAGGTCGGAGGTCAGGGCATGACTGGCCTGGCGCAGGGCGCGCAATTGTTCGGCGTGCTTCTCGGCCTCGGTAAACAGGCGCGCGTTTTCGATGGCAATGCCGACCTGGTCGGCGAACGCCGCCGCCAGGCGGACGTGATCGGGGGTGAAAAAATCGGGCTGCGCGTGATCCACCGCCAACATGCCGACGATCCGTTCGCCGACGATGAGCGGAACGCCCAGCCAGGAGCAGATGTGACGATGAGGCGCTTTACGGAAGGCGGCATACTCGGCGGACGCGTCTTTCAGGGTGTGAGGGCGGCGCTGTTGGATGACCAGCGTGTTGGGGTTGTCGCCTGGCACCGGGAAGCGCAGTCCCACTGCCGCCGCCGGGTCCGCCCAGCCGTGCCCGCCGACGATCTCCAAATAGCCTTCGCGCAATAGCAACACCGAAGCGCTATCGTACGGCACCACGCGCGCCAACTGCTGCAAGATGCGTTCTATGGCCTCGTCCTGCCGCAGGGTGGCGGCCACCACGGCCCCGGCCTGGCGCAGGGTTTCCGCCTCCTGCGCCCGGCGGGCTTCGGCCTCCACCGAGACCTTGAGCCGGGCGCGCATTTCATCGAGGCTGGTCGCCAGAATATCCAACTCCCTCAACCCGGTGACGGAAATCGGCGTTCCCAGGTCGCCTCTGCCGATGCGCCGCGCGGCTTCGTCCAGCCGGGCGATGGGATAAAGCACGCGGTATTCGATGATGACAAAGGCGAGGATCAACAGGATGGCCGCGGTCGCCAAAAAAATTATCTGGATTGCCCGCACGAAGGCCACCTTTCCTTCGGAATCGGCTTCATACAATTGCACGGCTTCGTCCATGCGGGCGAGCAACACAGGAGAAAGCGTTTCCACCGCGTTCATCGCCTCCGCGAAGGCGGCGCTTTGCGGCTCGTTATCCAGCATGGTGTGAATGGCGGGATGCAACTCGTCCCAGGCGGCGCGCACCCTGTCGAGCTGCGCGATGATTTCCGCGTCATGTTCATTGGGACGGGACAGGGTAACGGGCTTGCCTTCTGTGGTTTGAGTCACTCCGCCATACGCGAGGGCGTCCAGCGTTTGCTCGAACAGGTCGGCGGTTTCGTGCAGCATCTGGCGGCTGGCCAGGTCGCCGGCGATCTGAACGTTCAATGCCTCCAGCGCCATTTGCTGGATGAGCATGCGCTGGCGGCCGGCCAGGTTGATCAGCAGCGCGTCGTCCCGTTGCGCGTCCAACCTCCAGAGGGTGACGGCGACCGAAATGCCGACAAAAAGCAGGGCGCCGATCAAGGCGATCAGGCGCAGGCGTCTGATAGTCATATTCCTTCTTTCAATGAACTGTGCCTACATGTTCGCTGCAACTCAACGTTCAGATACGCGATCCAGAATTTTCAAGAATATTTTCACGATGCGCGGATCGAATTGCGCGCCGGCGTGCTTTTTCAATTCCGCGATGGCTTCAGAGCGGGGGCGCGGCGGTTTGTAAATGCGCGCGTCCAGGATGGCGCTGTAGGAATCCACGACGGTGAGGATGCGCGCCCCGAGCGGGATCGCTTCGCCGCTCAAACCGTCCGGGTAGCCTTTGCCGTCGTAACGCTCGTGGTGGTGGCGCACGATCCGCGCCGCGCCCGCAAGACGCGGAACCGGCAATAAAATTCGGGCGCCAATCTCCGGATGCTGGCGCATGATCGTCCACTCTTCCGGCTCGAGTTTGGACGGCTTTTGCAGGATCAAGTCCGGGATGCCGATCTTGCCGATGTCGTGCAGGATCGCGCCGTAGCGCAATTCCTCCAACTCGCGGGGATTCAAACCCAACTCGCGCCCGACTGCCAGCGCCATCGCCGCGAGTTTCTGGGCGTGATCGGCGGTGTAGGTATCTTTGGCGTCCACAGCGTTGGCGAGCGCCAGCACCGTCTGCAAATAGGCCTGTTCCAATTCCGCAAAGAGTTGGGCGCGGTGGAGCGCGCTGGCAGCCTGGTCGCCGATGCTGCGCGCCAGGCGGATCTTTTCGGGGGTGAACGGCTCGCGTTCCTCGCGGCGCGCCTCGCCGAGCATCAAAAGCCCAAGTGTGTGATCGCCCACTCGAAGCGGGACCAGGCACAAGGTCCGCGCGAGACCGAGGAAGAGCGCTTCGCGTTCCGGGCCGCTGAGGGCCGGGTCGTCATCCCGCAGGACCACAGGCGCGTTTTGCTGCGCGGCGCGATAGCAGGCAGGCAGGGTTTGAATCGCCTCGCGGCGCCCCACGCCCAGGTCGTGATCGAGGACGCGCACCGGATAGGCGGCGCGCAACACGCATTCCCCAGCCTCGACCAGCGCAATGCGGGCAAAGGTGACGTGGATGGTCTCGACCGCGCGGCGGGCGATCAGGTTGAGAATGGCCTCGACATCATAGGCCGCATCCGCGAGGGAACGGGAGAGATCGTAGAGCGCGCTGAGTTCGGCGCGGCGGGTCTGTTCGGCTTCGAAGAGACGCGCCTTCTCGATGGCTGTGGCCAATTGCCCGGCCAGGGTGCTCAACAGCCGGAGGTCTTCCGGGTCATAGGCGTCCAACTGCGGACTCTCGACGTTGATCACGCCGATCGTCCGCTCGCCGCTGCGAAGGGGCACCACCAACTCCGAGCGCGTCTCGGGAACGCCGGCCTCGTAGCGCGGATCCCGGCTCACATCGTTGACGAGCAGGGGTTCGCCGTGCTGTATTACCCAGCCGACCAGTCCCTGCCCGGCGCGCAGGCCGCGGCCGCCCGGCCCCCACTGATCTGCGCGGATGCCGCGCTGGGCGCGCAAACGGATCTCCTCCCCGTCCTTATCCACCAGTGCAATGGAGGCATGGGAATAGCCAAGTTCCTCGTTCATCAATGCCACCACCTGATCGAGGGCCAAGTCGAGGTTTGGAGTTGCGGTCATCGCAAAGACAGCGCGGTTCAGGAACTCCAGTTCATTTGCGTGCTCGCGCGTTTCCTCGAACAGCCGGGCGTTTTCGATGGCCACGGCCATGTGCTGCGCCAGCGACTGCGCCAGGCGCGCGTCCGTCTCTGTGAAGAAACCCGGATGAATGTTATCCATCATCAGCGCGCCGATCATCCGCCCGCGGGAGACGATCGGCGCGCACAAAAACGAGCGGACGTGCTCGGCGCCGGGTATCCAGATCCAGCCCGGACGCTGGCGCACGTCGGCGATGATCACCGGCTGGAGGTCGAGCGCCATCTGGCGCAGGATGGGACTGCTTCCCAGCAGGTCGCCGGCCGCGCGGCTGGTGGTTTTCTCGTCCGCGTGTCCGAGGCCGACTACGAGTTCCGGCTGGCCGGCTTTTCCGAGCAATAGCACCGAGGCGGTGTCGTAAGTGATCACGCGCTTGAGTTGTTCCAGGATTCGGTTGAGAACTTCGTCGAGCGCCAGGCTGCCGCCCACCGCATGCGCGACTTCGCGCAATGTCTCGGCCCGCTCGTGGGCGGCGCGTTCGGCTTCGAACAAGCGGGCATTCTGCATTGCCACTGCGGCAATGTGGGCCAGCGTCTGGCCGGTCGTGATGTCGTCGGGGGTGAAAGGCGCGAGGGCGTCGCGGTAGGCGACGAGCGCGCCAAGCGGGGCGCCCGGCGCGGCCAGCGGGAAAACGGCGTAGGAACGGAATCCCTCGCGGGCTGCCAGATCGCGCACGGGGGCGGCAAGCGGGTCGGTCTGCGCGTCGGCGACGATGACCGGCTGGGGGTCTTCGAGCAGCCGCCCGCCGGGAACTTCGCGGAAGCGGCGGTTGATCTCGGCCACGTACTCGGCGGACAGGCCGGAGGCGTAAGGACAGGCGACGCGGTCGGCGGCGGCGTCATACAGATAGACGGCGGCGCGATCGGCGGACAGCACCTGTCGGGTTGCATCCAAAACCGGCGGCCAGAGCGCATCCAGGGTCAACGTTGCCAGGATCACGCCGGCGCACTCAGCCAGCGCGTGCCCCTGGGCGGCGCGGCGGGCGGCTTCCTCGAACATGCGGGCGTTGTCAATCGCGATCGCCGCCTGGCCCGCCAGGGTGACAAAAAAGTCCACCTCCTCCGGCAGAAAGGTATGCCTCTCGCGCGTCGCCAACTCGAGCACGCCGATGATCTCGCCCCGCGCCCGCAGCGGGACCGCCAGGTACGAGGCAATGCCGAGCCTTTCTGCGATGGCGGCTCGCACAAAGCGCGGTTCGGCCCGCACATCCGGGATGGCGGCTATTTCGCCGCTATGGGCCACCTGCCCGGCGATGCCCTCTTTCACCTTGAGCAGACCATCCACGAAGAACTCGCCATCCAGCCCGCGCCGCGCGGCGTAGGTTAATTCCCGCGTGTCGGGATTGATGAGGGCGACGGCCGCCGCGTCCACCTGCAACCGCCCTGTCACCTTTTCGAGCAGGACGCTCAGTCTCTCGTACAGGCTCAGGCGCGACACGATGGCCACGTCAATATCGTGCAGGGCGGAGATACGCTCCAGGCGTTCCTAGGCGTGGGCGTACAAGCGGGCGCGTTCGAGCGCCTGCGCGGCGTCGTTGGCGATGAGCGCCAGCAGGCGCACCTCGTCACCGCTCCAATCGCGCGCCGTGCAGCCGTTGACGACCAGCCCACCGATCGCTTTCCCAGCCACGAGCATCGGCGCAAGCAGCGATGCGGCGATTCCCATTTGTGTGATCCACGGAGGTATCGCAAAGCGGGTTTCGCGCGTTTCGTCGGGAATGACGACCGGCGACCGGCTGTGGATGGCGTAGGCGAGGGCGGGAACGGCCTCGAGCGGAACGTTCTGAAGTTGCGGGAGGAGATCCACAGGCCAGCCCAGGGTGGCGGGCGCAGACACGCTCGCGCCCTCCGCATCCATGAGCGCCAGGGCCGCGAATTCAACGTTTAGCGCCTCCGACGCGACTTGCACCGCCAGGTTTATCACCGCCTGCGCCTCGGTCTCGCCGAGCAGCGCCTTCGAGAACTTCAGCAGCGCCGCCTGCTCCTCGATGTGATGGGCTTTGACCCGCTGGTGCAGCCGCGCCCGTTCGACGGCCAGGGCGAGTTGCCTGCCAATGGTCATCAGCAGCGCCTGCATCTCGGGCGGGAATTCGCGCGGCTTCCGGCTGTAGAGCATGAACGTTCCCAGGAGCGCTTCGCGCCCGAGGATGGGGATGCACAACAGCGAACGGTATCCAGCGGAACGCGCCAGGTCTTGCCGCAGATAGCGCCCGTTGCTGATCGCGTCGGGGACGCACACGGGCGCGCGGCTGGCCAATGCCCGGCCGGGAATCCCCTCCCCCGGTCGGAACACGATGCCCCGCGAACCGGCGGCAAAAGCCGGGTCGAGCCCATAATGGGCGGCAAACTTCAATGTTTCGGCGTCGTCAGCCAGGTGGCACTCCGCGCCGTCCACGCCGGTGATGGCGACGATTTTTTCAAGGGCGGTGGCGAGGATGAATTGCAGGTCGAGCGTTTCTCCGATGGCGGAGGCGAGAGCGTTGAGCGCCGTCAGCTCTGCCGCGCGCTGACGCTCGGCCTCGTACAGCCGCGCCCGCTCGACCGCCACACCGAGCTGGTCGCCGACGGCGGTGAGCAGATCCAATTCGGCTTCGGTATAAACCCGGTCTGAGGGTGTGCTGAGATTGAGCACCCCCAAAGTTCGCCCGGCGGCGCGAATAGGGATGCTGGCATGATGGCTCAGGCCGCGCGTATCGCCCCGCACGCTTCGTTTTTCTGTTTTAGTGGAGCGTGCGGGGTCGCCCTCTGCCGAGCGCAGCCGTTCGCATTCCAGGATGTTGACGGCCGCCTCCAGATGGCCCCGGCTGAGCAGGTCAATACACTGGCACGTGCCCTGCATCGCAACCCGGTCATCGGCTTCCAGCGCCGGGGGCAGGTTGCGCGCCGCCGCCAGGCGCAACCCGGCCACTTCCTCGAGCAGCCTGATCCAGCCGGCCTCGGAACCGACCAGCGGCATCACCGCCTCGAGCGCGCCTTCCAGCGCCTCCTGCAAACCCACTGAGCGGTTGAGCGCCTCGGCCACGGTTTTTAGCGCCTGCAATTCCGCTTTTTTACTCACTTTCTCCTCCTTCACCGGCTTCCTTTACCCGATTGCGTCCCGCGGCTTTGGCGGCGTACAGGGCTTTGTCGCCGGCTTCGATCAGTTGGGTCAGGTCGTTGCAGTCCGGCGACAGGATCGAAACGCCCACGCTGATTGTAATGGAAATTTCCGCTTGTCCGACCTTGATTTGCGTTTGCGCGATGCGCTTCCGCAGGCGTTCCGCCAATGCTTTTGCCCCTCTTCGTCCGGTCTCCGGCAAAAGAATAACGAACTCCTCCCCGCCGTAGCGTCCGATCAGGTCAATTTCTCTGAGTTCCTGGCGTGCCAGGGATGCGACGGTTTTGAGAACCTGATCGCCTACCGAGTGGCCGTATTTGTCATTAACCTGTTTGAAGCGATCCAGGTCGAACATGATAAAGGCTTGCGGATGTTTGTAGCGAACTGCGCGGTTCACTTCCCGTTCCGCCAGTTTTATGAAGTGACGGCGGTTATACAAGCCGGTCAGTTCGTCGGTGAAAGCGAGATGTGTCCTCTCATCGAGCAGGCGAATCTTATCCACGGTGATCGCAGTCTGGTTGGCGATCAGTGATAATATCGGAATGGATTCCTGTTTGAAATGATGCGGCGTTTTGGAATGCGCCAGCATGGCGCCGATGATCTTTCCGCGTGAGAGCATGGGGACGCTCAGCCCGGAGGATATTTTGAATTCGGATACGAGCGGCGGCACGGAGAATTCCGTCAGTTTGTTGTAATCCCGCACCAGGATCGGTTTCCCCTGCAGAATGGTGTAACCGGTCTGGGATCTTTTGCCCTGTTCGAGTTCCATGCCGATTGCGCGGTTTGTGCCGCGTCCCCAGGCCGCTTTCAGGATCAGGCGGCCATCAGGATCGAGCAGCGCCACCGAGCTGTAATCGGCATTCAGGACTTGAGCGGCAGTCTTGACCGCGCATTCAATGGCATTTTGCTCCTCGGCTGCCTTCAAGTGGCACTGCGACAGGGAAACCAGCGCGGTCTGCACCTGCAAGGAGGTTCTCAATTTCTCGCGCATCTCGTCCAGGTTTTTTGCCAGCAGGTTGATCTCCTCCAACCCCATCACTGCAATGGGCGTTTTGAGGTCCCCTTTGCCAATGCGTGTTGCCATTTGCCCCAGAGACAGGATCGGGCGCAGGACGCGGCGGTTGGTGATCATGATGAGCGCGCCCAACAGGATCACAGCGGCAGCCAGGAGGCCGAGTTGAATTGCCTGCAATCTGGCGATGTTGCGGTTGGAGGCAATCTCGTACAATTGCACTGCTCTGTCCAATTCAAGAATCAGGCGCGGCTTGAGACGGATGATCTTTTCGACGCTTGTGTTCAGATCCCCGCTCGGTTGGCTTTCATCCAGGACAATGTGGATTTCCCGATCCATCTCCTCCCAAATGCTGTTTACAACCAGCAACTGTTCTCGGATCTCCTCGGAGGCTGGCTGGATGGTGAATGCTTCCCCGGTTGGGAGAACGATCTGACCGCCGTTGGTCAGGGCGGTTAATGTCGTTTCGAAACTTGCGTACGTCGTGCTGCGCAAAGCCTGGCGGTATTCCGCATCGGGGTACGTCTGCACGAGAAGCGTCTCGAGCGCCATTTGCTGTGTCAACATGCGCTGGCGTCCGACGATGTTGATCAGCGCCGCGTCATATTGTTGCGTGTTTCGAATGAGGAACGAGAGAACAATAGACGCGGCAAAGAGCGTCAGCAGGAGGGAGAAAGCAACAATACGGAGGCGGTAAATGGTTGCCACGGAATGCCTGACGAAACTCGACAATCATTATACACATTGGAAAAATTTCTCGGGGCGCCTGCAACCTAATTGCAAGCGGACTTGGTTTGCATATCTGACAGGCCCCCTGTCCGACGCGATGATAAAGCAACAGGACGGCTCGGTAAGAGCCGCCCTGCCTGGTTCACCTGTTCGCCTGTGTGCGCGTCTATCACCCTACTTTGCGTAATCCACCGCCCGCGTTTCGCGGATGACCGTCACTTTGATCTGGCCGGGATATTGCATGGTCTCTTCGATCTTTTTCGCCACATCGCGGGCCAGGCGGCTGGATTCGAGATCGTCAATTTCTTCGGGACGGACGATGATCCGCACCTCGCGCCCCGCCTGGATGGCGAAACTCTGCTGCACGCCCTTGAACGAATTGGTCAGGTCTTCGAGGGTCTTGATGCGCTTGATGTAGGCTTCGAGGTCCTCGCGCCGCGCCCCGGGACGCGCGCCCGAGATGGCGTCGGCGGCCTCGGCGATGACGGCCTCGATGCTTTCCTGTTCGGTTTCGTGATGGTGCGCGGCAATGGCATTGACCACCTTTGGGTTCACGTTGTAGCGCTTGCAATATTCCGCGCCCAGGTTGGCGTGCGTGCCTTCCTGGTTGTGGTCCATAGCCTTGCCGATGTCATGCAAAAAGCCGCCCTGCTTGGAAAGTTCCACGTCCGCGCCCAGTTCGGCCGCGAGGATGCCCGCCAGTTTTGCCACTTCCACTGCGTGGGCGAGTTGGTTCTGCCCGTAGGAGGTGCGGAATTTCAGGCGTCCCATCATGCGCAGCACTTCGGGATGCAGGCCCGCGATGTTGGCGTCGAAAGCGGCCTGTTCGCCCGCCTCGTTGACGATCTTTTCCACCGCCTTGGTCTCATCCTCCAACACCTTTTCGATGTGGGTGGGATGGATGCGCCCGTCCACCGTCAGGCGGACGAGGGCGCGGCGGGCGATTTCACGGCGGACGGAATCGAAGCACGAGATGGTGACGGATTCGGGCGTATCGTCCACGATCACGTCCACGCCCGCGGCCTGTTCGAAGGCCTTGATGTTCCGCCCGTTGCGTCCCACGATGCGCCCCTTCATCTCCTCGTTGGGCAGGGTGACGCGCGAGGTGGTTACCTCGGCCACGTGTTCCGAGGCTACGCGCTGGATGGCGTCGGTGATCAACTTGCGGGCGCGCTTCTCGCCCTCCTCGCGCGCTTCGGCCTCGATCTGGCGGTAGATGCGCGCCATGTCGGCGCGCGCTTCCTTCTCCACCGCCGCGAACAATTCCTTGCGCGCTTCTTCTTGTGACAGGTTCGAAATTTGCTCGAGTTTGACCACTTCCTGCTCGTAGAGTTTTTCGATCTCATTGGCGCGGCGGTCAATGGAGGATTGCCGCTTGTTCAGGTTCTGCTCGCGCTGCTCCAGTTTGTCGGCGCGATTTTCCAGTTCGGTGCGGCGCTTGTCGATCTCGAGAATTTGCCACCCAGTTTCTCGGGTAAGGAAATGACGTCCATAACGACGCGCAGCGGGCGTCGGAGATGGTGGGTTGACCGTACATGAGTAGT
>DAOUMJ010000054.1:0-26171 GCA_034411715.1 Anaerolineales bacterium | reverse complement strand
ACTCGTCGAATCGCAACAAAATGCTCCTAATTCCAAGAACCGCTTTGTTTTCCCTGCTGGAAGTTGCCTGCTACTCAACTTAAATGGCCAAAGTCCAGTTGCGTATTGCGTACTCCCCTCTCCCACGTTCTTTGGGAGAGGGGCCGGGGGTGAGGGCGAAACTCATGGTAAAATCTCCGCGCCTCCCGAATTACATCGGGACCTTGTGGAGGGATGGCCGAGCGGCCTAAGGCGCATGTCTTGAAAACATGTTGGGCGAAAGTCCACGTGGGTTCGAATCCCACTCCCTCCGCACAATTGACGATTTACGCTTTTGGATTTACGATTGGGGTCGTCAATCTACAATCGTAAATCGAAAATTGAAATGGGGAGGTGCCAGAGAGGCCGATTGGGCTCGCCTGCTAAGTGAGTGCTGGGGCTTAAACCTCAGCCGAGGGTTCGAATCCCTCCCTCCCCGCCAGAGAGAGAAACGCGCCGCAAGGCGCGTTTTTCGTTCCAGCCGAGCGTCCCCGAAAGGGGATGCTATTCGAATCCCTCCCTCCCCGCCAGAACAAATAGAAATCCGATTTCCTGGAGAAATCGGGTTTCTGTGTTAAGTCTGATATTCAGGATGCCGTTGCAGATAGCGCGTCACAAACCAGCAGATTGACTGGATCTTGAACTTGTTTCCGCGCGCATATTCCAGTCCCGCCTTTGCCAATTTTGACCCAATGCCCTGTCCCTCCAGCGCGGGCGGGACGAGCGTGTGCGTGAACAGGATGGTCGAACCCATCAGCGAGTAAGTCAACTCGGCAATATATCCATCCACGTGGATCTCAAAACGATTCTCTTCAGGGAGGTGGATGACTTCCAATTGGTCGGCGTCAATGGTCATGGTCACTTCCTGCTTCGCGCCACAACCGCGATGAATTCCATGACGATCTTGAGCGCGGCGAAGACGGTCGCTTCGGAGGGGTCGAGCGGCGGGGCGGCTTCGACGACATCCAGGCCGACGAGGGGAAGCCCCTGCAGGGATTGGATCAGCGTCAGGACCTCGCGGCTGGTGAGGCCGCCGAATTCGGGGATGCCCGTCCCGGGCGCGGCGGAGGGATCGAGGCAGTCAATGTCGAGCGAGACGTGGAGCGCGTCGCAGCGCGAGAGGATGCGGCGCACGTCCGCGGCCACGGATTTCATGCCGAGTTCCGCCACGTCACGGGCGGTGTAAACGTGCATCTGTCCGTTCTCGATCAGGTCAATTTCCTGCTCCTCCCACGAACGCAGGCCAACGAGACAGACATCCTGCTGTTCGATGCCGAACTCGAGTCCGCGGCGGAGGGTGCAGGCGTGCGAGAGGCGCGAGCCGTCGAACTCGTCGCAGAGATCGGGATGCGCGTCCACCCACAGGAGGCCGAGGCGTTGACCGGCGAAGCGCTGGCGCTGTCCCTGAAGGATGGGGATGGTGACGGAATGATCGCCGCCGAGGAGGAGGGGAATGCCCGAGGGCAGATCGGCCACTCGTCGGGCAACCCGCTCGAAGTCACGCTCGGGGCGGGAGATGGAGAGGTCGCCCGCGTCGCAGACGGTGATTCCCGCGAGCCGTGTGCGGTCCTCGCTGAAGGGCGTCACGTGCCGCGACCAGAAGCGGATGCGCGCCGGCGCTTCCGCCGCGCCTTTGCGCGCGCTGGCGAGGCCGTCGAACGGCAGGCCGATAACGGTGAAATCGGCCTGTTCGGGGGGAAGGTTCGGGCGGTGCAGGTCGCCCCACAGGCCGTGCGTGCCTTCGAGGGTCATGGGAACTCCTTCTGCCCCCATTGTACCCTGCTCTTCCGCACACCTCCGCGCTAGAATAGCGACATTGACCCGCTTTCGGTTTGCTTTTACAATGCTTGCATGATTGGCAAATTTGCAGGCTTTTTCCGCCCCGATCACGACCCTCCCGAAGGTGTTTGAGTCCTTGCTTTAGTTGTTTTTAATCTGAGGCCAGTACCGCACACTTGCCCTCCCGAAGGACATCGGGACGATGTGGCGTGCACACCTGCCCTGGCGGGCGGTGCCAGGGAGTGTCAGGGAGATTTATCTTGCAGGGGAGGCAACATAAATTCCCTTCGGGGACGATGTGTTGTGGTACTGCCACCCAACGGAGAAACCCATGCCCACCCCCTTTGTTTCCAAACGCGCCCCCATTTACGCCGACATTCCCGACGAAAAGTGGAGCGACTGGCGCTGGCAGTTGAGCCACCGCCTCAACACCGCCGAAGAGATCGAAAAAGTCATCCCGTTGACCGAGTCCGAACGCAAGGCGCTCCAAACGCAGGGCATCTTCCGCGTGGACGTGACGCCCTACTTTATTTCGCTGATTGATCCCGACGACCCCGAAGACCCGATCCGCCGCCAGATCATCCCGCGCGCCGAGGAGATGCAGACCTTTACCGCCATGATGGAGGACTCG
Organism: Anaerolineales bacterium; assembly: GCA_034411715.1. Classification (GTDB taxonomy): domain Bacteria; phylum Chloroflexota; class Anaerolineae; order Anaerolineales; family Villigracilaceae; genus Denitrolinea. Next base: position 23,743 of record DAOUMJ010000054.1, on the reverse strand, counting down.
CTGGCCGAGGATCGCCACTCTCCCGTACCCGGGCTGGTTCACCGGTATCCTGACAGGGTTCTCATGCTCGTGACGACGCAATGCGCCTCCTATTGCCGTTATTGCACGCGCTCTCGAATCGTCGGGGATCCCGGCCAGACCTTCTCGCAGGCCGAGTTCGACATGCAAATCGAATATCTCAAGCGCACACCGCAAGTCCGCGACGTGTTGCTTTCGGGCGGCGACCCGCTGGTTCTCGCGCCGAAGATCCTCGAGCAGATTCTTAGCCGCCTGCGAGAAATTCCGCACATCGAGATCGTCCGCATCGGGTCGCGCGTGCCGGTCTTCATGCCGATGCGCGTCACGCAGGAATTGTGCGACATGCTGGCGAAGTACCATCCGCTGTGGATGAACATCCACGTCAACCACTCCAACGAGATCAGTTTGGAACTGGAACAGGCCTGTGACCGTTTAACGAAGGCAGGCATTCCGCTCGGCAACCAGTCCGTTCTGCTGGCGGGCGTGAACGACAACGTCCACATCCAGCGCAAACTGGCGCAGGACCTGGTGCGAATCCGCGTGAGGCCGTATTATCTCTATCAGTGCGATCTCGTCGAAGGCGCGGGACACTTCCGCACACCCGTCGCCAAAGGCATCGAGATCATGGAAGGCCTGCGCGGACACACCTCCGGCTACGCCGTGCCGCAATACATCATTGATGCGCCCGGCGGCGGCGGCAAGATTCCCGTCATGCCGAATTATCTCTTGAGCATGTCCGACCACAAGATCATCCTGCGCAATTACGAAGGCTACATCACCACCTACGAAGAGCCGACCGATTACGTTCCCTCCGACGCGGCCAGGTTCAAGGGGCTCAAGCGTCCCGAACCTGGCCAGGCCGGAATCCATGGAATGCTCGAAGGCGATGTGATGTTCATCAAACCCGAAGGCTTCGATCAAATCCACGATCGCGGCGGAATCCAACATCGCCTGAAAGACGAGAAGAAATGGGTCCCGCTGGGCATTGGCCCCGGTGGGGATGCAGAGAAATAGAAAAACAAGGAGACAGACGAATGAAAATATCCAAGATCGTATACTTCGCGTTCACGTTGGCGTTGCTGATCGGCGCTTGCGCCCCAGGACAGCCGACCATGAGCGCGGAGGAGATCAACCGCCAAATCCAGACCTCGGTGGCGCAGACCGTGGCCGCGGGCGAGGCGCTCACCGCCGCGGCCCAGCCGCTCTACACCGAGACGCCCCTGGCCCCGAGCGAGACGCCCATCCCCACGCTCACGCCCTTTCCCACGCTCACACCCTTCGTTGTCACGCCTGGCACGGGCGGGCCTACTCCCTTCAGCGGCGGCGGCGGGGGCGGTCCCACCAAGGATCCCCGCTACCAATGCAAGTTGGTTGATCAAAAACCGCTGGATAGTTCTCCCGCCACCATCCTGAAAGTGGGCGATACGCTCGACGTGTGGTGGTGGTTCAAAAACACTGGCACAAAGACCTGGCAACCCACTTGGAATTGGATAATGACAAGCGAAACCGTCAGAACTGATATTCTAGCCAATAAATCACTATCCACTTTTCCTGTTCCCTTCTCGATAGGTGTAGGTACTACGGTTCCGCCCGGTGAAATTGTCAAATTAGGCGCCGAGCTGACCGCGCCTGCCTTCGATGGCAATAAACCCATCTATATCTCTGTGGTTATGTACGTAATTGGCGATGGCGGCAATAAATTCTGCCCGGCGGATATTCAGGTTGAGATCATCAAGCCGGGCATGCAGCCGTAAGTTCATCGGAACGAAGAAATCGGGTTTCTTCGCGAAACCCGATTTCTCACGAACCTGTTTCGGAGAAACGCTATGGACCGGAAAAAACGTTTTGGCGCCCTGCTGGCGATGCTGGCTGTCACCCTGGCCTGTATCCCCGTTCTCCCGGCCGTGGCTCCGCTTCCCACCCAGGCGGTCGGCGCGGTGGACACCATGATCGCCGGCACGTATGCCGCCGCGTCCACAAACACCGCGCTGCTCCGCGCGCAATACACGTCCACGCCCTCGCCGTATCCCACCCTCACCCCGTCCAAAACGCCGACTATCACGTCCACGGCCACAGCCACCGTCATCTTCAAACTCACCACGCCGACCAGGACGCCGCAGCCTAAAATGACCAGCACCAAGAAACCCGGTGGCGGAGGAGGAGGGGGTGGAGGCGGGGGTGGCGGCGGGGGTGGCGGCGCGACGGAGAAGTACTCCTGTCAGGTGATTGGCGTATCTCCGCCCAGTGGTTCCATCCTGAAGCGCGGCGCGCTCTTTATCGCCACCTGGCGGGTCCGAAACACCAGCCTTGTATTTTGGGATCACAACAGCGTGGACTATCTTTTCCGCAAAGGAAGCCGTTTACACTTGCAGGCGCTCTACGATCTGCCGGTGGATGTACTGGTTGGTCAAACAGTGGATCTGTCCGTGGAAATGCAAGCGCCCAACACGCCCGGCTCATATACCACCTATTGGGCCATGCGAGTCGGAAATCAGTATTTCTGCCCCCTAGCATTGGGCATTCGAGTTCGATAAGCCAACGGCGGCCGCAACGGCCGCCGTTTTCATCCTGTCTACGAAACCGGGGGAAGCGGTCCGTCGCTGACGGGCGCTTCGGGTTTTTTCCGCAGGGTCACAAACCCGACCACGATGGGAATGGCGATGAAGATCAGGGACAGACAGGTCAGCACATACCCCATGGTGGGATCAATGCTTCCAACGTCGCTGCCGAGCGTGTATGTGCCGCCGCCCAGGGCGGTGGCCAGGCCAAAAACGCACAAAAAAAGGCCGGGACATCCGCACAGCAGGACAGTGGCGATGGTGGCAATAACACCGGTGTTCTTGTTGTTCATGGAATTCTCCTTTGCGAAAAGTTTTTGCAAGTATACAACAAATGCGCTTAACTGCGTAATTTCGCGCCCAGTTCCTGCTCCAGCCGTTTTACGATTCGGTTTCGGATGGAAGCGGCTTCCGCGTCGGTCAGCGTTTTATCGGGGGACTGATACGTGAGACTATAGGCCAGCGACTTTTTCCCCGCCCCGACCTGATCGCCGCGATAGACATCGAACAGGCGGATGTCGGTCACGCTTCGCCCTCCCGTCTGGCGGATGAGGCCTTCGACGCGCGACGCGGCCACCGATTCGTCCACGATGACGGCGATGTCTTCGTAGACGGGCGGAAACTCAGGGACAGGTACGATTCCATACGCGGGACTAATTGCGCGCAAGGCCTCGACCTCGAACTCCGCCACGAGGACGGAAGGCGCGTCCAACTCGTATTTGTCCTTCACCAGCGGATGCAGTTCGCCGAAGACGCCCGCCACCTGTCCGTTCACGGTCACTTGCGCGGCTTTACCCGGGTGCAGCCAGGGGACGGAATCGGTCGGGGCGTAGGAAACGTCCTCGAAACCGAGTCCGCTCAAAAGAAGTTCGAGGCGTCCTTTCAGGTCGTAGAAGTCCAGCGCGGGGGAGTCCTTCACATCCCACGCGGACGCGATCCGCAGTCCCGTCATCACGATGGCGAGTTTGGCGATCTCGCGCGGCAGTTCGTTTTTAATAGGCTCGAAGATGGGACCGATCTCGAACAGTTCCAGCGACTCGGCGCGGGCGTTTTTCTCCGCCGCTTCCAAAACGGACGCCAGCAGACTGCGGCGCAAGACGCGCCGCTCGGGCGTGATGGGGTTCGCGATTTTCGCGTACTCGCTGTACGCGGCGAGGCGGCCTTCGCGTTCGGGCGAGGTCATACGATATGTGACGACCTCCTGCAACCCGAGGCGGACGAGGAGATCGCGGGCGCGCTCCTCCCACTCGAAGGCGGGATTGCCCACCTGTGGCGGAAGCGGATCGGCGAGCCGCGTTTCGGGAATGCGGTCGAAGCCATACAGCCGCGCGATCTCCTCCATGAGATCGGCCGCGCCGACTACGCCTTCCCCAATGTCGAGGCGATAGGGTGGGGTGGTGACGCGGATTGTGGAGTCTGATTCCGTATTGCGTGTTGCGTGTTGCGTAATTTCGCATTTAAATTCAAGGCGTTGCAACAATTCACTGATTTGTTCAGCGGTTAGTTCAATGCCCAAAATCCGTTTAACATCGCGTGTGGAAATTTCCACGACGGATTCCTTCGGCGGGAGCGGATAATTATCCACCAGCCCCGCTTCGATCTTTCCGCCCGACCATTCGGCCATCAGTTGCAGGCCGCGGCGCACGCCCGTCTCGGCGAGCGCGGGGTGGACGCCGCGCGAGAATCGGAACGAGGCCTCGGAGGGCAGGTTGTGTTCGCGCGCCGTGCGGCGGATGTTGATGAAGTTCCAGGCCGCGCCTTCGAGCAGTATGTTGGTGGTGCTTTTGCCGCGTTGATTGATCTTACCCATCGTCGGCTGGCCTTCTTTGGGTTCGATGGCTTTGACTTCGAGCGTTTCCGTCGAGGCGTCGTATACTTCGCTCTCCGCGCCGCCCATCACGCCCGCGATGGAGAGAGGGCCTTTTGTATCGCAGACCAGCACGTTGGTGGAGGAAAGCGTGCGCTCCTTGCCGTCGAGCGTGACGAGTTTCTCGCCGTCTTTCGCGGCGCGGGTGATGATCCTGGGTTTGCCGTGGGGCGGATTGCCAATCCGCCCCACAAGCACATCGTAATCGAACGCGTGCAAAGGCTCGCCGATTTCGAGCATGGCGTAGTTGGTGGCGTCCACGATGTTGTTGATCGGACGCACGCCCGCCAGTTTGAGCCGCCGCTGCGCCCAGTAGGGACTCGGCTTGATCTCCACATCGCGGACCAGTCCCAGCACGAAGCGCGGGTTAAGCGTGGGATCGGTAATCTCGATCTCCGCGAACTCCCCCACCTGTGCGCTTGCGCGTGTGTACCTGTCTACCTGTGTACGCATCTTCCTCCCCGTCATCGCCGCCAACTCACGCGCCAAACCAAACACGTTCGCGTTGCGCGCCATGTTGGGGTTGATCTTCACGTCCAGCACGGCGTCGCCCATGTAGTCCGCGAGCGGAGTCCCGACCGGCGCGTCGTCGTCGAGGACGATGATGCCCTCGTGATCCTCGCTGATGCCCAGTTCCTTCTCCGAGCAGGCCATCGAGTAGGATTCCACGCCGCGGATCTTCGTCCGCTTGAGAGTCATCAACTGCTGTCCCTCGGCGTGGCCGTCGTAGATGGCCGCGCCCTCCTTGGCATACGCCACCTTGAGCGGCCTGGGGAGTTTGCCTTTCCCTTTGAACTCGAACAAATTCGGCGCGCCCGTCAGAACAACGTGTTCCTCTTTGCCGTCGAACAGATCGCACAGCGTCAGCCGGTCCGCGTTGGGATGCGGCTTCACCTCGCGGATTTCCGCCACGACGATCTTGTCGCGGTCCCATGCGATGCCGCCGGTCTTGAACTCATGCCGCTGGCTGGAGTGCATATCCTTCGCGCCCTCGGCAGGCTTATGCAACCCCACGTAGAGGATTTCCTCCACTTCGAGTCCGCCAAAGGTGAATGTACGCGCGATGTCTTCGACGGAGAGGCCGTCAATATCAACGAAATCTTTGAGCCAGGAAATGGGCAATTTCATAATTCACATCCTTGTCAGGAGAGAGTAGAGATTTTTGACTACTCTCTGTTCTCTACTCTCTACTCTCTTCGTTAGAACTGCTCCAGGAAACGCACATCGTTTCCCCAGAAATAGCGGATGTCGTCAATCCTGTAGCGCAGCATCAACTGGCGCTCCGGTCCCATGCCCCAGGCAAAGCCGGAATAGCGCCTCGGGTCGTATCCGCCGTTTTGCAGCACGACGGGATGCACCATGCCGCAGCCGAGAATCTCCAGCCAGCCCGAACGCTTGCAGACCGAGCATCCCTTTCCGCCGCACACGAAACATTCCACGTCCATCTCGGCGGACGGCTCGGTGAACGGGAAGTGATCGGCGCGGAAACGCGTCCGGGCGTTTTGGCCGAACATGCGCCGCGCAAAATCGCTCAGCGTCCCTTTCAGGTCGGCGAAGGTGATACCCTCGCCCACGGCCAGTCCCTCCACCTGGTTGAATTGCATTTCGGAGCGCGAGGTGATCTGCTCGTAACGGAAGCACATCCCCGGCAGCGCGATGCGGATGGGGGGCGGATTTTGCGGATTCGTCGCGGCGAACTCGCGCATGGCGCGGATCTGTCCGGGCGAGGTGTGCGTCCGCAATAAAATCGGGTTATCGCCGCGGCCCTCGCTTTCCACGTAATACGAATCCTGCATATCGCGCGCGGGGTGATGCGGCGGGAAGTTCAGCAACTGGAAATTCATCTCGTCCGTCTCGACCTCTCTTGAAGTGTAGACCTGGAAGCCCATCTCTTTCAGGATGTCCAACACGCGGCGCAACTGCTGTGTGGACGGATGCAGACGCCCGACGTTGACCCTCCGCCCCGGCAATGTGACGTCGAGCGCCTCCTCCTCGAGCGACTTTGCCAGCGCCGCGGCCTTGATCTCCGTCTCGCGCGCCGCGAGAGCCGCTTCCAACGCGACCTTCACCCGGTTCGCCGCCGCGCCGACCGCGGGCCTCTCCTCCTTCGAGAGTTTCCCCAGCCCCGCGAAGACCAGCATCAGCGGGGAACTCCGTCCGAGTTGGGCGGTCTTCCACGCCTGGAGCGCGTCCTCGGTCACGACCGAAGCGAGCGCCTCCAGCGCGGATTTTTCGATATCTTTCAATTGCTCCTGCATTCGTGCCTCCAATATTGTTTCCGTCATTGCGAGCGAAGCGAAGCAATCTCCTCCATGGCTTGGGGATTGCTTCGTCTGGAAGTACGCCCTCCTCGCAATGACGGAATGGTTTACAAATACAAATCTCCCGTCCACCAATGGGACGGGAGACGGTTCCCGTGGTACCACCCAAATTTAGTCTCGTAGTCGGCTGGTCTCATAGTCTGATAGTCTGACGATGAGACTATATGACAAAACGACTTCCCTCGTAACGCTGGGATTGCGGCTCGGACTACCAGTACCGCAACATTTATGCTACATTGCCAGTTCGCAAAATGAATTTTGCGGTACGTTCACCCGAACGGCTCGAGAGGGAACTTCGACTGGTTTCGACCGGGCGCAGGTTTCAGCCCTGCCTTGCGCCTCTCTGTCGGCTTCCGCCAGCCTACTTTCCTCTGTCATTGCCTTTGATTTGGCTCGCCTGTTGGTTTGAATTATCCGCAAAAACGGCGGGCTGTCAAGACACGGGAAGGGCAGAACGTTGGCGCGAGGGACGAATTAAACCCCTCTCATTTTGACGTGGTACACTCCTCACATGTCGAAACGCCTGAAATTTTTCCTGATCGGCGCGGCGGGTCTTTTGCTGGTCGGATTTCTGCTGTTTCAGATTCCATCCATCCGCGCCCGGGCGGTGTGGCGGTACGAGGTGTGGGCCACCCGCTTCAGGAATACGATTGACCCCGTCGTCATCCCCACTCCCGTCCCGTCCACGCCGTTCGCCACGTTCACGCCCCTTCCGCCGACGCCGACGCGGGTCGCGACCGAACCGCCGTCTCCCACGCCGGTTCCGCTCCCGCCGCAGGTCAGCCTGAGTTCGCCCGCCTACGAGCGGCAGGACATCAACAACTGCGGGCCTGCCACCCTGTCCATGATACTGCGCATGTACGGCTGGGAGGGGAACCAGGTGGACATTGCAAACATCGTCAAGCCGGTCAAACAGGATCGCAACGTAAACCCCGAGGAACTCCGCTATTACATCCTGAACGAAGCGGGCTGGCTGCGGGCCGAGTACCGCGTGGCGGGGACGATTGACCTGCTCAAACGCCTGCTGGCGGCGGGCTATCCCATTCTCATCGAAGCCGCCACCCCCCTGCGTCCCGAAGACACCAGCGGCCCCGCCGACGATCTATGGTCGGCGCATTACCTGGTCGTCACAGGCTACGACGACGCCGAGAGCATGATCATCGCCCAGGACCCCCTGCGCGGCCCCGACAGGCGCTTCCCTTATGAACAACTGGTGGAAGACTGGAAGCCGTTCAGTTATCTTTACATGGTCATTTACTTCCCCCAAAATGAAGAGGATGTCAAATCGCTTTTGGAAGCAGATTGGGACCCCGACCTGAACCGTCAGCGCGCCATGGACATCGCCAGCGCCGACATCGCCGCGAATCCCGACGACGCCTTCGCCTGGTTCAACCTCGGCGCGGGCCTGACTTACTTCGAGCGTTATCAGGAGGCCGCCCAGGCCTTCGACCAGGCCTTCACCCTCGGCCTTCCCCAACGCATGACGCGCTACCAGTTCTGGCCCTTCTTCGCCTACTTCCACGCCGACCGCATTGACTACCTGCTGGAGATCACCGAAAAGACCTACAGCCCCATCAACGGGCATTACGCCGAGGAAGCCCTGCTCTGGCACGGCTGGGGCCTCTGGCGCAAGGGCGACCTCGAAGGCGCCATCGCGGACTGGCGCAAGGCGCTCAAAGTCCACCCCGGCTATCAGGATGCCATCTACGCGTTACAGTTTGTCGGCGCGCAGCCGTGACGCAACGACAACCGCTTCTGAAGACCGTCGCTATTACGGCTCGACGTAGGGTTTCAACCACGCCAGCACCGTTTCGTACGCCACGCTGGGCCCATACACCGCTGTTGTCCCAATCGGAAGGGAGGGAGGCAATTTGGGCGGCTCTCCTCCTCGGAAGGTGTTCGAGACGATGCTCATGCCCGTCTGCGCTTCGCGCAGGATGACCTCGGTATCCACGCGCATGCGGCTGACGTAGAAGATACCCGTGCCTTTGCCGATATAGCGCGCCTTCTCGACCTCCACATTGTTATATCGAACAAGGGCAACCAATTCCGCCTGGCTGACGTGCAAAGGACGCCAGGAAACTGGCAGGCTGTTGTTCCACCCTTCCTGGTCCTTGGAGGAAAAGAAAACAATGGGATGGATGCCGGGTTTGCTCTGATCGTATGCCGCCGCTTCCGGTACCCCTTTGCCCTCGGATGCCGGTTTTAGCGCCGCGACGATCTCGGCGAACGGCTGCTCAGGCACGGGCGTGAGCGTGGGCGTGAACGTCGGCAGAGGGGTGTTGGTCTGGGTGGGCGTGAATGTCGGAAGGGGGGTATTGGTGGGCGTAAACGTCGGCGTGAACGTGGGAGTGGGAGAAGCAAGGAAAGAAAGCGGTAATTTTCCGCCGACCCCCAATCCCAAGGCCACACCCGCAACCAGCAGGCAGGCGCAAACGAACAGCCCAACCAGGATAACGATCATCCAAACGCTTGATCTTTTGGCGGATGAAACAGGTTGGTTCGTGGTACTCATGGCGTTTCTCTCCTTTTTTGTTTGTTACTTTGCCTCGGCGCTCCATTTCCAAGCGCCCATCTCGCAACGGGCTGACCCAAATCCTGTGTTGATCTCGAGTTGGATGTTGATGGTTCCACTGGCCTTGGTGGGTGAACTGAAGCGGCCCGTGATCTGGCCAATGTTGGAGGGGGAGAGGTCCAACCCATTCGAGATGGGAAAATTTCCCCCGCTGTGCAGACTCATCTGCCCGCCCGACATGGCCTCGCAATGGAAGTTGGTGAGAGACACCGCCACTTTGGTGATCGCGGTCCCATCGTCGGAAATGGTGAAACTCAAATACGCGCTTTCGGCTTTATCCGCGTCGATCTGGATCGGCCCGCTGAAGGTCGCGCCCGGCTTCGGTTGGGCCGAGCCGCCTCCGCATCCAGCCAGCGTGAGCGCGACCGCAACCAGGATTATGGATAGTCTCTTCATGGCTTCCTCCCGGAAACAACAAAGCGATTTCACAACGGTGGCGTAGATATCAAACTTTCACGTCAACCATCCGCCATACGTCTCCATCCACAAAAACTTTTATACAAATGTCACTATAGCACTTTCAAAAAACGATTTCAAGTGTCAATGCTCACATTTTGGCCGTTCACCGAGCGGCGGTCCGCGCTGCCGACCAGGCCGATAATCGCTTGAACAGCGAATTTCAAGAAGCAATTTTCGGCAATCTGATTTATACTGGACTAAAATTTGCTCAAGGAGTCCGCCATGCTCACCATCGAGAACGTGGATACCGGCAACAAAGCCCATGTCAAACGCTTCGTGGAATTCCCCTACCAACTATACAGGAATTGTCCGCAATGGGTGCCGCCGCTTTTCATGGACGCATATCTTCCGCTGAATCGTAAGAAGCATCCCTTCTTCACCCATTCCGAAGCGGACTTCTTCCTCGCCGTCCGCGATGGCGAAGTGGTCGGACGCATCTGCGCGGGCATCAACAAACCCTTCAACGAATATCACGGGACGAAAAAGGCCCAGTTCTCCTTCTTCGAAAGCGTGGACGACCAGGAGGCGGCCGACGCCCTCTTCGGCGCGGTCGGCGATTGGGCGCGGGCGCGCGGCATGGACACCCTGATCGGCCCGAAAGGCCTCTCTCCCTTCGACGGCTACGGCATCCAGGTTTTCGGCTTCGAGCATCGCCAGATGATGACGATGATGAACTACAACTACGCCTACTACCCCAAACTGGTCGAGGCGCTTGGCTTCGAAAAGGAAGTGGACTTCGTCTCTTGTTATCTCCCGTCCGAGGCCTTCCGCATTCCCGAGCGCGTCGAACGCATCGCCAAACGCGTCCTCCAGCGCGGCAGCCTGTGGGTCAAGAAATTCAAGAGCAAGCGCGAACTCATCCAGTGGGCGCCGCGCATCGGCGCGGCCTATAACAAGGCCTTCATCCACAATTGGGAATACTACCCCTTCTCGCCCGGCGACATCCAATACGCCGTGGACAACATCTTCCTCGTGGCCGACCCGCGCCTCATCAAGATCATCCTGCACGAGGAGGAGATCGTCGGCTTCCTCTTCGCCTTCCCCGATGTCTCCGCCGCGCTCCAGCGCGCGAAAGGCAAACTCCTGCCCTTCGGCCTGCCCGACCTTTTGCTCGAAATGAAGCGCTCCAAAACCGTCAGCGGCAACGGCATGGGCATCCTGCCCGAATTCCAGGGCATGGGCGGCAACGCGCTCCTCTATTATGAAATGGGCAAAACCCTGCTCGGTTTCGGCCAGTTCGAACACGTCGAAATGACCCAGGTGGCCGAGACCACGAAACAGATGCGCGCCGATTTGAAGAACCTGAACGGGGTGGAGTATAAAAATCATCGAGTTTATAGGAAATCCATTTAGTCGAAGGTCGAAGGTCAAAAGTCAAGCGACCTTCGAACTTTGACTTTCGACTTGGAGAATGCCATGCGCCACCCTCTCGACTTCATCACCCCTCCCGTCCGCAAGCCCCTCTTCCTCTCGTTTCTCGCCCTGACCCTGATCCTGTTCGCCGTTTTCCGTGCGTTGAACGCCCCCCTGATCACCCCCTCCGCGCCCGGCGGGATCGTCACTTTCGAACTCGCGGGGGAGATCAAACCCGCGGCCGAGATCCTCGCCTCGTGGGACGCGACCGCGCAACTGTTCGCCGCCTTCGGCCTCGGGCTCGATTACCTCTTCATGCCCGCCTACGCCCTGGCGCTGGCGCTGGGCATCCTGCTGGCGGCCGGGCGTCACCCGGGCGCGTTCGCGAAGATCGGCGCGCCGCTGGGATGGGGCGCGCTCGCCGCCGCCCTCTTCGACGCCGTGGAAAATTTTGCGCTCTGGAATTTCATGCTGGGAGATTTCCAAGCCCTGTGGCCGCGCCTGGCCGCCTTCTGCGCCGCCGTGAAATTTGCGCTGTTGCTCCTGGGATTGCTCTACGCGCTGCTCGGCTGGTTGCTGCCGAAAAAAGCGTAAATCGGCAGGAACACTTGGAAGTTCACCTCTTCGGCGCGGTTCGGGTCTTCGAGGGGGGAAAATTACTGCCGCCATTTCCCACCCAACGTTCCCGCGAACTGTTTGCCATCCTGGCCGCGCACCCCCATCATCCGCATTCACGCGCCGCTCTCGCGGGAACTCTCTGGCCGGAAAAGATCGAGGAGAAAGCCCGCGCCAGCCTCAACACGGAATTATGGCGCGTGCGACAGGCATTGGGTGACGCGGACATATACCTGGAACTGACGCGCGACACGGTCGCACTGAACATTCCCGCCGAACAGGTGGACATTCACCAGTTCCGCGCCCTCATCGAACGCGGCGACGCATCCGCTTTGCAGGAGGCCATTGCTCTCTATCGCGGCGAATTCCTCGAAGGCTGCTACGCCGATTGGTGCCTGCTCGAACGCGAGCAACTGGCCGACCTTTTGCGCGCCGCGCTGGAGGGATTGCTTCGTCACCACGAATCGCGCGGCGAGTTCACCGACGCGATCACCATCGCCAAACGCCTCGCCGCCCTCCACCCGCTTCGGGAGGAGATGCACCGCGCCCTCATGCGCCTCTACGCCGCGCTGGGCGACCGTCCCGCCGCGCTCGCGCAATACGCCTCCTGCAAGGCGATCCTCGAACGCGAACTCGGCGTGGCGCCCATGCCCGAGACCGAGACGCTCTTCATCAAGATCCGCCAGACCGCGCCGCTCGAAGATCACTGGTCGGCGCGGCGCGAGGCGGCGCGCAAAGTCACCGAACACAGGCTGGCCGAAATGCGCGCCGCCAGACAATACCTGCCCGAACTGTATACGCCGCGCCCCGCGCTGGAGGCGAAGGTGGACGAGTTCGTCGCTTCCGACGCGATCGGTCTGATCCTCGTCGGCGCTTCGGGCTGCGGCAAAACCACCTCTCTGGCGCGGCTGGCCGAGACGCGCCTGGCGGGGGACGATTTGGTCCTGCTGTTGGATTCGTCCGCGCTCACGCTCAACTTCCAGCGCGAGTTGACGCGTCAACTATGGGGGTCGGAATCCGTCTCGGCGGAGGAGGCGCTGACCGCCCTCGGGCGCGCGGCCGCCGCGCGCGGCCGCCTGGTTTGGATCCTGCTTGACGAGTTGAACGCCTTCAAAGACTTGGGCGCGGACCCCGCCGACCTGCTCCGCCGCCTCGACGCCCTGATCGCCGCCATCCATCAGCGCTCCGAGGCGCGCGCCGTAAAGTTCGTCCTGGCCTGCCGCGAGCATCCGTGGCGTTTGCTGACGCTGGGCGGCGCGGCGAATTTGAACTGGCAGTGCTATTTCGGGCGCGAGCCGCTGACGCTGGGACAATACACCCCCGAGGAGACGCGCGCCGCCTACGAAATATTCCGTCGGGGCTGCAAAATCGGCAACTCGTTCGACGACCTCTCCGAGGAAATGCAGGCGCGCTTCAGCACGCCCTACCTTTTGCGCCTGGCGGCCGAGACCTGGCAGGGCGGTCTCATCCCCGCCTCGGATACGGGCGGGCGGCTGTTTCGTCAATATTTCGACCGCGCTGTGACCGATCCCGCGGCGCGGCAGTTCGTGGCCGACCTGGTCGCGCGCTGCGCGCGCCAGAAACGGGCCGCGCTCCCGCTGACGGAGCTGCGCGCCGACCCCGCCCTCCAATCCGCATTCGGCGAACACCCGCGCTCGCCGTTTCGTCAACTGCTGGAGGCGGGCGTACTGACGGTCGGCGGCTCGGAGTTCGCGCCGCGCCTGCGCTTCGCACACAACCACCTGCTCGAATATCTGCTTGCCCAATACTACGATGCGCAGTGCGCCGAGGGCAACCTCGCTGAGGACTGCCTGATCGAACTGGCGCGCGCCGCCTGGGATTTCCCCGCGCTGTGGGGCGCGGCGCTGATCCTGCTCCTGATCGCCAGAAATGCGGACCAGTTCGTCCTGCTCGCCGAAAGCGGATTCTCCGAAGCGCGCCAGTTGGCGGCCGAAGGGCTGGTTGCCCTGCAGCAAGAGGATGCCGCGCTGGCGGTTTCCATTGGCCGCCGCCTGCTCGAGCGTCCCTCCCTCGAGGCCAAGCGCGCCGCGCTTTTCGCCGCGAGTCGCATGGGCGAGGCCGGGTTCGAGTTGTTCCAATCCGCCGCGGGGTCGCGCGATGTGTCCACGCGTCAGGCGGTCTTCGTCGTCGTCAACGCCGTCTATCAGCGCGATCCGCACACCGTCCTCGCTATCCTGCGCCGTCTCCTGGGTGACATCGGCCTGCAGACCTTCGTCACCTCGTCGGCGCGTTTGCAGGTGGCCCTGCGCGTCATGGGGTTGTTCACGCGCTACGGGCTGGCAAGGAAATTGATGGATGAGGCCGATCAATTGATCCACACGGTGGCGGTGAAAAAACTGCGCCTGCCCGGCGAGTCGAACAGCATGGGGCGCACGCTCGTCCAGCGCCTGCTCTCGATCAACACCACCTCCTGGCCGGCGGACCGCAGCGCGGTGGAGGCGGTGGCCCGCGCTGGCAGCCTGACCGAGGCCGAGCAGGCCGCGTACCGCCGCCTGCTCGCCGCCCTCAAACTGCGCGCCGAGGGACTGGAACGAATCCAAGCGGACGATCTGCAAACCCTGCTCGCCTGCCGCGTGGATGCGGCGCGTTATCTGGCGCATCATCAATTGTGCCTGTGGCTCAACCTGCGGCAGGATCAGGCCCTGCCCGTCCTGCAATCGTTGTTCGATGCGGCGGACGACCCCGAGGTTCGGCTGTGGCTGTTGATGACCTTCCAGCCGTTGAACGCGCCGCGCCTCGAACGCTTCCGCGATGAATCTCTGTTGACTCTCGAATCGCTGACGGCGCGCTTTGCCGAGGAGAACCGCGCCCTGTTCCTCGAAGGCGCCTCGCGCGGGACCCTGAGCCTGTTCGGCCCCATCGGCTTTTTCCCGCTGGGGATGCGCTACGCCCGCGCCCGCAGGTTCGATTTTCCCCTGCTGTCCGCCTACATGACCGACGCCCCCGAAGCCAGCGCCCGGTACTTGCGCCTGCTCGCGCCGGTCGGCTGGTTCCACCCGCAGGAGGCGCTGGCGCGCTTCGCGGCGCATGTGGATTTCAAAAAGCCCCTGCATCCGCGCATGGTCGAGTCGCTGGGACTGATCTGGGTCAGCCACCCCGAAGTGGTGGATGCCTTCCTGTGCCGCGTCGGCGTGGACGAGGCGGTTCAGCGCCAGGTGCGCGCCGCCGTGGACATCGAGACGACCCTGCGCGCCATCAACCTGATTCACAACACCGACCTGCGCGTGGGCAGTGTGTTGCTCGGCGCGCCCTATGGAAAGTGGGTGACGGACTCGGTCTTTCAAGGCTACGTGGATTCCAAAAGCTTCGAGGAGGCCGCCTCGCGTTTCGGGCGCGGGTTGGTGGATATTTACATGGAAAATGGCTGGAGGCTGAAGCGGATTTTGGGTATACAATGACATTGGGGAATTGACCTGCATTTTGTGAGAGTTTTGTGAGAGCATATAGGTATCCTGTTTCTGAACATTCGAGAAAAGGAGAAATATGAAACTCACCTTCCGCTTTCTGATCGCGCTCGCGATCTCCATCCTGGTGGCGGGTTGCGCCTCGCCGCAAACTGCCACCCCGCCGCCTATCCAGCAAGCGACCGCGGTCCCGCCGACAGATACGCCGCTCCCGCCTCCGACTGCCATCCCTCCCACCGACACGCCGATCCCCACACCGACGAACACGCCTCTTCCGGAGGGCGTTCTCTTCCGCGATGACTTCAACGGCTCGCTCCAACCCGGCTGGACCTGGGAGAACGAAAACCCGGATCGCTGGGGATTCACACAGGGCGGCTGGCTGCAAATCCTTGCCGATGACGGCTCTTTATTGGCTGGCGGAACGCAAACCAATATGCTCTTCCGTGACCTGCCGGATGGAAATTTCGAGATCATCGTCCACCTCAACGCGGATCCCGCGTTCAATTTCCAGCAGGCGGCCATCTTCCTCTACGAGGACCCCCAGCATTACATCGGCATCAATCACGGCTACTGCGACGTGTGCGTGCCGGGCGGCAAGGGCGTCTACATGGATTACAAGATCGGCGAAACCTGGGGCGCCTACAAACAGAAATTTGCCGAGCCGGATCTCTACCTGAAGCTGACATACGAGCCGGACACCATCAGTGCCTGGTACGCGCTCCAACCGAACGAGTGGATTCGCCTTGGCCGCTTTGGCAATGTATTCAAGTTCTCACGCGTCGGTCTCGGCGCGGCCAACATTGATGTGACCGGAACCGGAGAAGATCTCGTCGCGCTCTTCGACTACTTCGAGATCCGCAGTTTGCCGTAGGCTCAGAATCGCGTACACAGGTAAACACGTACACAGGTACACACGGAACCTGTGTACGTGTTTACTTGTGTATACCTGCGTACCTCCCCCCTTGTGAGAGTTTTGTGAGAGTGACTTGATACGATGGGCGCAGATACCAGCCAAAGGAGGCACCCATGAAAATCAAATTCACTCTTATCCTGCTCTTGTTGACGGCGATCCTGCTCGCCGCGTGCGGACCCTCCGCCGAGCAGATCGCCACCATGACCGCCTCGGCCTGGACGCCAACGCCGATTCCGCCGACGATCACACCCTCACCCACCCCTCTGCCTTACAACCTGACGGTCAAAGTGACGGACGCGGATGGAAACCCCATCGCGGGGGCGCTGATGTTCTTCCCGATGTCCGGCAGCGAGGAACCCGTCGCGGTGGATGACTCAGGTCAGGCAATGTGGACCAACCTCGACGGTCCGGCCGGAACCGTGACCGTCATCGCGCAGGGATATTTCAAGGGCGAGCAATCGTTCAACCTGCAACGCGGCCCCAACGAGATCGTCCTGAAACTGGAACGCGACCCGTTTGGCATCCTACCCGCCGATGCCTGCGGCGCGGGCGAGTCCCTGCTCTACGTGGAGGACTATCAGGATGGCGAAGCGCAGGATTGGAGCAAGGATCAAAGCAACCCAGATACCACCTATGTGGGACCTGCGGCGGATAATGCGGCCAATTCCGTTTGGACGATTGACGCCACCAAGATAACAAATTACGACAACGTCTGGCTGGGCGCGAATTATGCCAACGGAAACCGGGGGGAAGACCCCGGCCTGTTTGGAGATGCGGTCTGGCGCATGAAACTCATGGTCAATCGCCCCACCGAGCCGCGTCTCAACTGGCACGAGTTAGCCATGCCGGGTGGCTCGAGCTACAATTTCATCCTTTCGGGAGGCCAAGGTCAGGCGCATCTGATGCGCTACTTGATGGATATGTCAGGCGAGCCTTCCTCGGGTCAGAGGGTGAAGTCCGGTGGGTTTAAACAACTGGCGATGACCTGGCACTACATCGAACTTTCCATTTTCCAGGGCAATGCGCAACTCTGGATTGACGGCAAGCCAGTCATTGACTTCACCGACCCCGAGCCGCTTCCCGCGGGCGGCATCGGAATCTGGATCGGCCCGTTCACCGACAAATCCCTCACCGTGATGTACTTCGATGACATCCGCGTCTGCGGGCTGAGCGCGCCGTTCGCGTCCACCTACATTGCGCCGTAATCTTCGAGGTGTTGAAATGATGTGTTGACCTCTCCGCTTGCTGGGGGAGGTCAACAGGGATACATCCATGCGAACCGATCCGCCGGGCGCTTTCACCCTCATCATCCGCTTATGGCAGGAAAAAAACGGCGGCGCCCTCATCTGGCGCGGATCCGTGAACCACGTTCAGAGCGGCGAGAGGGTTTATTTTCAAAATGTCGCGCATCTTGTGGATATGATCTCGTGCGCGATGAAAGGATTGTCCATGCAGGAATCTGCCGAACCATCGTCTCGAAACGATGAGAATTTGGATCAAAACTGAAAGGAGAATTCAGATGAAACCCCGATTTGTTCATGTCCTGGTCATTTTCATTCTGCTGGCGGCGCTTGCCATTTCCGTAATCCCGGCGGGCGCTGCTCCACCCAACAGCGTGGATCACCTGCGCGGTCGCTGGGACGGCGCGATTCAAAACCTGTACAGCGAAGACCAGCCCTTCCGCCTGCTGCTCGACCGCTCCGGCCCCGACCCGAACGATCCGCAGGCCGCGCTGTACAACGGCTGCATGGCCGTCGGCGACGGCGCGGACTTCGCGCCTGTCTCGGCGCGCGTCGTCGCGCTTGGCAATGAAGAGTTCGACCTCGCCATTTTTGGAACCGTCACCGGCGGGGGCTTTGTCATCAAGTTGACCGGCCTGGCGCGGACGTTCGGCGCGGGCGTGACGGATGACGACGCGGCAGGCCAGTGGCAGACCGCCGAGGAAACGGGAGATTGGTCGGCCATTCACCACGACCGGCGTCAGGTGAAGTGTCCTGCCGTTGAGTTCGACGACGGCCTGTTCTTCGGCGGTGATGTGTATGGAATCGTCGGGATCGCGCCCGAAGGGGAGGAAGGCAGCCAGGGCACGATCCTCGAAAGTTTCACCAACATTGTCTCTTCGGCAGTGCGCGTTAATCTGCCCGGCGGCGGGACCATGATTATTCCCTTCTTCACCGATCTGTTTTCGCCGGGCGTTGATTTCATCAACACCTTCCGCTTCCTCGGCGATCAGGGCGGCCTGCCGGTATCCGGCGGCACGTATACCTTCACCCTGCTCGACGCGTTCGGTGACCCGATTCCCGGCGCGACGGCGACCGATGTCTGGCAATCCTGCGAGGTGGACGCCCCGCGCAACGTCAGCGCCGCTTTGGACGCGACGGGTCTCGTCCTGACGTGGGATGCGGTCGCGCCGGTCGCGGGCTTTGACCCCAGTGCGGCGGAACCTCTCGGCTTCTATCAGATCGAACTCGGTTCTCTCAGCGGGGACGGCGGGTTCGGCGCTGGAGGGATCCATCTCACCTCGCATCTGATTCCCTTCGCGGGCTTTGGCGGATATGCTCTCGGCTTCCCGGACGGCGAGAACTATGGCAACAGCCTGCTCGAACTGCCGGATGGCTCCTACGTGATCGACACGATTACGTTTGCACAGGCAGTCCACGCGGGCGGTGTCGGGCTGGAATGTCAGGTGCGCGCCTGGGAGGAGCAGGTGCGCTTCGAGAAATCCGGCGGGACGATCACCCTTCTGCCATAAGAGCCTATCCGAAAAACCCCGGAGCGCGGACTTTCAGTCTCCCCGGCAAGCAGACTGGAAGTCTGCACTCCGTTATTCGGATCGGTTCTTACGTCAGCCGCTTGCGGACCTCGGCGCTGAGGAAATCCATCGCCCAGACCACGATGACGATGGCCCAGATGGCCGTGCCGGCCTCGTGCCATTTGAATTCGTTGATGCGCAAGTTGAGATAGTAGCCGATCCCGCCGCCGCCCACAAAACCGATGATGGTGGAAATGCGGACGTTGATATCCCAGTGATAGACAATATACGAAACGAAATCGGGGATCACCTGCGGGACAACACCATAACGGACGGTATTCAGGGAACTTGCGCCCGTGGCCTGCAAGGCTTCCAGCGAGCCCTTATCTATGTTCTCCACGGCTTCCGAAAACAGTTTTCCAAGCGAGGCAATCGTGACAACCGTGAGCGCCATGGCGCCAGGGAAGGGGCCAAAACTCAACCAGAATGCAAAGATCAATGCCATGGAAAGCGGATCGTAGGCGCGCAGGATGTTGAAAATGAAACGCATGATGTAGTAAATGCTTGCGCCGATCACGCCGCGCTTGGTAATGTTGCTGGCGGCCAGAAAACTAAGCGGGGCGGCGATGATGGTGGCGATGGTGGTGGAGAGCAGCGCCATGAAAATGGTCTCGAACATGGCATCCAGCACGTCGAGCAGGGCCTGGCTGGGTTTGCTTCCTCCGACCGGGGTGAGCGTGTCCACTTCGAGGCGGCTGGCGATGCCATTCTTGGTGGCGATGATGGGACGCGCTTCCACCTGGGCAGTGAAGTAGCCGTTGGAATCGGTCTGGGTGCGGACGGCAGTCATCAGGCGTTCGTCGGGCAATTTCCAGCGGATGACCAATTCTGAATTGGGCGCCAGGTTGAAGCCTTCGAGGGTGAATTTGGTGAGCGGGTCGGTGCAGTTCACGCTGGGGACGAGGCGCGGCCCGCTGCCGGGAATCGATTCCTCGCCGGGGGCGGAACCGCACGGGATGGGGAAAGCGATGGAAATGGTGCGCGTTTCCACGTCACGCGAAATCACATCGGGGGTGAGAAAGGCCAGGATGAGGTCCTTGCCCTTGGGCAGGTCACGAAAGAGGCGTGGAAAGTCGGCCTCGGTCACGTTGAATGAAACGGTGAACGCGGCCACGATCAAGGCCATCAGCAGGGCGTTGCGGACGATGCGCGCGGTCGGCATGTTACACCAGCCTTTCGCGCAGTTTGGCACTGAAGTAATCGAGCGCGATGACCACCACAGCAATGGCAATGAAGACCGCGCTCACGCCGCGCATGTTGTTGACGCGGATGAGTTCGACCAGCAGGAAGCCAAGTCCGCCGCCGCCCACGAACCCGATGATGGTCGCGGAACGGACGTTGATGTCCCAGCGGTAGATGGTGAAAGCGGTGAAGGGCGGGACGATCTGCGGGATGACTGCGTAGCGGACGGTCTGCACCCAGTTGGCGCCGCTGGCACGAATGGCCTCGATGGGACCGGGGTCAATGCCCTCGATCACTTCGGAATACAATTTGCCGAGCGCGGCCACCGAGTGCAGCGCCAGCGCCAGCATCCCTGCAAAGGGTCCAAGACCCACGATGACCACGAATACGATGGCGATGATGATCGCTTCAATGGAACGTAGAATATTCAGCAGGGTTCGCACGACAACGTAGACGGCATAGGTGATGGGATTGCCGCCCATCAGGTTGTGCGCGGCGAGAAAGGAAAGCGGAATGGCAAAGAGCATGGCCAGCCCGGTAGCGAGCAAGGCCATGGCCACCGTGGCGAGCGCGCCCTTCAGGACCTCATTGCCGATGTACGATAGTTCCACTCCGCCAATGGGACGGTATTGATCAAAATAGACGCGGTGAAATTGCGGCAGGTTGGGATCGGGCGCGGCCACCAGGGCGGTGCTGGGGACGCGAATGGCGGTGGTCAGCGAACCGGTATCGTCGGATTTCACCACCAGCATTTGCGTTTCACCTTCGCCGACCAATTTCAAATCGCCAATGACCGTGCGCCAGGTCACTTCCGTTTCCGCGTTCGGCCACATTCCGCTGGCGGTGACGATGAGGGTTTCGCCCACCCGTCCGCAATCGGGGATGACCATCGCCACCTTGCCGTCGTCTTCGCGGCGCGCGGCCGGCGGCTCGCTGGAACATGGCACCTGCACCTGCACCCATACCTGATTATGCTCGCGGCGCGGCTGAACGAAATCGGGGCGCGCCATTGGGCGCAGGATGGCCGCGGCGCGGTCCATGTCGGCGTTGCTGAAATCAATCCCCACCACCTGCCAGCCGACGCCATACGCGGCGGCCAATCCGACCACCACTGGCAGGATGAAGGAGCGCGTCCTTCCGCCCGCCAGGCCGACCGCATCCCAAATGTTCCAAAGCCAGATCAGAATAGGTGAGATATACCAGAGCGGGTCCTTGTACCAGGCCACCGTCGCAAGCATGACCAGGAACCCAAGCAGGATTCCAACTCCGCGATAGCGCTGGCCGAGCAGGATCTGCCCCAGACCGGGGACCAAGGCGGACGCGATTCCGCTTCGCGCGACGGGACGGCGGGTCGCCGTTTCGTTGTTCATATCCGCCTCACATCGAAGCCGCGCGCACTTCCTGCGCCTCTTCCCCGTAGATTTCCTTGAATTTGGCGCGGTCGATTTCCTGCGCCGCGCCTTCGAAGACCTTGATGCCATCGTTCAACGCCACCACGCGGGTAGCGTAGCGATGGACAAGATCCAAAAAATGCAGGGAGCATACGACGGTAATTCCCTCTTTGTTGAGTTGTTCGAGATATTGCAGAATGGAATGGGAGAGGACCGGGTCGAGGCTGGCAACCGGCTCGTCGGCCAGGATCAACTTCGGGGCCTGCATGAGGGCGCGGGCGATGCCCACACGCTGCTGCTGTCCGCCGGAGAGGGCGTCGGCGCGTTCGCCGGCCTTGTCGGCGATGCCCACGCGTCCAAGGGCCTGCAGGGCGCGCTTCTTTTCCTCTTGTGGCCAAACGCCGATGAGACTCATCCACGGGTTCACGTATCCCAGCCGCCCCGAAAGCACGTTGGTCATCACGCTGGAGCGTTTGACCAGGTTGAACTGCTGAAAGACCATGCCGATCTTGCGGCGGATCCGGCGCAGTTCGGCGGGCGGCGCGGCGGTGATGTCCACATCGTCCCAGAGGATCTTCCCCTCGGTGGGGTCTATCAGGCGGTTGATGCAGCGCAGCAGTGTGGATTTGCCCGATCCCGACAGGCCGATGACAACCATGAACTCGCCATCCTTCACATCGAAGGTAACGTTCTTCAACGCCTGCGTTCCGCTGGGATAGGTTTTGGAAAGGTTTTGGATTCGCAACATGGAGGCCTCGTTTACCCCCCTCTGTCTCCCCCCGTTTTCTCCGAACACGGGGGGAGGGGCGCGAAGCGCCGAGGGGGGGTGAAAAAAGAGGGAGGACACGAGTGTCCTCCCTCTTTAGTGTATCGAATTGAATTACCTGAAGAGAGTTGTCGGGTCAACGCCGGAGGCTTCGAGATAGACGCGGAACTCATCATAGAAGGTGTCATCCACAACCTTGAGGCCTTCAATGCTGTAGCCGCCGCTCTTCAACAGGGCGCGGCCTTCCTCGGTGCCGGCCAGGTCGAGCAGGGCCTGGGTCAGTTTCTCACGCACATCGGCCGGGACATCGGTAGCGAAGGAGACGTTATCGTTGGGGATGAACGGCTCGGAGACCCAGATAATGGCAACTTTGTCGTTGACATCCGGGAAGTCCGCGGCCACGTTTGTGCGGGCGTCAATGAAGGTGGCGCCGAAGTCGCAGATCTCGCCCTTGGGGCTGAGGTAAACGGACTTGATTACGGTCGGGTGACCCTGAACCCACGCGCCGGCCTTGGTCTTGATGCCGTTCTGGGCCAGGATGCCGGAGGGAAGCACGTAGCCGGAGGAGGACAGCGGGTCGGTCCAGCAGGGCTTCTTGTCGGCGAACTGCGCCAGAGCGGTGGCGGCATCGGCGGTGGTGGCGCCGGTGGCGGCGTCATAGTAGGAGGTAAAACCAGCCTCGACATTGGCTACATACTGGAAGCCGTAGTGATCCGAACCGAAGCGGATGGTGGAGAGGGCCACGTCAGCGTAACCCTTGCCATGCGCCACAACGTACTGGAAGGGGGCCAGCCAGCCGATGTGCGCCTGTCCGGCGCCCATGGCTTCGATCATGGCGGCGTAATTGGTCGGCACCACGGTCTTGATGGTGTAGCCGGTCAACTCGCTCAGTTTGGCGGCAATCGCCTCGCCGCCGGTCTGCAGTTCCTGCGAGGTGGCGGAGGGGGCCAGGGCCATGATGAGCGGATTCTCGGGTGTGCCGAGTTCGGCCATGGGCGGCTCGGTGGCGACAACAGGCGGTTCGGTTGCGACAACGGGCGGCTCGGTGGCGACAACGGGCGGTTCGGTTGCGGCAGGACCGCAGGCCGAAAGGGCCAGCGCGAACACGACGAGCAGGGCGAACAATGCAGAAAGTCGCTTGGTCATTTTTCTTCTCCTCTTGAAGATGTTGGGATTGCAGGATTGGCCTGCCAAACAGGTTGGATGATAGCGCGCTTTCAGATTCATGGCAAGGTAACAATGTCAGACAATCCCCTTAAATTTTGGGCGGCGGACGATGAGAAAGTGATCCGTGCGAATCACCTCACCAGGTCGGGCAGCAACACTCCCGATTGTTCCAGCAATCGGCGCAGGGGATCGTAGAATGTATCGTCCACCAGTTTCAGGCCGTCAATCTGAAAAGTATCGCGCAGGGCGGCGTTGCCCTCCTCGGTCTGGACGAGGGACAGGAAGGCCGCGCTGACGCTGACGCGCATCCCGTCGGGCAGG
>DAOUMJ010000053.1:0-4328 GCA_034411715.1 Anaerolineales bacterium | reverse complement strand
GACACTTGAAGTCCGTTTTAGCCAAAATGTGGGGGAAGATTTCAACAACTGCGCCAAGGCGAAACAGCCTAGAATAGCAAGTTATGCGCTATTGCCTTTATTGACTTCCCCCACAAGAACGTGGATATCATCTCTGCTTATGAAAGCAGAGGTCGGAAAGTAAATAAATCGTTTTGCGTCAATCCAGCCCAAAAAGTATCCAGGAGCTTCACTTGGCAGTGTGTTAACAGAACTTAAAATAGATCCCTCTGGATTTAAATCGCTGGCAAAATGTATATTGTCTGAACTCCACTGCATTGGCAAAAACCATCTGTATGGCAGGAGTAAATCTGTGCTTCCGTCCAAGAGATTGCCTTTATAGACTTTGTAGTTGTTTGTAAAATAAACGACCCATTCCCTGTTTGGTGAGATACTGATAACATCGTTAGATTCCATGTGCGTCCATACTGGAGACGGATCTAA
This sequence comes from Anaerolineales bacterium, assembly GCA_034411715.1. Classification (GTDB taxonomy): domain Bacteria; phylum Chloroflexota; class Anaerolineae; order Anaerolineales; family Villigracilaceae; genus Denitrolinea. The sequence continues at coordinate 3,866 of DAOUMJ010000053.1, read as the reverse complement.
AGGTATTTGGGTTGTTACATTGCCATCGAATGTGTGTCTCCAGATGGTGTAAGTAGGGTCTCCTGAATACCTCGGTCCACGGTAGTCAATTTCTGCTGGGAGAGCTATAACCAGCCCGCTCGAGTCTGAAAACCAGTACACCCTCGGGTAAAGTTCAGAGGGCATATCGCCTGAATATTCCATAATACTTTGATGAACAACTTCCCCGTCCATGTTCAATATATCTACCTGTCCCGCATGGGCAGCCGCTAATAACTTTCCGTCAGGAGATATGCTGAAATTGCCAAGCCAACGCGAATCGCCATGCCAAGGTAAATAACCGCCCAAGGTAGGCTTCACGATTTCTTTGAGTTTCCCTGTATCGGTATCTGCAAGGAATAGTCCCACCGTACAGCCTGAAGACAAATTATCATTTGGACATAGGTAGGTATTAAAGAGTATTTGATGTGTATTGGGGACAAATGCCAAATGCCCTGCTTTTGTCCCGGTACCCAGTGCGGTCAGCCAAGTGTTTGTTACTAATGCCTGCTCGCGGCTTCCATCAGCATTAATTGAGAATATTCTATTGTTGTCATTTATCTTTCCGCGATAAAAGACAATTTTTTCGCCATCGTCCGAGAAAATGGGAGAAAGGTCTTCGCCGCTATTCGATAGTTGCTTGGGTGAATTACTACCACTTTGAACATATAGATTTCCATCCACAATATAAGCCATTCGCAGATTATCCAGCGGGAACGCTTCAGTCACTGTGGATATTGGTATTGGTTTTGGTGCAAAAGTGGCGGTTGCTTTTGGCAATAACCCAAAAGTTGGAAAACCGACTGAAGTTGGGACAGTAGGCGGAACAGTTGGCGTCTCGGCTGATGACGAATCTGTGGCTGGGACAGGCGTTACCGTTGGTGCGCAAGCGACTATAAGCGCAAATAGAACAACCCAGAAATATCGAGGTGGAATGAATTTAGTAGTCATTGGAATCCTCATTTAGCAAACCAATCTACGTGGATTTGTTGCGCCCTTGTATCTCCATGATTGAGAAGATACGCTGGAAAACTCTGTGTGCCTTTCGGGGCGCGAAAGTGAATCAGGATTGTTCCCTTACCGCTTGTCATTTTGTCTTGTTTTTAGGGCAGCTGTGTTGGATGCGGCGTAGGTAAAATGGCAACAACAGTGGCTGTTGGTGTAACAGTTGGCAGCGATGGCGTGACAGTAGGCCAAGCGGTTTGAGTGAGGGAAATGCTTGTTTTTGCCGCGGCTACCGCTTTAGTTTGTATATCTGATATGTTGGGTTGTGTTGTAGGCGCGCAGGCCGTTAAAAACATGAAAAGAGCAACCCAAAAATATCTAAGCGGGGTGAATTTTGTATTCATTGGAATCCTCATTTGGTAAACGAATTGGCGTGGGTTTGTTGCGCCTTTGTATCTCCAGAATTGAGAAGATACGCCGGGAAACTCAGTGTGTATTTTCAGGCGCGGATGCGAATCATAACTGTATCCATACCGCTCTTTGATTTTGTGTCTTGTTTTTGGGGAGAGTGTTTCATCCCCCACGAGGTTATACGAGCCTTATTGTAGGGAAAAACGTGTTGTTTTCAAGTGACAAAAGTCATACATGCAGTACAATCTGCGACGTGACCAAATCAAAAATCGCCATCGCCTTAATTTTTGTTTTTCTCCTCGCCGCCTGCCGTCAGGTCCCCGCAGGGGGCGCGCCTCAGGTAGGGTCAACGCCCCTCGAAACCGCGCCCCTCCCAACAGTCCAGCCAAGCGAGACGCCCACCGCAACCCTCGTCCCACCGACAGCGACGTTTACCGTCACGCCCACGCCGCGCCCACTGGCAAACCGCGTCCTCATCGTCAGTTTCGACGGCCTGCGCCCCGACGCCATCGAAAAAGCGCCGATGACGAACCTGATGGCGTTGATGAACGCTTCGCGGAGCGCGTACTCTCTGACCGCGCAGACCATTTTGCCAAGCGCCAGCCTGCCCGCGCATTCGTCCATGTTGAGCGGATTGTGTCCGTCCAAACACGCGGTCTACTGGGACGATTACATTCCCGAAAACGGCTACGCCCTCGGCGCCGACCTGTTCGACCTCGCTCACGCCGCTGGATTGCGAACCGTGATGATCGTGGGCAAGGAAAAACTGCGCCAGGTGACCGAACCCGAAAGCACGGACGTTTTCATTTTCAAGGAATCCGACGCCACCATCGCCAACCTGGCGGAAATCGAAATCAAAAAGGGTTTCGACGTGATGTTCGTTCATTTTTCGAGTGGCGATACCGCCGGCCACCAATGGCGCTGGATGGGAACAGTGCAGATGTATGCCTTTCGGAAGGAGGACGAGGCGCTGGGACAAATTCTCGACGCGCTGGACGCCGGCGGCCTGCGCGACAGCACGTTGATCATTCTTTCTTCGGATCACGGCGGGATCGGGCAATCGCATGGCGGCGATTCGCCCGAGGAGACGACCATTCCGTGGATCGCCGCCGGGCCGGGCGTGATTCCCGGCCTGTTGACTTCGTTCGTTCACACCACCGATACAGCGGCAACGGCGGCCTACATGCTGGGCCTGTCCCTGCCCACCGAATGGGACGGCATCCCTGTGTATGAGGCGTTCGGCCAGCCCGTCCAACAGCGCGTCGGCGAGGCCTGTTTGGAAACGCGTTAAAAAAGGACGGCCGCTCTCGAAGCGGCCGTCCTTTTGTTTTTGGGGAAGTCTAGCGCATGACCTGCATCAGGTCTTCGGCCAACATGTCGGTGAGGATGATCCGGCCGGCGTCGTTCATGTGGAGGGGGTCGTCGAATTGCTCGCGCCCCAGCAGGGTCTCGCGGGAGTAATCGAAGTAGATGACCCCGTTGGCCGTGAGGTACTCGGCCAGTTTGGCGTTGTAATCGCGCAGGGCGGGGGGTTCGGAGCCGGGCGCGGCGAAGCGCAGGATGCGCATCTGCACCAAAACCAGTTGGACGCTGTAATCCTTCGTCAGTTGGATCAAATCCGGCAGAAAGGACTCGCCCACCTGCTGGTCGAAATCGAGGGCGGTCTTGCTGTAGAGATAGTCGTCGGCCGCGGCCAGGGCGTCGCTCAGAAAGTTCGGGTCCATGTTCATATCGCCAAAGACGATGCCCATGGCGTTGTCCATGCAGGGCTGGTCGCATCCCAGCCGCAGGGCGGGCATGGTGTAGCGAATGCGGGCGTCGAGTCCCTGGCGGACGCTCCAGCGCGAACCGTAGGGCGGGAAATATCGCTCGGCCAGTTTTTCGAGCGGGTTCATCTGGTTGAGGTAGGCTTTCTTGACGAGTTCCTCGTCTTTCGGCCCGGCGAATTCGTCAATCTGTTCGAAATAGCGCCCGGTGACGCGGTAGCCCGGAACGGTCATCATCGTATCGCGGAAGAAGACAACGAGGTACTGGGGCGGGGACTGGGTTTCGAGGATGTTGTTCTTGGCGATCAAATACCACAGCGTGGACGCGGAGCCGGGCAGGCCGATGGACACGATCTTTTTGTCCAGCCGCTGTGAAAGGAGTTCGTCGTTTACCGCCGGGCGGAGCATGGAATCGCCCAGGAGGACGATATCGGGACGGCGCTCGTCAATTTCCTTGGCGTACGTCCGACGAACGTATTTGTCGAACTGCGGCTTGATGTCGCGCGGATAGGCGATCTGGTAGCGCGCCGGGATGACGCTCCACGAGAGGGCCACGAGAGTTAGCAGGATGAGGAAATATTGCAGAAAAGCTTTCACTTACGATATCTCCAAAAAGACATCACGTTTCAGTAATTCCCGTTATGTCATTGCGAGGGCGCTTTTCCCGAAGCAATCCCCCCGTTTTGCAAGGAGACTGCTTCGTTCCTCGCAGTGACATTCTCATAA
>DAOUMJ010000052.1:0-11271 GCA_034411715.1 Anaerolineales bacterium | reverse complement strand
CGATTGCGATTGGGCTGATCCTGATGATATACCCGCCGCTGGCGAAGGTGCATTACGACGAACTGGGCGACGTGTTCCGCAACTGGAAGATCCTCGGCCTTTCGCTCATTCAGAACTGGGTCATCGGTCCCGTTTTGATGTTTGCGCTGGCCATCGTCTTTTTGCGCGGCTACCCAGAATACATGACGGGACTCATCCTCATCGGCCTGGCGCGCTGCATTGCGATGGTCATCGTGTGGAACGAACTGGCGCAGGGCGACACCGAATACGCGGCGGGGCTGGTGGCGTTCAACAGCATTTTTCAGGTGTTGTTCTACAGCGTGTTTGCCTACGTCTTCATTACCGTCCTGCCGACGTGGTTTGGGATGACTGGCAGCATCGTGGGCATCACCATCGGCGAGATCGCGAAGAGCGTTTTCATTTACCTCGGCATTCCATTCCTGGCGGGCTTTTTCACGCGGTTCTTCCTCGTCCGCGCCAAAGGCAGGGATTGGTATAACCAGGTCTTTGTGCGGAGAATCAGTCCGCTGACCCTGATCGCTTTGCTCTTCACCATCGTGGTCATGTTCTCGCTCAAGGGCGAACTCATCCTCGCCATCCCGCTCGATGTGGTGCGGATCGCTATCCCACTCCTGATCTATTTCGTGGCGATGTTTCTCGTCTCGTTCTTCATGGGCAGGCAAATCGGCGCGGATTATTCCAGGACAACCACGCTCTCGTTCACTGCTGCCAGCAACAACTTTGAACTCGCGATTGCCGTGGCTGTGGCGGTCTTCGGGATTGGGAGCGGCGCGGCTTTCGCGGCGGTCATCGGTCCGCTGATCGAGGTGCCGGTGATGATCGCGTTGGTCAATGTGGCGTTGTTCTTCCAAAGGAGATTTTTCGCGGATGCAGTCAAACCATCGGCTGAAATGGCTGTTGTTGTTCAGGAGGCATATCTCCCGGACGAAAAGCCGGCGAAGTAAATAAATCAAAAGCAGCAGGGACAAACCTCTGCCGCTTTTGATTCTAGGCTGATCGCCAATCGTTTTAGTCGAAAATGTTCGAGAAGTGATGAATTTCTGCCCGGCACCCTTGTGCAAAGCGGGACAGGAGCAAAGAAAATTGAGGACATCAAAGTCGGAGACAGGGTGGCTTCGTTTGCGGGTGATAAAGTGACCGAGTCCAGGGTGAACCAGATCTTCAAACGGGAGCGCGACCACTACTTTGTCCTTCAAGCCGGGGACTATCAGGTCAAGGCGACGACGGGCGCGGGCTTGGCATTAAGGGTTGTTGCGCGGTTTGTTACCTGCGCACCATGGTGGACAGGTAAATCCCAGCCAGGATGAACGCGCCGCCGAGGAGGGTCAACGCGGAGGGGGATTCGCCCAGGATGAAGAAGGCTAAAATCGCAGAGCCGATCGGCTCGCCGAGGGTGGTCACCGAAACCAGCGAGGCGGGCATGTAGCGCAGGGCCCAGTTGTACGTGGAATGTCCGACCAGTTGGGGGATGAGGGCCAGGCAGAGCATCCAGAGATAGGTCAATTGCGGATAGCCAAGAAGGGTCTGTCCCGCCGCGGCGACGTAAACGAGGAGCGCCAGCGCCGCCACGCTGTACACGATGAAGATGTAGGGGACGAGGCTGATTTTGGCGCGCAGGTTGCGTCCGATCATCAGGTAGCCCGCCACGGTCCACGCGCCGAGCAGGGCGAGGAAATTGCCGAGGAAGGCCGAACCCGCCAGAAGGTCCGAAAGGGGCGGGCAGGAGGGGCGGAATCCGCTGAGAGAGCAGGAGTCGCCCAATCCGACGACCATCCCTCCCAGCAGGGCGAGTCCCATCCCGATCCAGGCCCAGCGCGAGGGAATCTCTTTGAGGAATATGGGGGAAAGGAGCGCCACCCACAGCGGCCCCGTGCTGACGAGGACGACCGAGGAGACAACGGTGGTGTATTCGAGCGAGGTGATCCACGAGGCGAAGTGGACGGAGAGGAAAAGCCCCGAAAGGATGGCGAGAATCCACTCGCGACGCGTCAGGGAGCGGATTTCGTCACGGTGGCGGAGCAGGGCGAAGGGCGCGAGGGCCAGGCTGGCGAGCGTGAGGCGGACAGCGGCGATGACGAGCGAGGGCGCGTCCTGCTGCGCGAGCCGGATGAAGATGGACGCGGTGGAGACGGCCAGGATGGCGATGAAGAGGGCGAGGGCGGGTTTGGTCATTTGGTTTGATAGTCTGATGGTCGGATGGTCTGATAGTCGAATGGTCGAATGGTCGGATGGTTGGATGGTGGATTGGGGAATTGTAGATGGAAAAGGGGCGGTTGTGCAAGCGCGCGCGAAGTGGTAAAATAATTGTCATGAATTGTTCGGTTGTCGTTCCTGTTTATCGCGGCGAAGAGACCCTGGTTCCGCTGGTGGAAAGGCTGGCCGCGCTCCTGCCCACCGTTGCTGAAGCATACGAAGTGATCCTGGTCAATGACGCCAGCCCCGATTCGAGTTGGGAGAAGATCGAGGCGCTGACGCGGCGTTTTCCCTGGGTGGTCGGCCTCCGCCTGATGCGGAATTACGGCCAGCATAACGCCACCCTGTGCGGGGTGAGGCTGGCGCGTTACGAGGCGACGATCACCATGGACCAGGATTTGCAGCATCCGCCGGAGGAGATTCCCCGCCTGCTGGCTGAACTGGAAAAGGGCTTCGATGTGGTTTACGGCGCGCCGCGCAAATTGCCCGGCGGGTTTTGGCGCAACCAGGTGACGAAACTCACGAAGATCATCCTGGCGCGGCTGATGGGGACGCCTTCGGTGCGGAACATTTCGGCCTTTCGCGCCTTTCGCACTTCGCTGCGCCAGGCTTTCGACGGTTTTCGCAGCCCGTCGCTCACGCTGGACGTTTTGCTCTCGTGGGGCACCAGCCGCTTCACGTCGGTGCAGGTGAATGTGGAGCCGCCGAATGGACGCTCCAACTACAACCCGGCCTCGCTGGTGCGGGCAGCCATGTTGATCCTGACCGGCTTCAGCACGGCCCCGCTGCGCCTGGCGAGTTGGATCGGCTTTGTGATGACGCTGCTGGGCGTCGGTGTGTTTGTCTATGTGCTAGTCATCTATTTCACGCAGTGGAGCCTGCCCGGCTTTCCGTTCCTGGCGTCCATCATTTCTCTCTTCAGCGGGGCGCAGTTGTTCGCCTTGGGGATCTTTGGCGAGTATCTGGCGCGCATGTTCGACAGAATCATGGATCGCCCGCCCTACGTGGTGGCAATGCAGATTGGCGGCCAGGACCGATGAACGTCGTCATTTTGCAGCCCTCCTACATTCCCTGGCGCGGCTTCTTTCATCAAGTTTACAAGGCCGACCTGTTCATCTTTTACGATGACGTGCAATACGACAAACACGGCTGGCGCAACCGCAACCAGGTCAAGACCGCGCAGGGCAAGCAGTGGCTGACCATCCCGGTTCACAGCGGCGGGGCCACGCAGGGACGGTTGATCCGCGAGGTCGAGATTGACTGGTCCAAAACGTGGGCCAAAGGCCATTGGAAGACGCTCAGCATTGCGTACGCCAAAGCGCCGCATTTTCGCCGCTACGCCGATTTTCTGGAGCCGTTTTACCAGCGGCAGGACCGCCTGCTGGCGGACTTCACGATTGACCTGACGATTGCGCTGGCGCGCGAATTGGGAATTCGGCATACCCGTTTTCTGCGCTCCAGCGAGATCGAAGGCATCACCGGGGAAAGGACAGCGCGCGTCGTTCAAATCCTGAATCGCGTCGGCGCGAAGCATTACATCAGCGGCCCCTCGGCGAAGGACTACGTCGAGCCGGAACTGTTCGACGAGGCCGGGATTACGCTGGAATATATGATCTACGATTACCCGGAATATCCCCAGTTGCATCCGCCTTTCGATCCATTTGTCAGCGCGCTGGACCTGCTGTTCATGACCGGCGAGCGGGCGCTGGAGTACATCGTCAAACCCGAGGAGAAACGATGAGTTTGGAAGAGACGCAAAAGAAATTGAACGAGTACTTTTCCGGGAAACTGGAAAAATTCGGCGCCACCCCCCAGGGCGTGGATTACAACAGCCCGCAGGCGCAGGCCACCCGCTTCGAGCAACTGGTCAGAGTCATTCGTCACGAGACACCCTTCACGGTGATGGACTACGGATGCGGCTACGGGGCGATGTTCGATTTCCTGCAAGGCAAAGGATGGAAGTTCGAGTATTGGGGCGTTGACCTGATCGAAAAAATGGTGCTGGCCGGGCGCGCGACGCACAGGGAGTTTCCCCACGCGCACTTCACCATTGACGAACGCGAAGCGCCGCAGGTGGATTACCTTCTGGCCGGGGCCATCTTCAACATCAGGCTGGATACGCCCTATGACGAGTGGCGCGATTCCACGCTTCAGACGCTTCGGCGCATGAACGACCTTTGCTCGAAGGGCTTCTCGTTCAACATGCTGACCTCCTACTCCGACCCCGAGCGCATGGCGGAGCGGCCCGATCTGTATTACGGCGACCCGCTGTTTTATTTCGATTTTTGCAAGCGCAATTTCTCACGCAGCGTGGCGCTGCTGCACGATTACGGCCTGTACGATTTCACCATCCTCGTCCGCAAGGATGTGTGAGCCATTCTGGTTTTCGGATGAAAATCGCTTTCGCGCCGCGCGCCTCGGCTATTTTGTATGACCTTCTCGCCAGCCGCGGCGACCCTCGTCCCTTCCTTTTGCCAGCCAACATCTGTCCCATCGTGCCGATCACCTTCCTCAAGGCGGGCGTCCCCTTCGAGTTCGTGGATCTCTCTCCCGCGAACTGGCAGATGGATCTGGACTCAGCCGAGACGCTACTAACGGGCGGGCGGTACGGCGGACTGCTTTATGCCCACACCTACGGCGAGCCGTCCACGCCGCAGGCGTTTTTTCGACGGATGCGCCAGCGGGACGATTCGCTCCTTTTGATTGACGATCGCTGTCTCTGTCCGCCGGAGACGCCGTCCGAGACCGACAGCGCGGCGCACGTTTCGCTCTACAGCACCGGCTACGCCAAATTCGTTGACCTGGGTTTCGGCGGCTACGCCTTTCTCGCTGACGATGTTTCCTGTCACGAACACCATCTTCCCTTCGATGCGGAGGCGCTGCGCGACGTGGAAGAGGGCTACAAGCAGGCCATCGCCGGCCGCGAACCGTATCGCTATCGGGACAGCGACTGGCTGGAGACGGGGCCGCCGCCGCTGGGCTGGGAGGAGTATCTCCGCCGCCTGACCAAATCCCTCCCGCCGGCGCGGGAACACCGCCGCGCCCTGAACGAAATCTACGCCAACCGTCTGCCGGCCGAATTGTCCCTGCCGCCTGCCTACCAGAACTGGCGTTACAACATCCTCGTCCCGCATAAAGAACGCGTGCTGGATGCGATCTTTTTCGCCGGTTTGTTTGCCAGTTCGCATTACGCTTCGCTGGCGGGCGTCTTTGCGCCCGGCGATTGCCCGCATGCGGAGAATCTGGCCGGGCGGGTCGTCAACCTGTTCAACGATCATCATTACACGGCCGAAATAGCCGAAAAAACCTGCGAGGTCATCCTGGAAACCCTATGAACCCGAATTCCTCCCCCCTGCGAGTTGACTTCAATCATCCTGTGCCGGTCGGCCGCGAGATGGAATACGTCGCCCAGGCCATGCAAAGCGGACACATCTCCGGCGATGGGCCGTTCACCGCCAAATGCCGCGACTTGCTGGAAGAAGCGCTCGGCGTTCCGCGCGTCCTGCTGACCACCTCCTGCACCCACGCCCTCGAGATGTCCGCGATTCTCCTGGACATCCAGCCCGGCGACGAGGTGATCATACCCGACTTCACCTTCGTGTCCACTATCAACGCCTTTGTGCTGCGCGGCGCGCGCCCGGTATTCGTGGACGTTCGGGAGGATACCCTCAACCTGGACGAATCGAAACTCGAGGCCGCCATCACGCCCCGCACGCGGGCCGTTGTGCCGGTGCATTATGCCGGGGTGGGCTGCGAGATGGACGCCATCCTGGAGATCGCGAATCGCCGCGGCCTGGCGGTGGTGGAGGACAACGCCCACGGCCTGTTTGGGAAATACAAGGACAAATATCTCGGCACATTCGGCGCCCTGGCGACCCAATCCTTTCATGAAACGAAGAACTTTTCGTGCGGCGAGGGCGGCGCTCTGGTCATCAACGATCCCGACATGATCGAACGCGCCGAGATTATCCGCGAAAAAGGCACCAACCGTTCGCGTTTCTTCCGCGGCCAGGTGGATAAATATACCTGGGTGAATATCGGTTCCTCCTTCCTTCCCTCCGACATTCTGGCCGCTTATCTATACGGGCAGTTGGAACAGCGCGAGAGGATCCAGGGCCACCGCCGAAATGTCTGGCAGATCTACGAGGCCGGGCTGAAGGACTGGGCCGCGCGGCGCGGGGTGCGCCTGCCCGTCGTTCCCGATCACTGCGCGCAGTCGTATCACATGTTCTATATGCTGATGCCCAGCCTCGAATTGCGCCAGGGCTTGATCGCCCACCTGCGGCAGCGCAGTATCTACAGCGTGTTTCACTACCTGCCTCTCCATCTCTCTGAAATGGGACGCAAATTCGGCGGCCGCGAGGGAGACTGCCCGGTCACGGAGCGAGTCAGCGACCGGTTGATCCGCCTGCCATTCCACAACCTGCTCACGACCTCCGAGCAGGAGCAGGTGATCGAGGCCATCCTGGAGTTCGAGTTCTGATTCGGGATGGAAGCGGCGGGGTCGCGCCCCTTCACCGAATCCTACACGCCCATTTGCCACGCAAGCCAAGATTCCGTATAATTGGACAAACTCACCAAGGAGGACGCCATGCCCAACGGTTACAATGGCAAGATCCTGCACGTGGACTTAACGAAGGGGAAACTCGAAGTCGAAGAACCGAAAGAATCCTTCTACCGAAAATACCTCGGCGGTTCCGCCATGGGGATGCACTATATTTTGCGTGAGATGCCGAAAGGCGCCGACCCGCTCGGACCCGACAACGTGCTGACGCTATTTACGGGCGTGGCCACCGGCGCGCCGATCTCCGGTCAAAGCCGCCTGAACGCCAACGCCAAATCGCCCATCAGCGGCGGCATCGGCGATTCGCAAAGCGGCGGATTCTTCCCTGCCGAGTTGAAATTCGCGGGCTTCGACGGCATCGTCATCAAGGGCAAATCGCCCAGGCCCGTGTATCTAGCGATTGTCGAAGGCAAAGCCGAACTGCGCGACGCCGCGCATCTGATGGGCAGACTCACGGGGGAGGTGGACGACATCCTCCACAAGGAAGTGGACCCGAAGGCCGAAATCCTCCAACACGGCCCCGCCGCAGAGAAGGGCGCGCTGTTTTCCTCGCTGGTCTCCATGTCCAACCGCCACAACGGGCGCACCGGTATGGGGCTGGTGATGGCCTCCAAGAATCTCAAGGCCGTCGTCGTGCGCGGCGCGAAGAAGGTGCAACTGGCGGACGCCAAAGCCCTGACCGCCCTCAACCGCATCGGCCCGAAAGCCATCCCCGAGAACGGCGATATGGACGGCCTCGCCAGGTTCGGCACGGCGGTGGTGGTGCTGTATAACAATACCATCGGCACGCTTCCCACCCGCAACTACAACGAAGGCCAGTTCGAGGGCTGCGAACCCATCAGCGGCGAGAGGATGGCCGAGACCATCCTGAAAGACCGCGACACCTGCTATTCCTGCGTCGTCCGTTGCAAACGCGTGGTGGAGATCAAGGAGGGTGCCTACAAAGCTGATCCGCGATACGGCGGCCCCGAATACGAAAGCATCAGCACATTCGGCTCGTACTGCGGCGTCAGCGACCTGGCCGCGGTTTCGCTCGCCAACCAGATCTGCAACGAATACGGCGTGGATACCATCGCCTGCGGCGCGACCATTGCCTTTGCCATGGAGTGTTTCGAAAAGGGCATCATCACCGACAAGGAGACCGGCGGCCTCGAACTCAAATTCGGCGATGCCGAGGTTATGCTCAAAGTTCTGAATCAGATCGTCCGCAACGAGGGGCCGCTCGGAACGGTCCTCAGCCAGGGGTCCGAGCGCGCCGCGCAGGTTTGGGGCAGGGGCGCCGACGAGTGCCTGATCACCGTCAAAGGCGCGGAGGCGCCCGCGCACATGCCGCAGGCCAAGCGCAGCCTCGCGCTCATCTACGCCGTCAATCCCTTCGGCGCGGACCACCAGTCCAGCGAACACGACCCATATTACGAGGAGGGCGTGGCCGATTTCAATCTCGACCGCCTCAAGCAGATCGGTCTCGGCTCGCCGCAACCCGCCTACTCGCTCACCGAGGAAAAAGTCCGCTTCGCCTACGAGACCGAGGTCTTCTACTCCATGCTCGATTCCGCCGAACTCTGCCAGTTCGTCTTCGGCCCGACGTGGACTCTCTACGACGGCCAGCAGACCGCCGAAATGCTCCGCGCCGTCACCGGCTGGGACATCACGCTCAATGAACTGATGGAAGTCGGACGCCGCCGCCTCAACCTCTTCCGCGTCTTCAACGCCCGCGAGGGATTCGGCCGCAAGGACGACAAACTGCCGAAGAAATTCTTCAAGCGACTGGCCGGCGTCGGCCCGACCGCGGGCTTCGCTCTGACTCACGAGGAGGTGGACGCGGCCATAGACGCCTACTACCGACTGGCAGGTTGGACCGCCAACGGCGTCCCCACCCGCGCCGGACTCAAGAAACTCGACATCGAGTGGGCCGCGGATTACTTGCCGGCCTGATACCGGAGAAACATAAGGCGCGCTGGTTGACGGTGACCTTTGGTTCTCGTATACTTGAAAACAGCGATTCAACTTCTTTCGAAAGGATTTGCCATGGGAACGCCTGTTGCCGCCAGCCCGTTTCAGCAAGCGCTTGAGGTGGTTGAGCGCTTGACTGCCGAAGACCAGGCAAGCCTGGTTGAGGTGATCCAACGACGCTTGACCGAGTTGCGCCGGATGGAGATTGCGCGCAATGCTCGCGACACACTCCAGGCGTTCCGGGAAGGGCGCGCGCATTATGGCGCCGTTGAGGATCTGCAACGCGACTTGTTGAGCGAGTCATGAGACACCTGGTTTGGGATGCCAGTTTCCGGCGCGCATTCAAACAAAAAACCCGCCGCCAGCCGTCGTTACAGAAACAAATATTCGACGCGCTGGCGGCATTGGCGGAAAATCCTTTTGAGCCGTCCCTGAAAACCCACAAATTGCGTGGGGAATTGGAAGGATTGTGGGCGTGTTGGGTGGAGTACGATTGCCGAATTGTCTTCGCTTTTGAGCCAGACCCGGCTGGCGGCGAGGATTTCATCGTGTTGGTGGATATCGGCTCGCATGATCAGGTCTACTGAGCGACAGATTGCTTTTCCATCAGTTCAACAATCACTTTCTCGTTTCAAAAATCCCATGTCTCTCTACACTGAAAACTTTCCCCACGTCTCCCCCGTCTGGACGCGCATCTTCAACTTCGTGGCCGAGCGCGCCGAAGGTTCATACATCTACACGGACGAAGGCAGGAAGCTGCTCGACTTCACCTGCGGCATCGGCGTGACCAACACCGGTCACTGCCACCCGAAGGTCGTTGCCGCGATCCGCGGGCAGGCGGGAGAATTCCTCCACGCGCAGGCGAACATCGTCATCCACAAGCCAATGCTCCAACTCATCGAGGAATTGCGAAAAATCGTCCCATCCTCCATTGACGGGTTCTTCTTCTCCAACTCCGGCGCGGAGGCGCTGGAGGGCGCGGTCAAGCTGGCGCGCGCCGCCACGGGCAAGCAAAATGTCATCGTCTTCAGCGGCTCTTTCCACGGGCGCACCGCGGGGACGATGGCGCTGACCACCTCCAAGACCATCTACCGCGCCGGATTTGGCCCCCTGCCTTCGGGTGTTTTCGTCGCGCCGTTTCCCTACGCCTTCCGCCTCGGCATGACGGAGGGGCAGGCCGGTCAATACGCGCTGGAGCAACTCGAATATCTCCTCGCCTCGCAGACCGCGCCGAAAGAGACCGCCGCCATCCTGATCGAGCCGGTTCTCGGCGAAGGCGGCTATGTAGTCCCGCCCGCGTCGTTTATGAAAGGGCTGCGCGAGATTTGCGACAAGAACGGCATCCTGCTCATCTTCGACGAAGTCCAATCGGGCTTCGGGCGCACCGGCAAATGGTTCGCCCTCGAACACTTCGGCGTCGTCCCCGACATCATCACCGCCGCGAAGGGACTCGCCTCGGGCATGCCGCTCTCTGGCGTGTTCAGCAATCTCGAATTGATGAAAAAGTGGGAGACCGGCTCGCACGGCGGGACCTATGGCGGGAACGCGGTCGCCTGCGCGGCGGGCGCCGCCACCATTCAGGCCATGCGCGAGGACAACATGCTCGAAAACGCAACCGAGCGCGGCGGGCAATTGACGACCGGTCTGCGAAAACTGCAAGAGGAGTATCCCCAAATCGGCGACGTGCGCGGCAAGGGATTGATGATCGGAACGGAATTTATCGTGGATGGTCGTCCCGAAAAAGCCAAGCCGCTCGTCAAGAACATCATCCACGCCGCCGAGGAACGTAACCTGCTCCTGCTCTCCTGCGGCACCTACGACAACACCATCCGCTGGATCCCGCCGCTGAATGTGACGGCGGGTCAGATCAACGATGGATTGCAGACATTCGAGTCCGCGTTGAAGGCGGTGGTAAAATAATTTCGCGTCATGAAAATCCGTTTCCACCCTCATGCCCTTGACCGAATCGAAGAACGCGGCGCGACACAGGAGGAAGCGCGTTCCGCTGTCGAATTTGGCGAGAGGTTCCCTGCAAAATTTGGACGCGTTGGATTTCGCCGAAATTTTCCGTTTGACGGCCAGTGGCGCGGTCGTTCGTTTCAACCAAACAAGTCGAAGTTTATGCCGTTGAAGAAGCGCCTCAGGATTGGCTTGTCATTACTGTAATAACTCGTTTTTTCTAGGAGTGCCGCTATGAAATTTACCTATGATCCGCGATATAACATTGCCTATATCCGCTTTCAGGAAAAAGGCGCCGAGGTGGAGGCGATTCGTCTTAGCGACGAACTGGTTGTTGACATCGCTCCCGACGGCACGATTTACGGCATCGAGCTGCTGAATGCCAACGAGCAAGTAGGGCGCGAGGACGCTGACGGGCTGGTCGTTATCAACGAAGCAACGGGAAAACGCGCGGAACTTTCGCTTGTATGATGCAAAGGATGTAACGCAATAGCGCATAACTTGCTATTCTAGGCTGTTTCGCCTTGGCGCAGTTGTTGAAATCTTCCCCCACATTTTGGCTAAAACGGACTTCAAGTGTC
>DAOUMJ010000051.1:0-15543 GCA_034411715.1 Anaerolineales bacterium | reverse complement strand
ACACTTGAAGTCCGTTTTAGCCAAAATGTGGGGGAAGATTTCAACAACTGCGCCAAGGCGAAACAGCCTAGAATAGCAAGTTATGCGCTATTGCGTTTTTAGGATTTCAGTCATGGGACAATTTTGCCATAAAATTGTTCTATGGACAGGACGATTTTCTGTTGTTATACAAAATACTTCCCCTCCACCTCCTGCCACGTCTCCTCAGGCAGCGTCATAAACGCGGACAGGGCGGGGTGGACGCGTCGAATCTCCTCGGCCACGCGCTCGGCAATTTTGCGGATCGAGAAATGCGCGTTGGCGGCGGCGCGCAACTGGCAGAAGTGATACGCCGTCCGCAGGTTGAATTGCGCCAGAACGCGGCGGTTGAATCCGTTGGGGACGACGTATTGCGCGACGTGCGGATTCCACGCGGCGAGTTTTTCGTACGTGGACGCGGCCTTCAGCATCGCCGCGTCATACTCGGACCTGAAACCTGCCTCCTCGACCAGGCGCGGGGTCGCGTACCCCAGCCGCGCCGTCAGCAGTTGCGGCGTCTGCGTCATCATGCGGTGACGTTTGAACTCGGCATACGCGCCCTGATCCATGATGAGGTCGAAGGTGTAGTTGCAGTATTCCAGTTCGCGCAGGGGGATGTCGTGACGCTTCAATCGTCCGAGAAGCGTTTCGGCCAGTTGGGCGCGCCCGGCTTTCCTGAGTGACTTGACGTGCGCGAGCGCGTCGGCGTAAGGCATGTGGCCGAAGCGGTAGAGCGCGGCCGCGAGGACTTTTTGCTCGCCATCCTTGTCGCAGTCCACAAGTTGGCACCAACCCCCCTCTTTCTCTCCCCCCATTTTCGTAGAAAATGGGGGGAGATGAAGGGGGGGTGAGGCGAGGGCCAATTCGCGACTTGTTTCAGTGAGATAGGGAACTGCCTCCGCGTATTTGATGAGGGTCGGCACTTCGCCTTTGGCAACTTCCTTCACGCGTTGACCGATGGCGCGAACCTCCTCCAGCGGGTGCGAGAGAAACTTGCGGACGGCATTCTCCAGCACGCGCGCGTTGGCGGTCATGCCCACGTTGGCGAGCGCGGCCGCGGGGAGCAGGAAGCGGCACGAGTCCACGTATTGCGAGCGGACGCGGCGATCCCAGGCTTCGTCGGCTTCGCCGTCCCGACGCGAGACGCGCTTCGAGACGATCTCCCGCGCGGGGTCGAGCGAGGCGGCGTAGGTCGAGAAGAGGAGGCGGATCGTGTCCACGAATTCGCCGCGCAGGGGATGTCCGTCCAGTTCGGAGGGAATCGTGAAGTCGTCAGGTCCCCATTTTTGGTAGCGCGTGGACTTTTCGGTGTACGAGGCGAGGCGATTGGACTCGATGGCCTCCATCGCCACGCGCGAGACGTTTTCGATGGCGATGTGCAGAATGGCGTGCTCGGCCACCGACGCGTGACCGTAGCCCACCACCCAGCGTTCGTGGAATTTGGCCGAGGTTTCCTCGGAGAGTCCCTCGGCGATCTCGCGGAAGGATTCGGGCGAGCGCGAAGTCTTGGCGAAGGCGACCGCAATGGTTTCGGGGGAAAGGTCTTTGGGCGAGAGAAGATAGATTTGTCGGTCGGGCATTGTGGATCCCTTTGGGCGAAGCCGCTATTACGAAAACGCCCTGTGAGTTAACAGGGCGCTTGGCAATTCATACAGCGAGTGGGATGGGCGGTTTCTCGATGGAGGTGATCGGCACAGAATCGGCAGACGAAGCCATGAAACTCGATACTTTCAGGATTTGATTGACAGGAGGCTGTGTGATGATGTCAATCACAGATTCCTGCCATTCTGGTTCGAGTTCTTTCAAACCAGTCAGTGGAAAACTGCGCGGCCCCAGCCTGGTCAATTGCACCAACACGGAGAAATCCATAAGCGTCAGCCCAATGGCGCGCTTTTCCTCGCGGTTGAATCGAAGCAGGATGTTTTCATTCAATTCGACAGCGGCGGTCGGCTTTTCGCCGGGCGAAAAGGAGATGTATAAAACATCGGCTTCTTTGTCGTAGGAATAAGTTGGCTTTTGGTTCATTCTCGGCCACCTTTGGGACGAATATGCTTCAGATAGGTAGTTGCAACAAAGTTATTTGGAATGGTTTTACCCTGTTCATCTATGTCGAAACCGAATAATACAATGGCTACAATGTGATTGAAATCATCAGGCAAAGTGTCAAAGTAGTGGACATACCGATACTTTCGAGGGTTGAGCGGTTGTTGTGTTCTTCTTCCTTGACGGAGGGTTGTTCTCAAATCCTCTTCAAAGTCCAACATTTCGGGATGATTTTCGGCGTCCGTAATATGCCGCCAGCGTTCTTCGGTGAGGTAGATCGCATTGCCGTCGCGATCGTGAACAGTCCAGCGTTTTCCAGAATCAGCCATTTATGTTTCGTCGCGATTATAGTACAAAAAAGAGGCGGATTATCGCCAAGGATGGATCCTGAGACAAAGTTTGGTCGGGGGGGTCTCCCCCGACCAGAGAAATTCAAGAATACTATCGCATCATCTCCGCAGGAGGCACAGCCATTGGATTGGCGGCTTCGAGCGCTTTGAGCCTGCCAAGCGCCCGTAATCCCTGCCAGATGCCCCACATAAAAAAGAGATGGAAGCCGAAGCCGAGCCATTCCTGGAAGGCGAGCATCAACAGCGCATCGAGGCCATAGAATATCATGCCTGTGATAAACGCCCAGCGTTTTCCTTTGCCCGCGAAATATCCGAAGACAGCAAAGAGGATGTCGAAGAGGAGGCTAAACAGAAAACCCATGCCGAGTATGAGTGGACTGCCGCCAAATTCCTGGGCCACGCCCTGGGCAATTCCGTCTATGATGAGCGTGACTCCCAGCCCAATGACGAAATAGAATCCTCCGCCAAAGATCGTGACGAGCGAGTTGATCACGGAAAGCCCGGCGATCCAATAGAAATTACTCGCGCCTGCCTTCATCTGGCGGGCGATGTTCATGACCGCTGTGCGCCGTTCCATCTCTGCCATCATGGCGGGATCGTAGGCGGGCGGTTGGGTGGGTTGGGGTTGTTGCGTGTTCATGGCATTCTCCTCCGATTTGGTTTTGTGCAATATAGACGAAAACGCGATGAAAGTCAACGGCAGGTTAGCCGGGTGGAAAAAACGGCGATAAATGATTCGCCAGCACGCGCAGGAAGAGGCCGTTGTTGACCAGCAGGAACGCCAGCAGCAAAATCAACGCCCATTCCAGCCATTCCTGTTTGGGAATGTCGTGGAAAGAAAGCGCGACGAAGAGGATCAGGGCGTATGTCCAGTTTGGCGTGTAAAGAAACGGCTCGAACCCGTAAAAGAGGTGCATCCCGAAATTGAAGAAGAGGATCGCCAGGAAGGACAGTTGAAAGAAGAAGTGGGGCGCTCGTGTCCCGCGCTGTAAAAAACGCGTCAACGCGCCCGCCAGCAGGAGCGACCAGAGAAGAAAAGGCGGAAGCCCGAAACGATGGGAGAGATATTCCTTCAGGCCAAAAGGCGGCTGGAAATAGTTGAACTTGGGAAAAGGCGCGCGCCCTTCCTTGTCCACCACCGTGACTGTGGGCGGGACGGCCACCACGTTGTAGATGAACAAATTTTTCGTCATCAGCGCGGCGCGGTCGGGAAGGCGCGCCCCGGCCTCCAGGTGGGCGGCGTGTTTGCTTTCGAAGAGCAGGTCTGAGGGAACGAAGAACAATCCCATGCTATGGGGGTAGATGATGGCGGTGAGAACGGTCAACGCGACGCCCGCCGCCAGCAGGAGACTGACGAAGCGAAACCACTGGCGTCCGTCGCGGCGGACGAGCGCGAAGCCGATCAGGCTTTGGACGACATTCGTGACTGTGATCCCCAGCGTCAGCAGGCCGGGCAGGAGAAAGCCCCGCAGCGGACGTTCGCGCCAGAGAAGCATGACGAAGAAGAGAAGCAGGCTGAAGGCGGAGAAGATGTACGTCTCGGTGACGGAGCCGAAGACCAGGTGCGCGGCCGAAAGTCCCAGCAACCCGCTGAAGGTCAGGGCGTAGGATGGGCGGCCGCTGACGCGCAAGACGAAAACCCAGACGAGGTACACACAGGCTGCGGCCGCGAGAGCAACCAACGTCAGCGAAGCCAGCCGCCAGTCCCCGCCGAATAGAAAGGCCAGCACGGACGAACCGCCGCGCAAAAAGAGCAGGGCCAGCGGATGCACCGAGCGGCCGATGGGATAGCCCCCCTCCGTCCCGAAACGCACCTGCCAGAAATAGGTGTCCGAAGCAAAGAAGGTGTTGTTCAGGCTCAGGCCGTCCACGGGCGGGTTGAAGCCGTGCGCCAGGATGAGGGAGGCGATGAAGATGGCCGCGGCCGCGAAAAGTCCGGGCAGATTCGTCTCCAGCCAACCGCCCAGCGCCTCCCGCCGCGTTTCATCCAGACGTTGCTCCAATCGGGAGGCGACCATCCCCAGCGCCGACAGCCCCGCCAGCAGACCAACCGCGATCCAGGGGAGATTGACCGCCGGGGGCAGGAACTGTTCAGGCTGAAAAACGTGGGGGAATTGCAGCGCGATGACGATGACCCCCGCGTCGAACAGCGCGAGGATGACGGCGGGAATCAACATCCGCAATCGAAGGAATTGCGCGACGCCTCGCGCCAAACGCTCCCGCGCCAGAAAGATGACGCTCCCAAAAAACAGCGCCAGTCCCGCCGCGAGGAACATTTGCTGCCAGCCGGCCGGGTAGGCGCGCTGGATGAGCGCCAGCAAGAGCAGGCTCGGAAGCGCCGCGGCCATCCCGCTCGCGAGAATCGTCTTCGAGGTGTGCGCCAGAATCGCGGGAATGCCGATCCACAGCAGGTATGCAAACGCAAGGGCGGGAACCCCAATGAGAAAGACGCGATCGAACAGCGACTGTTGAGTAAAGCCAAAAAAACGGATTCCAAGCGCAAGGCTGATGCCCATCCCGACCAGCAGGCAGGCCAGCCCCCGCAACAAAAGCAAACCCTTGCGCATCATGGTTCGAATCCTCGCGTCCTGATTTTCATTGCAAAAGATGGGCGGATTATACCTTTCACCCGGCCGCCGCCTCGATGCCCGCTTTTTGCAGCGCCTCGCGAACCCTGCGCGCATTTTCCACTGCGCGGACGTTGTCGCCGTGCAGGCAGAGCGTATCCACGCGGACGCGTGTTTCGCCGAACCGGATTCCGCGCAACGCCAGTTCGACGGCGCGCGCCGCGACCTCCTCCGGGGAAGACAGGATCGCGCCCGGCTGACCGCGCGGGATCAACCCGCCCTCGGGCGTGTACCCACGATCGGGGAATCCCTCCTCTAGGACGCGCAGCCCCATCTCCCGCGCCGCCTCCACCGACCTCGATCCGGCCAGCCCGACCAGTGCCAGTTCCACGCTGAAGCGTTTCACCGCGCGCGCCACGGCCTCCGCCAGTCCCCCATCCCGCGCGGATTGATTGTAGAGCGCGCCGTGCGGTTTGACGTGGCGCAACTCGACTCCCTCCGCCTTTGCAAACGCCGCCAGCGCGCCGATCTGATACAACACCAGCGCTTCCGTCTCTTCGGGCGAAACGGACATTTCGCGGCGGCCAAAGCCCTGTAAATCGGGCCAGCCCACGTGCGCGCCGATGGCCGCGCCGTGTTGTTTTGCCAGCCGCACGGTGGCCTGCATCGTGTTCGCGTCGCCGGCGTGGAATCCGCAGGCGATGTTGGCCGAGGTGATGAAGGGCATGATGGCCGCGTCGTCGCCGAGGGCGTAGCGGCCGAACGATTCGCCCATGTCGCAGTTGAGGTCTATTTTCATGAGAGGCTCCTTCGATTTACTTCGGAGTCCAAAGTCGCTCGACTTTGGATTGGCGCAACGTCTGGAGACGCTGCACTCCGTGATCCGCCAGTACCGCAAGATTTATCTTGCACAGGGAGGCAACATGAATGTTGCGGTACTGAAACGATCATTGCGCGAACACCGCGTCGTTTGCCGCGTCCTCAATTCCATCTTCCAAATCTTTCATCATTGCTCGATACCGCGCCTGCGCTTCTTCGACGCCCGTCATCTTGAATCGGACTCGTCCCTCGCGCGGCGGAACCTGCGCCAGAACGGGCAGATCGGCGGTGATGACGTTCGCGATCTTGGGATACCCGCCTGTGGTGGGCGAGTCCGCCATCATCACGATGGGCTGTCCGCTGGCGGGGATTTGCACGCTGCCAGCGGTCATCCCCTCCGAAAGCAGATCCGCGCCGCGCGCGTGCGCGATGGACGGCCCCTCCAGGCGATAGCCCATGCGGTCGGACGAGGGACTGATTGCATATTCCGCGGCATAAAAAGTTTCGAGCCCATCCTTTGTAAACCAATCGGATTGAACGCCTTCGATCACTTCGACGACGGGCGATGAAGAATAAGCGGGAATTTTCTCTGGCGAAAACGTCCGCGCCGCGAGGTCTTCCAGGGAACGCGAGGGTTTTCCGATTGTCAACCTGTCCCCCACGTCCAACTTTTTTCCTAACCCCGCGCGCAGATAGGAAGAACGCGATCCAAGCGCTGGCTCAATGTCAATTCCACCTGCAACCGCGAGATACGCCCAATTGCCAACGAGTAATTCGTCATTGCGAGGAGGGCGTTCTCCCTGGCACCGCCCGCCAGGGCAGGTGTCCCGACGAAGCAATCCCCTCATTTCGGAAGGAGATTGCGATTCGTTGTGGTCAATTCTTGTTATCGTAATCTTCCACCCGGCGCGGACGATGAAGGATGTCCACAGAGGGAAGGTCCACAAGTAGGTGGACGCGGCGAATCCCGCGCCCGCCGCCGCGACGACGCAATCGCGATGGGCGCGCAGGGTCAGGTCGCCGAAGCCGATCTCCAGCGCGGCCGTGTCGGGCGGGTTGCCTGCCAGCAGGTTGGCGGCGCGGTGGGCGAACCAGTCCATCGGCCCCGAAAGCGGCACGCCGAATTTCTGCCAGCCGCGGCGGCCGCCGTCCTGCGCGGTGACGAGTCCGCCCGCCTCGACGATCTCAAGCATTGCCGCCGTCCATTGGAATGAATCGAACCGTGTCACCGGGCGCGAACAGGAAGGGTGGCTCGCGCTCGTGGTCGAACAATTTTAGCGGGGTCCAGCCGATGAGATTCCAGCCGCCGGGCGAATCGAGCGGGTAGATGCCCGTCTGCGCGCCGGCGATGGCGACTGTCCCGGCTTTGACCAGCGTGCGCGGCGTCTCGAGTCGCGGCGTGACGATGGCCTCGTCCAATTTGCCCATGTAGGGGAAGCCGGGCGTGAAGCCCATCATGTAAACGAGGTAGTCGCGTCCGCTGTGGAGGCGGACGACGTCGGATGAGGAAAGGTCGCGGGAGGCCGCGACCGCCTCGAGGTCCGGCCCCGAATCGCCGCCGTAGCGGGTCGGGACCTCGAGCCGGCGCGGCGGTCGAGTCGCGTGGGAGTCGGCCCGGTCGCTTTGTCCGCGAATCCAGTCGGCGAGTTGGGAACAGGTCAAAAGGAGGGGATCGTAGTGAACGAGAAGGGTCGCGTAGGCGGGGACGGTTTCGGCGATGCCCGGCAGCGGCGCGGCGTCAATCAGCGCGGCCAGGGCGTGAACGCGGCGGTTGAGGCGGGCGTCCATTTCGCGGCCGAAGGTCACAAGCAGGGCGGAATCGCCGAGCGGCTTCAGGGTGGGCATGGGAAACGGCGGGCCTGTTGAAAGACAAAGGCTGTCCCTGGTTGGGGACAGCCTGGGAGGGCGGGGCCGCGGCTATCGAATTCGCAACACCTGCCCGGCGTAGATTCGGTTCGGGTTCCAGATGTTATTCAGGCTTTGCAGGCTGGCGACCGTCGTCCCAAAGCGGACGGCGATCTTGAAGAGCGTGTCGCCGTAGCGAACGGTGTAGTAGACCGGGCGGGCGGGCAGGTTGATCACCTGGCCGACGTAGATGAGGTTCGGATTCCAGATCTGCGGGTTGACCGCCAGGATTGCGCTCACGCTCGAGCCGATGCGGGCGGCGATCTTTCCCAGCGTGTCGCCCGGCTGGACAACGTAGGCGCTGCCATAGCAGGGTGGGCAATACGGGTAAGAGGGCGGGATCGCCGGGGGCGGCGTGTACGGCGAGGGGATGTTGATCACCTGCCCGGCGTAGAGGATGCCGCCCAGCCCGGGGTTGGCCGCGTACAGGGCGTCCAGCGTCACGCTGCAGATGGAGGCGATCCGTCCGAGCGTGTCGCCCCACTGGACGGTGTAGGTGGCGCCGCAATATCCCCCCGCCCGGGCGCTGCCTGCGCCGGCGAAACTGCCCAGCAGGACAGCCGCCAGCAAAACCATACGGATAAATGATTTGTTTGCCATTGCAATTCTCCTTTCGCACGACATGCGAAGCACGATCTTTTGGCGCTCCACGAAAGGCGGTCACAAGAGGCGGCGGGGAATGGAGCCGGTCAGGGGATCTGCAAGACCTGGCCGAAGGTCAGGATGGGCGACGTGAGCCCGTTGTGCTGCATGATGGCGTCGGGATCAACGTCGCCGAAATGGCAGGCCACTTTGTAAACGGTCGTTTGCGCGGCAGAGACGGTGTAGGCCGCCGGGTGGGGATGCAGGGCGCGCGTTCCCGGGAACGCGCCTCCGTTTTGCGGGATGGCCAAGACCATTCCCTTGGGATAGATCATACCGGAACGCAGGTTGTTGAGGGCAAGCAATTCCTTCGGTTCCACGTTGAACCTGCGGGCGATGCACCAGGGATATTCCCCCGCTCGAAGCGTGTAGTGCAACGGCCTGGGTCCCGTCGTCGGCGATACGCCGGGCGTAAAGAAGGTGGGCAGGGCCTCGGGCAAATGAGTAAGGGAAAAAGGATCAGTGGGGGTCGGTGTGAGGGTATCTGTGGGAGTGGGGGTGAGGGTGGGGGTGGCGAGCTGGTTGAAATGGAATGCGAACGCGGTTTGTGTTGCGCCATAATCCGGCGTGGCAGGCATCGAGGACAGGGTACAGGCGGCGGCACTGAGCCCCAGCACGCCCAGGAAAACGCCGAAAGGCAACCGTGTCGTTTTTCTTCCCATGCTCACATCCTTTATTTAATTATACCCCACCGGTTTGCGTTTTGTCCTGCCGCCTGCAAGCCGAATGATATAATGACTCCACTGAAAAAACTAACCGCAGAGCGCGCCGAGAGCGCAGAGTTCTTCATTATCAAGTCTCTGCGTACTCTGCGATCTCGGCGGTAAAACAACCTTTTTGCAGTAGAGTCTATAATCCCTCCGAAAAATTTTGCAAGGAGAACAGCAAGATGGCATATCAGAATGTGAAGGTTCCCAAAGATGGGGCAAGGATTTCGATCAAGGATGGAAAGTTGCAGGTTCCCGACAATCCGATCATTCCCTTCGTGGAGGGCGACGGGACGGGACGGGACATCTGGCGGGCCTCCGTCCGAGTGTTCGACGCGGCCGTTCAAAAGGCTTACGGCGGCAAACGCAGAATCCGCTGGATGGAAGTGTACGCGGGCGAGAAGTCGTTCAAGTTGTTCCAAAACTGGCTGCCCGACGAGACGACCAAGGCCTTTCGGGAATTCCTGGTGGGCATCAAAGGCCCGCTGACCACGCCCATCGGCGGGGGCATCCGCTCGCTCAATGTGGCGCTTCGCAAACTGCTCGATCTGTACGTCTGCCAGCGCCCCGTGCGCTGGTACCAGGGCGTGCCTTCCCCCGTCAATCATCCCGAATACGTGGACATGGTCATCTTCCGCGAGAACACGGAGGATATTTACACGGGAATTGAGTTCCAACTCGGAACGGAAGAGAACAAGAAGTTCAAGGACCTGTTCCAGGAAGCCTTCCCGAAGGAATACGCCAAGATACGTTTCCCCGACACGGCGGGCATCGGCATCAAGCCCGTCTCTGTGGAGGGGACAGAGCGGCTGGTGCGCGCGGCGATCCAGTGGGCGTTGGATAACAACCGCAAGAGCGTGAACCTCGTCCACAAGGGGAACATCATGAAGTTCACCGAGGGCGCGTTCAAGGACTGGGGCTACGCCCTCGCCAAGCGCGAGTTCCGCGGTCGCATCGTCACCGAGCGCGAGTCGTGGATCCTTGACAACAAGGAAAAGAATTCAAACCTGACGGTGGAAGAGAACGCCAGGATGATTGACCCCGGCTTCGACATGATGTCGCCGGCGCAGCAGGCCGAGATTAAGGCCGAAGTGGAAGAAGCGCTCAAACTCTGGCCGACCCATGGCGAGGGCAGGTGGAAGAAGATGCTCCTCATCAAGGATTCCATCGCCGACGTTTCGCTTCAATTCACCCTCATCCGTCCGCGCGACTACGACGTGATCGCCACCCTCAACCTGAACGGCGACTACCTGTCCGACGCGCTGGCCGCGCAGGTGGGCGGGATCGGCATCGCGCCGGGCGCGAACATCAACTACGAGACCGGTCACGCCATCTTCGAGGCCACCCACGGCACCGCGCCCAAGTACGCCGACCTGGACAAGGTCAACCCCGGCTCGGTCATCCTCTCCGGCGAGATGATGCTTCGCTACATGGGCTGGAACGAAGCCGCCGACCTGATCGTGAAGGGCATGGAAGGCGCGGTCGCGGCGAAGACAGTGACTTACGATTTCGCCCGCCTGATGGAAGGCGCGCGCGAGATCAAATGCTCCGAGTTCGGCGACGCGATCATCGCGCACATGTGAACGAATAGAAAAGGCGCCCTCGCAAGGAGGGCGCTTTTATTTGGTCGGGTGACTCGTCTTGCGAATTAAGGCTCAGTCCACTGATCGTTGAGACCAAAGCCCGGCGGGTTCACTTTGTAGAGCAGGCCGTGAAAACCGCCCACGGGGTCGTTGTAGACCTCCTGAATGATCGTGTACTGGCCCCACAGGTCTCCGCCCGGTCCTACCCAGACGATCTTGACGAAGTAGGTGTACTGGGCATCCTGCGTGCCATCGCCGTCCGAATCGTAGTCGCCGATGACGTGGTTGGTCTCCCAACCCAGGCTGACGCCGCTCGTGCCGCGGTCCAGCTTGCCATCGCCGTTGCAATCACGGTTGGAAAGCCAGTCGTCCGACCATTTCATGACCAGTTTGTCGTCCACGAAGTCGCCGGTGGAGCCCCAGTACTTTCCATCCAGTTTGCGATCCACGCTGTCGTAGGTGCCGTTGAACAGGTGCGCTTGGTAGTTGTAGCCGAACTGGTCATAGCCCATCACCAGCAGATTACCGGTGCTATCTTTCAAGATTCCATCGCCGATGGTGACGCAGTCGGATTTTTCCGCGGTCGGTTGCGCCAGCGCAACTGTGGCTGTGAAGGCGAGCGCCATCATCACAACGAACACGCTGAAGAGTTTCCTTTTCATGGTTTTTCCTTTCGTGAGCGGTAAAAGATTAATTGATCGTATCGAACTTACACAGTGAACCTAACCCTACTGCGATGCTCTTGCCTCCTTTCTTTTGCCCGATTTCCGGAAACAAATAACCGGCCAGAACAGGCCGGTTTCGCTATTGGCTCCCCAATGCTCGTCCCCTTTCGGGTTGAGCGACCATCACAAAAGCATTGGTTCATTGCCGCCGTCTTGCTCTGTGCCGCGATGAGACGTGTTGCCAAGGTTGTCAGTCGGAGAATCTTGCCTACCGATAAGCCTGTCCAACCCAACAGTAATTCCCTCGCTGTTATCATAGCAAAAAACGGGGACGATTACAACAGGCAATATTTCAAAATTAGGATTGGTCATGTCATATTTTTCAAAGGCGCTATTTTTCACTTGACCATCCTCCCCTCCCGTCCTACAATTCCACGTAGTCTTATCGTCTGATAGTCGCCTGGTCTCATAGTCATTCCACAACGCTCTCCGATCATCCGACTATTCGACTATTTGACTATCTGACTATCTGACTATCCAACTAGGAGACTAAAAATGTCCGATTACCTTTTCCGCGGCCCGCTCGCCAAACTCGACCCCGACACCTTCGCTCTGACTCAACTCGAAGCGGAGAGGCAGGCGAGGAGGCTGATCCTGATCCCGAGCGAATCCACGGCGCCGATGGCAGTCCGTGAAGCGTTGATGTCTGCTTTCCAAAATATCTATGCGGAAGGCTACCCTGACGAAGACACGCGCTGGATGTCCGAAGAAGAAATTTTGGACTACCCAGCGCGTTTGGCGCATTATCGGCGCAACGGTGACCCGCGCTACTACAAGGGCGTGGAGTACGCGGATATCGTTGAGTCATTGGCTCGTCGCCGCGCGGCGGAGGCGTTTGCCGCGAACGGATACACGGCTGACCAGATCTTCGTCAACGTGCAGGCGCTTTCGGGCGCGCCCGCGAATAACGCGGTGTATCAGGCTTTGATTCCGCTCGGCGAAATCATCATGGGACTCAACCTGCTGCACGGCGGCCATCTCTCGCACGGCTCGTCGGTGAACCGCTCGGGCAAGTGGTTCAAGGCCGTGCATTACACCGTGGACGAAAACGAGAAACTCGACTACGACAAGATCCGCGCACTGGCTCTCGAAGCCAAACCAAAACTGATCATCGCGGGATACTCCTCGTATTCGTGGGTTCCCGATTGGAAGAAGTTCCGCGAAATTGCGGATGAAGTCGGCGCGTACTTCCTGGCGGATATTTCGCACATCGGCGGATTGGTCGCGGCGGGAGTCGTCCCCTCGCCGATTGGATACGCCCATGTCGTGATGTCCACCACGCACAAGAGTCTCGATGGTCCACGCGGGGCAGTGCTGCTGACGACGGACGCGGCGATTGCGAAGAAGATTGACAAGGCCGTCTTCCCCGGCGAGCAGGGCGGGCCTCACGTCAATGTGTTCGCGGCTCTGGCGTTGACCTTCAAACTGGCGCAAACAAAACAGTTCAAGAATCTCCAAGCCCAGACGATCAAGAACGCGCAGGCGATGGCGGATCAGTTTGTAAAGCGTGGGTTGCGTGTCCCATTTGGCGGGACGGACTGTCATTTGGTGAATGTGGATTGCACGACAGTCAAGGGCGAGGATGGGACGCGCTTGTCTGGCGATCAGGCGGCGCGGATTCTCGATATTGTGGGAATCGTTGTCAACCGCAACACCATCCCTGGCGATAAAAATTCCGCCGATCCTTCGGGCATTCGTTTGGGGACGCCGTGGATTACGCAACGGGGCTTCGATGAGAAGAAGACCCGTCAACTGGCGGACATCATGGCTGACGTGTTGCTGGCCTGCGCGCCGCACTCGGTGGATACTCCTCACAAAGGACGCGTGCGGAGGGCGAAGGTTGACTTCAAGACCTTGAACGATGCGAAGTTGCGAGTTAGGAAGTTAGCGGAATCTGCTGGCATTGATTTCAAATACAAGAAGAGCGGCTATCCCCACTTCTATTACATTGACGATGGCAAGAAAAAAGAAGGCAACGCGGTCTTCGAACTGAGCGGCAAGCGCGTGCGCCAGATGCTGGATTATGCCGTGTCGAGCGACCTCTCTGCCCTGAAAAAGGGAGGAAGTCAGGCGACTGCCATTGCCACGCCGAAGGGATTGGTCAAAGGCACGCTGGCGAAGGTGGATGATTTCACTTACCGCCTGCAAATCCCTGCGGCGAAGGCTGGAGTAGTGGGCACGTGGCTGCGCGATCTTTCGGATGGGTACATGTCGTTCCGACTCGATGGCGAGAAGGATTTCAGCGCGGCGCGGATGCCGGGTCCGTTCACGGTGGCGGGGAGCAAGGCAAAGGTCAGGGCGGCGGACGGGAAACCCGTCAGCCAGGATAAACCCTGGTTCATCGGAGACCTGCCCAGGGTCAGCGCGGAACCGCATCCCAGTAGCAAAGATGCGCTGCCGCCGTTCGAGTGGAAAGATGTCGAAGGCGAGTTGAAAAAGACTCGCTTGAATCAAGTCCATCGCGACCTCGGCGGCAGGATGGTTCCGTTCGCGGGTTGGGAAATGCCCGTGGTGTACACGTCAATTTATGAGGAACATCTCGCCACGCGTCAGGCGGCGGGTCTGTTCGACGTGAGTCACATGGGCGTGTACGAGGTGAAGGGCGCGGATGCGGCGTCGTTCCTCGACACGATCTGCGCCAACGACTGCGGCGGGTTGCAACCTGGCGAGAGTTTGTATTCGCAATTCCTGACGCCCGACGCGGATGTGATTGACGACACGCTGGTGTATCGCCGCGCGTGGGATAAATATTTGGTGGTGGTGAACGCGTCGAACGATGACAAGGATCGCACGTGGTTCGAGGCGGTGCGCGACGGCAAGGTGAAGATTGACAACGCCAAACCGTGGGCGCGGACGTACGGCTACGAGGCCGTCATCCGCAACCTGCGTGACCCGAAAGCGGGGGACGACATGCGGATTGACATTGCGTTGCAGGGTCCGAAGAGCCGCGACATTTTGCTGGCAATGGGAGTAGACACGTACACACGTACACAGGTAAACAAGTTGAAGAGGACGGAGTTGTGTGATGCCGTCATCGGAGGATTTGACCTGATCGTGTCGCGAACTGGATATACGGGCGAGAAGATGGCGTTCGAGTTGTTCGTCCATCCCGAACGCGCCGTGGACTTCTGGAACAAGATTTTGGAAGTCGGCGCGGCGTTTG
Source organism: Anaerolineales bacterium (assembly GCA_034411715.1). GTDB lineage: Bacteria > Chloroflexota > Anaerolineae > Anaerolineales > Villigracilaceae > Denitrolinea. The sequence continues at coordinate 1,021 of DAOUMJ010000051.1, read as the reverse complement.
GCGTGAAGCCGATCGGTTTGGGCGCGCGCGACTCGCTCCGCACGGAAGCGGGTCTGCCGCTCTACGGCGATGAGATGGGACTGCATTCGGGCAAACACGGTCAGCGCGACCTGGGCGTGGCCGAGGGCGGCTTCGGTTCGTACGTCAAGCCATACAAGCCGTGGTTCATCGGACGTGACGCCTATGTGGCGCGCGAGAAAGAACGTAAGATGGTGGTGGCGCGCTTCCGCTTCGACGAACAGCGCGTCCGCCCCGCGCACAACAGCGACCCCGTGGTGGACTCGTCTGGCCGCACGATCGGCTACGTCACCTCCTGCGCCATTGACGTTGACCGCTTCCTGACGGGTCAGGCGTTCATCGAGATCGCCTCCGCGAAGGAAGGCACGCCGATCGGGATCTATCAGGGAGGAGTCATGGATCGTCCCGCGACGGCGGCGAAGGTGGTGAGCAGGTTCCCGAAGGGGTAATTGGTAAGTGGTCCCTAACGGGATGCTTCGCGATAATTGGGACGGCCTGAGGGGGCAGGCTGTCCCTCGAAATCCTTGCTTGCGGTTTAAGCAAATTCGTTGTATAGTGATGCGAAATGATTCGGACAGGAGGTATTATTATGAAACCTGTATCAAAACTTGATCTCGGATTTCGAGATTCTGAAAACTATAGACGAAAAGAAAACCGAGAGGTTTTTAATCAGATATTTTTAAGAACTCCAGAACTTGATAAACTTTGCGAACCAAACACCTTTTTCCTTATAGGAGAGAAAGGTACTGGCAAAACTGCCTACGCTGTTTATCTCTCTAATATTGAATATAACAACAACGTTGCAACTCTTAGATATCTTCGTGAGACCGAATATTTAAAGTTCGTTGCACTCAAAAAAGCAAAACACTTAGATCTATCAGATTATATGAGCGTTTGGAAAGTAATATACTCTAAACGGTTGAGATCTTTACTTTTTGGAAGGACTGAAAGTTCCATGACAACAAAGTTTCCAATTCATCTCTGTGCTCTGAATGCGCGTTTT
>DAOUMJ010000050.1:0-6001 GCA_034411715.1 Anaerolineales bacterium | reverse complement strand
GCTGCCCGCATCGAAGGGGCGACCGTCGCGGAAGAGCCAGACATCCTGCGGTTCGATGAAGAGGGTTCTCATGCGCCACCTCCCTGCGCGATGAAGCGCGCGAGCGAAAGCCATTTGCCGAGTTCCGCCATGCCCTGCGGAATTTGTGCGCCGTCATCGCGGAGGCGCGGGACGTAATTGTCCATGAGTTTCGACCAGCAGTGCAGGCGGTTGGCGAAGAGTTTGGGATCGGGCAGTTTTTTGGTCTTGTGCCGTTTGACCAGCCGTTCGATCAGGGCGAGCTGCGCTTCGGGCGGCAGGGCGGAGCCTGCGCGCGCGTCGGTGATGACATCGTAGGCGAATTTGGAGGAGAGACAGCCGTCGTCCATGAAGTAGCCGATGAGCAAACCGACCAGCCCTTCTTCGTCGTCCCATTTGCTGACCATTTGCACGGGCTCGCCGCTTCTTCGACGGAGGCCGACGCAGACCGCCCCTTTGTCTGTCACCGCTTTGGCGGCTTTTTCCGCCTCCCGAGCCGCGCGCAGAGCCGCGCCGAGCGGAGAGAGATGATGCGTGACGGCGATACCTGCGGAGGCGGTGTTACTCATTTTGCTTTTGAATTCAGTTGCAAGTTCCTTCGCAAACTTGAAGGCGGTGGAGAGCGGCGCCATGGCGAGAACGTCGTCGCCGCCGTTGTAGATGACATAACCATAATTCTTTCTGGCAATGGTGTCAACTTCCTTTGCAAACGCGGCAATGTCTTCGCTGAATTTCTTGTGTTCTTCGGCGCTGTGGCAAGATTTGATTCGGTCGCCCATGTCGTCGCCGTCCAGCACAACGATAGCGTAGTAGGGAGAGGGTTTTGCGCGGGCGGAGGGATTGTCTTTTTGGGGTTTTACGGCTTCTTCTGTCGTCTTGTACAATTTCTGCAACTGCGCTACGGCATTGGCTAGATTGACCAAGCGCGGGTCGTTGTCTTTGAATCCGTAGTCGTTCGTCATGCGTTGAGGAGTAAGCGTTTCTTCGTAGAATAGGTCGCCATCGTAATCCCATTTCCCCTGTGTGCGGACAACGTATTTCTTTTTCTTCAACAAACCCCTCGCCGCATTGTTATAGGCTTCCAATTCGGGCAACAACTTCACCACTGCATAAAAATCTTCACTGGCGACACTGCTCGTGGATGGGAAATGGCGAAAGCCCTCCAGTTTCTTTTCGCGGGCAATTCGGCTGAAGCGTTTGATCGCTCCGATTGCATCCAGTCGTTCGCGTCCATTTGGGCGAATTTGGACGGGCGCAATGTCGGAGTCTTCGCCAGAAATGCTCGTCCAGAATTCCTTACCATCCTTGCCTTGCGGATGCAACGCTTCGCGTTTGCCGCTGAGACTATCCTTGAAGCCAGGTTCTTCAGCTGGCTGAAAGGAACGGTTGAACTTGGCGGCGATCAGCAGTCGTTCGGCTTCTTCGTATGTCTTGCGATAGGAGTCAGGCGAGTCATCTTTCAATTCTGCGGCGGACCAGAAGATTTCCCAAAGATAATCTCTGTCTGTCTCCTCGTAGTCTTTACCTGTCTGTCGGTCCCAAATCTTTTTCCAAACATCATCATCGTTCTTCAAGATGTATTGGAAAAAAGGATTTTCTTCCTGCTTCCCGTCAATCACATGCTTTTCTGCAAGAGCGCTATCGGTGATTTCGCGCCATTTACTCAAAAGCGCTTCTCTTGCTTTTCCTGCAATATCAGCGGCTTTGTCCAGCGAAACTTTCGCCACAATGCGGTTGGGAATGTCCTCCTGGCTGGCGGGATAGATGACGTTTTCCCAGCCAATGGCAGTTGCCGCGGCTTTCGCCAACTCAACCAAAATCTGACTGCCCGTGTACAGGTCCGCGGCGCGGCGGGCTTCGGCGATGAAGGATTGGACGGGGGAGAAGGTGAAGAGGAGGATGGAGGAGGTCATAATTCCACCTCAATAAAGCCCCAGCCTTTATCTTTGAGTGAGCTCGATTTTTGTGGATCGGTTCTCTTCAAGAACATATCAATTAAATCATGGTTTGGCAAATTACCTAAATGCTCATTCTTGTCTTTCTCGACCAATACTAATTTTTCGGGATTGGGAGAATCTTGCGCGTTGTCCGGTAAAAATTTTGATTTAAACCATATGATTACAATGGCGTATTTTGCTGGCTCTCCTGCCAATTTGACAATATGAAACCATAGCGGAGATGACCGGCGGTCATGGCTCGTGGATTGCAAAACCATATCATCCGAAAGCGGTATTGGCAACCCAAATGTAGCACGTTGAACAGGTTCTCGCAAATTATTTGATGTGCCTTTAACACCTTTAATCATCTTGTAGTCAGGGTCGCGTTCAAAGCGAAATTTTTTGAAAATATCTCCCAGTTTGTCTAATGCTGTTTCCCATTTGTCGAAGACCTTTTTTGCAATATAAATTTCGCACACATCAGGATGAAGAATGTCAAAAGGCGCATCTTTCGCGATAGTCCCTGATGGAAGATTCCGCGAGAAAATTCGACGGACAAAATCTATACCATTTTCCAATTCCTTTTTTAGATCGTCTGTTGAGGAAGATTCAACAGGCAGAGGAAGTTGTTCCGCATACTTTTTTATTTCATCTGGAACTTTTATTGTTAATTTCACTTGCACACAACCAGCTCCACGGTGAGTTCGATTTCCGAGTCCTCCTAGTCGAGTAAGCAACCAGAGAGTGCCATATGCTTTGAGTAATGTTGAGGTTCCATCAGCGCCCAATTGTTGAGTCGAGAAAGCCAAATCAAATTCTCCTTGAAGCCCTCTCCTCTCTTTCTCTTTTGTAGTTTTTCGTTCTGCAAACCAAAGATAGCTCAACCCGTTACGGTTTTTAGTTTCACCATCGCTTGCCCTATATTCAATAAATTTTGTGAAGGTTTTTAAAGTTAGCGACTTGTCATTATCCTTTCGAATTGAGATGTGCGATCCTCTGCTATCCTTGTCGCCCGCGCTTCCGAACACACCTGCCTCAGCATCCTTTAGTGCAGACAGGTTATCTCCTGTAATGCTACCCACAATTGCCCTCGACCAATATCGCATTGCACCGCGTATAGATGGCGGGCGCAGTTCAGGATCTGATCGCGGCTCTGCCCCGCCCAAAAACAGCGGCGTGACCGTCTCCAGCGTGACGCGAAATTCTTTCGATACGCTCATTTTGCCTCCTCCTCCTTCTTCCTCGTGATACCTTCCCGATTCTTCAAGCCGCGCCCCACCACCAGCACCATGCTGGCAACGGTGACGGGCATGTTGGCAATGGTTGTATTTTCAAAGGCTGTTTGCGCCTTTTTTATTTCGTAACCGCGTGGAGCATACAGGATAAACCCCGCTTCTTCAGGGTCAAGTTTTACTTTGCCGCCCTTGATGAATTTGATGAACTCATCTTCGTCTGCTTCGTCGTCAATCGGAAGTATGGTAATGCCAGTCTGTGTGACCTTGTCGAGATAGGTGATCTCTCCCACGTTTAGTAAACCGGTCAATTCGAGTCTTCTCACTACATCGGGCAGGCTGTCACGGGCGGCAGTGCGGGGCTTTTCACCCTTTTTGAGATTTCTGCGCACGCGCCCCTTGTAGATGTGAATCGGAAGATATGTCGGATCCAGTTGATAGAGCGCCTTCTCCAGCGAGGAATTTACTTTTTCTTTGATAACCCTATCCAAGCCATCGTAGGTTTTGTATCCCAGAAAGCCCGCCAAAAAGGAAATGAACACAGCAATCGAGCCGAGGATGAAAAGTTTCTGGTCAAGTTGCCATTGAAAGGCTTTCAGATTTTGGTCGTGGATGGCTTCGAGAGATTCGACCCTTGTTGTCAATTCCCCTACGTCGGCAGGAGTGGAGGCGGGTTGGATATTTTGCGGCAGGGATTGATACGCGGGGGCATATTTCCAGCCCCAAAAGAACGCGGCAAAAGCCAGGACAACGCCCGTCAAGGTCAACGCAAACAGGAAAAACAAATACGCTTTGGCTTTGCTTCGCTCTGTCACGGAAAACCTCCCTCGTTCTTCATTTGCTCTTCTTTATAGCACATACCGCCTCCGTACGCTATCAACGCCCCCATTCCCGGACCATCGAAAATGGGCGGCTGGAGAGAACCGGCTGCTTGTATTCTATAACAATATCGGGAAAATTACAATAATTTTGCCGGGCAATTTCCAGCGGCCGGCTCGTTCGATTCCTCCTTGAAATTTCGCCCTTCCCGTGCAATAATAGGATCGAGGATCTGTAATGATGCCATATGGTCACTGGTTACCCTTCCACCTCTTGCGCCTCATGTTGAGGCGAGTATTCATCCGCGTCAACAAAACGGCTCTCCCGAATCCTCGGGAGAGCCGTTTTGTTTTGATTTTCGCGCTTAACTTTTTGCATCCTCCATGCTCTTATATATTTAGAACGCGAACCAAAATCCAATCAAAGGAGGTTCCCATGGTTCTCAAATTTGGCTGTATTTCGGCTGCCTCCTCCAGGGAGGTGGCCTAAGAAAAACGCGAAGGAGATCCCTGTGATCCACCACCCCAGTCTCCACGAGTTGATCCGGATGACGGGCAACGGCGATCCCTCAGCCTTTGACACGCTCTGCGCCAGGATGCGCCAGCCCCTGTTGAGACAGATTTTATGGCGATACAGCCCGACACTTACAAAGGAAGACGCCGAGGACGTAATACAGAACACATTTATCAAAGTTCTTCTTCATGCCTCTGATTACGGTGGAGCGCACGATGAAGCGAGCGCAAAGAATTGGATCTTCACGATCGCCCGAAGGGAGGCGTTGAAAGTGATCGCGACCAGCAACCGGTCGCCGGTCTCGCTGGACGGGTTGCGCGAATACGGGCATGAATCAGACGACGATCCCGCCGTCCCTGAAAGAAGCGTGCTGTCCAGCGACCTAAATTGGGAGGGCGAGGGCACCGTGGAGAATCGGACCGCGAGAGCAGGTATTCTGGAAAGGATATTCTCGAGCATTCAGCGCTTATCCGTTGAGGAGAGGAGGATGCTTGTCCTGCGTTTCGGGTACGAGTACACTTTCGAAGACCTTGGCAAAGACATCGGCAGGTCCAAGCCTAGGGCCAAGCAGATCATTGATGGTTTGATCGAAAGGATGCGCAACGCCCTGGGGAAAGATTTCTTCCGCGATTAACGGTATTCGGCAATCGGTTTTCAAACCATGGACCGAGCGCACTCTATGAAACACACAAATTTCAGGCTGGGTTGGGAACATCCCACCCGGCCTGAATTCCTCTCACTTTGGATTTCACCTTACGATGTGCGCCGCATCCCGCTCGATGGAAAAATGCCAACTCGAACGAATCTAATCATTGATTATACTAATCCATCAGTTGGTCTTCGGCGCGCCGGGATAAATCGCGGAACATCAAGTTTGCGGCAGTGCAATATGGAAGGAGGTGATGGTAGTGAGTTTCTTTTGAATTCTGGGAAGGAGGTGATCGCCGATTGAAGAATTCAAACGCCGGATTGCAAAATAAATGCGTTGAAGAAAGACGTCCTGCCTCCATGTTGTTGTGGCGCGCGGCGCAAAAGATTCGCGAAAACGGCGTCGAACTGCCGCCGTTGGAAGCTGAATCTACGGCCGAGGAGATTCTGGGCGCGGCCGTCGGAGTGCTGCGGCGGCGTAGAAATCTCACCCGCGCGGAGTTCGCGCGCCGAATTGGGTGCACTGTGGAAGAATTGTTGGCTTTGGAAATTGGCCTGCTTCCCCCGAATCTTGTAAAGAAATACCTGTCCTTGATCGCGCGTGAGATCGGCGAGGATTTAACGGTGGCGCCGTCCCCTGAAGGCCATCTCAAGTTCGCTTAGTCCTGCTCCATTTTCTTGAAAAGACGACTCCATCGAGGGGCGTCTTTTCGTTTAACAAAACGGTGGGAAATGGCTGGCGGATTCAACTCGTAAGTGCAACGGAAGCGGTTGAAGGAGAGGCAAGCTGAGGTAGGATAGGCTCCCAGACCGCCAAGTCAAAGGAGCACTTAT
>DAOUMJ010000049.1:0-2651 GCA_034411715.1 Anaerolineales bacterium | reverse complement strand
ATCCTTCCCGAGACCGCGCCGGCGCGGGCGGGATCGTCCACGCTGAGGCGGATGGCGAAGGGGGAGATCGTGCCGAGCAGGGTGATGGGGACGATGAAGAGGATCAAGACTGCAACGAACGCGCCGCCGAGGATGGCGAACTGCAACCCGTCGAACGCGTCGGCCGCGGCGCGCAGGACGGGGCTGGCGATGTACGGGACGACCCCCAGCGTGAACGCGCCCCAGGCGAGGATGCGGTACATGGCGAAGGGCGTGGGATGCGCGTCCGCGACGCGTCCGCCCAGCCAGTACCCCAATGTCAGGTAGATGAGGATGAGCCCGATGATGGCGGCCCAGACGAGGTTGCTCGTCCCAAATACGTTGCCGATCAAACGTCCCGCCGCGAGTTCGGCGGCGAGGGTGGTCATGCCAGAGGCGAATACGGTGAAGAGCAGGTAACGGCGCATGGGGGCGATTATACTTGACGAAAGACATGCCCCCGACTAAAATCACGCCCGCAGGTGAAATCGCCTCCGCGTGGAGGCGACTTTTTTGCCTGTTGTAGGTTGAATTGCCAATTCGACAGTAGGTTGAATTGCCAATTCGACAGTAGATCGGATTGCCAATCCGACTTACCCAACGATAGGAACGCCTCATGCCCGACCTTCCAGTTGTTTCTGACCAATCAGCCGATCAGCCCGAGGTCGTTAATCTCGTCCGCGTGGACGCGGGCGCGGTGACCGCCGAGATGGTGCGGATGCATCAGTCCGTCGCGGAGACGATCCACAGCGACGATGTGGAGATGAATCAGAGCGCGGCGGCGGTGGTGAACGCGCAAACGTTGTCGGCGCGGCAGGTTGCGCTGGCGCGGGTGACGGCCGAACAGGTGGAGATCGCGCAGGGGGCGGTGGGGGCGGTGCGCGCCACGCTGGTCAACGCGCAGGGACGCATCGGCGCGGTGGCGGGGGAATCCGTCACGGTGGAGGGGGCGCGGGTGGGCGTGACCGCCGCGAGGGAGGTGCGAGGCGGGCGCGTCGACTCGGTCGTCCTGCTGGCGGGACGCGTCGAGGGCGAAGTCCACACGCTGATGGACACGCGTCGCGCCGTCATCGCGGGGCTGGTGGGCGGGTTGTTCGCGGGGCTGATCCTGCTCGTCGGGCGGATCGCGTTCCGCAGGGAGTAGCGGCGGAATATCGCAGCGTACCCGAAGGGTATTCCGCCCCACAGAATGGTCAATCCCCGGCGCGGGGCGAAATGAATTTCGCGGTACTGCGCTGGAGAAAAATTTTTCAAAGAGCGATGGTAACTTGTAGCGCAAAATTATTTCCCTGGCACTCCCTGGCACCGCCTGCCAGGGCAGGTGTGCACGCCAGGGCAAGTGTGCGAAACAGGTGAGAGGCGCTCGAGGAGTAAAGATGGAGAAAGTTGTTTTGAAAGCCAGCAAGCGGGATGTGACCGGCAAGCAGGTGAAGGCCCTGCGCCGCGCGGGACAATTGCCGGCGGTGTTGTATGGCCGCCACATGGAGAAGCCGGTTGCGATCTCGCTGGATATGCGCGAGGCTTCGCGCTCGCTGGCGAAGACTTCCTCGTCCAGTATTGTGACAATCGAACTGGATGGGCAGGAATATCCCGCGCTGGTGCGCGAGAGGCAGCGCGACTTCATCAAGAACCGCCTGCTGCACGTAGACTTTCTGGCGGTCTCGTTGACCGAGAAACTGACCGCCAAGGTGAGGATCGAACTGACCGGGCTTTCGCTGGCGGTGAAGGATTTCAACGCCATCCTGGTGACGGGACTCGACGCAATCGAGGTGGAATGCCTTCCCGCCGACCTGCCCGAAAAGATCGTGGTGGATATTTCCCCGCTGGCCCTGCCGGGCGACGCGCTCTACGTGCGCGACCTGACGATTTCGGACAAGGTGAAGGTGCTGGAAGATCCCGATGAAATGATCGTGATTGCCACCGCCGCCAGGGTGGAAGAGGCAGTGGAAGCCGCCGCGCCCGAGGCCGGCGTGGAAGAACCGGAAGTGATCGAGAAGGGCAAGAAGGAGGAAGAAGAAGAGGAAGGCGAGAAGGAGTAGCAGCCTCCCTGCGCGTAGAACAGACAGCGGCGTCCGTTTGGATGCCGCTGTTTTGTTGTTATACTCCAAACGGGGTAAATTTTAACATTTAAATTGGGTAAAATCTGGTATATCAGGGTATACAACCTAATCGTGGCGAGCCGCACAATGATCAAAATCGAATTTACACCAGAATTGCAAGTTGGTGGATAAGCAGTTTTACTGCCCCCTCTGCAACCAGTACTTCGACCAGCAAGCGGTCTACGCTTCGGCGAAGGAACGGAGCGTGGGAAAAGACCGTTCACACTGGATCGAAACTAAGGTGATCGGGCAGCACCAGGAAAAGGTGCTCTACAGCCACGATCACGCCGACAAGGGCGTCAAGGCGGCTGAGATTGCTGACACCAAGATCTTTGCCACTTGCCTGAGCTGTGCCGGCACCCTGGATTTGTTCTCTTGGCGGGAAACCAACACCACGAACAATCAAAAGCCGTTCGCGGCAGTGTTCGTGGAACAGGAGAGAATGTCCCTCTGGGGAGAAATCTCCGAATTCCTGGCCGAGAAGGTCGATGTCTGGCTGGAAGATAAAAATGGTCAAAGTTTTTATCTCTCCCC
>DAOUMJ010000048.1:0-3644 GCA_034411715.1 Anaerolineales bacterium | reverse complement strand
AGGCTTCACCTGACCAAAAATCGGCTCGAAAGTTCAGTTTTTAAAGTGCTTTTCACGCCCATCAGAAAATGGGCTATACCACTTTGTCTAAAGTCCAATAAGAACGGTATTGCAGGAAATCTCGGAATGGATGAAATAGCAAAAGGCCTGATAAGTTTCCTCTGATGCCCGCCCCCTCCCCCGCATGGACTCTCGTCCGCCGCGGCGCGCATAAAACCTGTCCAGGTCTACGCCGCGAAACATCACATGCCGATGGGATGAGAGAAATTCATCAGTAAGCCGACTGATATAATTCTACGAGAAAACTATGCCAAGAAAAAAGATAAGCGAACAAGCCTTAGCGCCTTACGCCGTCAATCGTCCAGCAGGATTGTCGTTTTGGAATGACATCGTTTGCGGTGACAGTGAGGAGTTGCTCCAAAAAATTCCCGCAAACAGTATTGATTTAATCATCACTTCCCCGCCATACTTTAACCAACGTGAATATGACGGTGGCGGCATTGGCAACGAAAAACGCGCGGAAGATTACGTCACCGCGCTCATGAAGGTTTTCCGCGAATGTGTTCGCGTGATTAAGCCGACGGGCAGTATTGTCTTCAATGTTGGGGATAAGTATGAGGATAGCAGTCTATTGCTGATGCCTTATCGTTTTGCCATTGCCGCGACCGAGCAATGCGGGGTTATCTTGGTAAACAATGTGACTTGGGTTAAGACCAATCCAACCCCTCGACAATTCAAGCGTCGTCTTGTCAGCAGCACCGAGCCATTCTTCCATTTTGTAAAATCGCAGGAATACAAATACTATCTTGATGAGTTTCTCAAGCCCACCGAAGAAGTGAAAACGAATGGAAACGGCGCGGGCGAAAATGTGGGAAAAAAATATTTCACGTTGATCGAGCAATCGAACCTTGCGCCAAAGCAAAAGGAAATGGCTCGTGACGCGTTGGAGGAAGTCATCGAAGAAGTCAGGAACGGCGAAGTTCAGGGCTTCCGAATGAAGATACGCGGGATCCACTCCGAGCCTTTTGGCGGACAGGATGGCGGCAGGAAAATCCAGCTGGATAAAAACGGGTTTACCATAATTCGGATTTATGGAAACCCATTGAAAAAGGATGTCATTACAACCCCAGTTGAGTCGTTGAAGAATTGCCCTCACCCCGCGATCTATCCAGTTCAAATTGTGGAAGAATTCATAAAACTGTTGACACAACGCGGCGATATTGTGCTTGATCCTTTCGTTGGCTCTGGCTCAACGGCGGTTGCGGCATTCAAAACCGAGCGTGTTTACATCGGTTTTGATATAAGCCAGGAATACTGCGATTTTGCCCAAAAACGCATAAGCGGCATTAAACACCAACTATCCTTGTGGGAGCGAAACAATGAAGCAAAAGCCTATTGAAATCTTGGAAAGCGCATACGAAAATGCAAAAGGAAAGCCTCTCGAATCGTTTTTGTCGGCTCTCCCTAAAAAATGCGCCAAGGATTTGACGCTGATTGTCGAACAGGCTGAATCCCAAAAAGGCGTTTTGGGTGTCGTGTTGACCTCGGCGGCCTATAAAATTCTCGCGCCATCTCAGGACATTCGCAAACACCAGGATCACATGGATGGTGGCTATTCAGGAAGAACCTTCGATACGAAATACGTCACGCCGTTTTTGAAAAGTAAGTTTCCCCATTTCGCGATGGCGGAAAGCGCGTGGTTGACCCGTTCTTTGGAGCAACCACGACCCTATGATCGTTCTTATCCTGGCAACATCAGAAATCAAGATTTGAAAGTTGCTTTCCTGAATGTCCTGGAGTTGTTAGAGACAAAACGCAACCTGGCGCCAAAAATTCTCGACGCGCTCATGGCCTTGATGTTCGCAGTCTCGACAGGCGACGAAGCGCTTTTGGCAAGAATTGAAGTTACAAGTGATTTGACAATCGCCCGAATTATAGAAGCGGTCAGCCAGCACATTCGATATGATTACAGCGTTGCTGGAACTGCGCGCCTCCCTGTGGTGGCAATTTACTCGGTTTACAATTTACTCATGTCCGATGTGAAAAAGTACGAGGGCAAAATTCTTGCGCCTCTCGAATCGCATACCAGCCCCGATTCTCGCTCGAAAGCATTGGGCGATATTGAAGTAAAAAACCCTGACGGTTCTTGCTTTGAAGCAATCGAGATCAAACACAACAAACCCATTACCGCCGATACGATTGGAATTGCATATCGGAAAATCAAGCCCACTTCGATCAACAGATATTACATTCTGACAACCAACGAGCCAAATTTCACCGATTACGATTCGGTTGCGCGGGAAATCGAAAAATACAAGAAAGTCCATCCTTGCGAGATTGTCGTCAATGGCGTTATCCCCTCGTTGAAATATTACATGCGTTTGGTGAGTCATCCTCAGCGGTTTGTGGATGAATATACCAAATGGCTGGAGTTTGAATACAAACGCGCCAGCGCCATCAAGAGAGAACATTTGCAAGCCTGGCAGGAAATACGACAGCAAGTGTTGAATATGGAGTAAGTTATGACCACCCTCCTCGACCTCTTCAAAACCATGGAATACGGACCCGCCCCCGAGTCTCCTGCCGCGGTGAATGCCTGGCTGGAGGAGCATGGACGGAAGTTCGGGCTGTTCATCAACAACGAATGGGTGACGCCCAAAGCGGCGAAGTACTATTCGTCGTTTAACCCGTCTACAGGCGAACAGATTGCCGAGACGGCGCAGGCGGAGAAGAAGGAAGTGGATGCTGCCATCGCCGCGGCACGCACGGCCTTCGAAACGTGGAGTCAGACTCCAGGCGTGGTGCGGGCGCGGTATATGTATGCCATCGCGCGCAACATCCAGAAGCACCATCGTCTGCTGGCGGTGCTGGAGAGCATGGACAACGGCAAGCCGATCCGCGAGTCGCGGGATGTGGATGTGCCGCTGTTGGCGCGTCACTTTTATTATTACGCGGGTTGGGCGCAGTTGATGGAAACCGAACTGCGCGACTACCAACCCGTCGGTGTGATCGGGCAGATCATCCCGTGGAATTTCCCGTTGATGATGCTGGCGTGGAAGATCGCGCCCGCCATCGCGATGGGAAATACGGTTGTGCTGAAACCCGCGTCGAATACGCGGCTGAGCGCGCTGTTGTTCGCCGAAGTCGTTGCCGAGGCGGGACTTCCGCCAGGCGTGGTCAACATCATCACGGGCAGTGGCAAGGCGGGCGAGATGATCGTCACGCACCCCGACGTGGACAAGATCGCCTTCACGGGTTCCACCGAGATCGGGCGCACACTGCGTCAACTCACGGCGGGGACGGGCAAAAAGATTTCGCTCGAACTGGGGGGCAAGGGTCCCGTCGTCGTGTTTGAAGATGCCGATTTGGACGCGGCCGTTGAGGGCGTGGTGGATGCGATCTGGTTCAATCAGGGTCAGGTCTGTTGCGCGGGCTCCCGCCTCATCGTCCAGGAAAATGTCGCGCCGCGCTTCATCCAAAAATTGAAAACGCGCATGGGTCATCTGCGCGTCGGCGACTCGCTCGACAAGTCCATTGACATGGGCGCCATCGTGGACAAGAGCCAATGGGACACGGTGGATCATTGGGTGAAGATGGGCGAGAAGGAAGGCGGCAAAATTTTTCAGCCCGACATCCCCCTGCCC
>DAOUMJ010000047.1:0-16379 GCA_034411715.1 Anaerolineales bacterium | reverse complement strand
CCAACGTCTCCGCGGCTGCCGCCGAGGAGAAAGCGCGCCGCGCGCGGGAACTCCTCGAGCGGTGGCGCGTCCGGGTCATCCCCGCTTATCTTGCGGCTTACGGCCGGCCCGCGCAAGCCTCCCTGCTCCCCGCGCGGTATGGCATGTTGTTGTGCTGCGTGGAAAAGGCGACCCGCGCCGCGCTCGATTTTGGATATAATCAATCCGATGCGGAGACGTGGCGCCGGTTGTTTGCAGAATTGGGACGCCTCCCCGCACAAGGCGGTTTTTTCGATGGCTTGTGAACAGCGCCAGGATCGCAGGTACAAAATTGCCTTCCTCATTGACGGTCTGGGCATGGGCGGCGCGGAACGGCTCATGGTTCCCATCCTCGCGCACCTGGATAGGGAACGTTTCGCGGCGCGTGTCTGCGTCCTGCAATCGAAGGGAGACAACCCGCTTGCGGGCGATATTCGCGCCCTCGGCGTTCCAGTGGATGAACTGCCGGTTCCGTTCCTGCGCGACCTCACCGCGATCGGGCGATTGCGAAATTACCTCAGGGAAACGCAGGCCGACCTCGTCCACACCCAGTTGGAATTCGCGGACATCCTGGGGAATTTCGCCGCCAAGACCCTGCGGCTGCCGAGCGTCTGTACCGTTCATGTCCTGCCTGTCCCTGAAACCCGCCTGCGCTCCAGGTTGCGCCAGCGCCTGGAATGGCTGGCCCTGCGCCTGTTATGCGACCGCGTCCTTACCGTCTCTGAGGCAACGCGCTGGTATTACATCGAAGCGAGTGGAATGTCCCCGCGCAAACTGACGACTCTCTACAACGGCATTGACCTGGCCCCCTACGCCCGCCTCGATTCGGACCTCGAGCGGGCCGCCGTCCGGGATGAATTTCGCCTCCCCCCCGACTCCAACCTGCTTGTCACGGTCGCCGTTCTCCGTCCGCCAAAGGGAATCGAATTCATGCTCCGCGCCCTGCCTGCCCTTTTGAAATCGCATCCGAACGCCTATTATCTGATCGTAGGAGATGGATCGCATCGCGAAGAATTGGAACAGGAAACTCGACAACTAGGCGTGCGGGAGCATGTCATCTTCGCGGGGATGCGGACGGATATCCCGCGCCTGCTCGTGGCCAGCGACATTTTCATCCTTCCCACGTTGACCGAGGCTCTGCCGACGGTCCTGGCCGAGGCGATGGCCTCTCGTTTGCCGATCGTTGCCAGCGCGGTGGGAGGCGTCCCCGAAATGGTGACGGATGGCGAAAACGGCAGGCTGGTCGCGCCCGCGCGTCCCGACGAATTGTCCCGCGCCTGTATCGAATTTTTGTCCGATGCAGATTTGCGTCGCCGAATGGGTGCAAACGGGTGGCAGGTCGTCCACCAAAAATTCAACATTGCCGTGCAGGTTCGGCGACTGGAACAGGTTTATCTGGAAGAGTTACGCCGCTATGGACGATGACATTCGCCTGGTGATGGTCGAGCCGAATGGGGCGGGGGGATTGATCCACTATGCCTATCAACTCTGTACCGCGCTCTCCGGCGGGGGATTGGACGTGACGCTCGTTACCGGCACGAATTACGAACTGACCGAGTTTCCTCATAATTTCCGCGTCCAGAATATCCTTGCCCTGTGGTCGCTGTTCGATCCCCAAAAGATGCACGCGCCGCCGAAAAACCCGATGAAGCGGCTATGGCACAAGATTCACTGGACCTTGCGCCGCGGCGTGCGCGCCGTCCGTCTCGTCCGCGCCTGGATGGATTTGACGCGCCACCTGACGAATCTCAAGCCGGATGTTGTCCTGTTCTCCAAGATCAACTTTCCCTTTGAATCGTTCTTCCTTGGTCTGTTGCAAAGACGCGGCCTGATCCTGACTCAGATCGGCCACGAGTTCGAATTGCGCGAGAGTTCAGGCGTGTTCACCTCGCTGGCCGTGCGCGCCTATGCGGATATTTACACCCATTTCTCAGGCATCTTCTTTCACGCCCAGGAAAACCGCGAGCGCTTCCTCTCGCTATTTCCCTTTGTGCCGTGTGAAAACACACATCTTATCTCGCATGGAAACTCGGATTGGTTGCTGCAAATTCCAGCCGAAGATAAAGACAGTCTCCTGGCTCGATATGGATTGCGCGGCGATGAACGCGTTATCTTATTCTTCGGCTTGCTGGCGCCCAGCAAGGGGCTGGACGATCTGATTGACGCCTTCGCGCTGGCGCGCCAATCCTGCGAAGCGAAACTCGTGATCGCGGGCTACCCAACCAAGCATATAAACATGGATGAACTGCGGACGCGCATCCAGACCCGCGGCATCACGAAGGACGTGATTCTCGATACGCGCTACATTCCGTTCAGTCAACTCCGCCCGTTGATGGAGATCGCCACCGTGGTCGTGTATCCCTATCTCAGCAGTACGCAAAGCGGCGCGTTGCAAGTGGCCTACACGTTTGGCAGACCCGTCATTGCCACTGCGGTGGGCGGGTTGCCTGAAGCCGTCGAAGACGGCAAAAGCGGCTTCCTCGTGCCCGTCCATTCGCCGCCCGCGCTGGCAGAAAAGATCGTCGCCTTTGTCGTCAATCCAGACCTCGCGGTGGAAATGGGGCGTCAGGCGCATCACCTGGCACAAACGCGTTTCAGTTGGAAAACGGTCGCGATGCAGATGCGTCCCGTGTTTGAAGAGTTGATTGATTCGAGAAAGCGTCTGAAAATCGGCGTGTAAGCGTCGTTTGCTAACGCCGCCCTATGCGCTGGAGTGCGCGGACCACGCGTGGTGTTCGTGATGCCGATTCAGGGACGATACCGATTAACCCAACTGACCAGCGCCGCGAACTGGGGGAGCGTGTGCTTGTGGGAGATGAAAATCCTTCGGATGGCAAACGGCCCTCGCTTCACCTCCGCGTTTCGGCTGGGTCCATTCAAAAGCGTGAAAGCGGCCCCGTAACCCGCTCCTTCCACCGCCCTTTCGATATCACGATTGAAATCGTTCGATAGACCGTTTGGATAGGCGAATCCCGGCGCCTCCTGTCCAAGTTCCTGCTCGACGCGCGCCTTCGAGCCTTCGATCTCCTCCTTCGCCTTTTCGAGCGGGACGCGCGTCAGAATAGGGTGACTCATCGTATGCCCGCCGAATTCGATTCCGTTTCGGCTCATTTCCCGAACCTGATCCCAACTCATCATTAAGTTGCGGAAGAAGCCTGCGGGGGTGGAGACCTCCAGCATGTCGGGCAGGCGCGCCACCCATTCCAGTTTTTCATCTTCGTTCATCCCTTTCAGGCTTTCGATCAGTTTTCCGCTGACCTGTTCGGCCTCCGCACGGCCGTTCCACTCGCGCCGCGTCCCGTCGGGAAATTGAATATCATTCCGCTTCGTGTGAGAAAAGCAATACGCGGCCAAATCCCAATAAAAGGGGATGTCGCTTTCGATGTGATTCGTGGTCAGGAAAATGATGGCGGGGAAATTGTGCTTGCGGAGGATGGGATAGGCAAACGTGTAATTATCCAGGTAGCCGTCGTCGAAGGTGATCAGCGCGGCGTGAGGCGGCAGAGAATTTTTTCCGCGCAGCCAGTTCACCAGATCGCGCGTCGAGACCACGTTGAACCAGCGCGCCAGGTAATCCATCTGGCGGGCGAAGTCTTCGGGCCGCGCGCTGACGTTCGGTTTGAAGGTGTCGAAGTCGGGGCGGTCGGGGTCGTCAATGCGATGGTAATTCAAGACGGTGAGGGAATTCCTGAATAGCCCGCGTCCGAATCTCACCGCGCCGCTGCGGAAGGCGAATGAAAATAACATCTCTTTCAAGGCAGAGCGCCATGTTCTGCGCGCAGGGGTTGTGCTCAGATACATTTATTTCTCCGTGTGTTTCAACCACGCCTTTTGATATGCCTCCATCGTGGCCTTTACTTGATTTTCCAAACCGAATTTTTCGCGCACGCGTTTCTGCGCGTTCTCGCCGATTCGACGCGCGAGGGCGCGGTCGGTGGCGAGGCGGGTCAATGCCTGTGCGAGGTCATGCGCGTCTTCGGGCGGGACGAGCAGGGCGTGTTCCTCGTGCGAAACCAGTTCGGGTATCCCACCTGCGTTCGAAGCGATGATGGGGCATCCCAGCGAGCCAGCCTCCAGCAGGGCGATGGGCGTCCCTTCGTAGCGCGAGGGCATGGCGAACACGTCGCACGAAGCCAGCGCGGAAAGGGTCTTCTCCCTCGGAAAATATCCAGCCAGGAGCACGCGGCTCTCCAATCCCGCTTCTTTGATTTGTTTGCTCAAGTCTTCACGGGCTTCCCCTTCGCCGACGATGATGCAGACGAGTTGGGGCATTTCGCGGGCGGCCTCTTTCAAGGCGTTCACCAGCACATCGTAGCCTTTGATGGGGACGAGCCGGCCCACCGCGAGACAGATGATCGAATCCGAAGGCAGGTTGAATTTTGCTCGCAGAAAATTGGGGTCGGCTTTTTCCTGCGGCGCGATTTCCACGGCATTGTAGATCAACTCGATGTCATCCGCGCGAATGTTCGAGCGCAGTAACATCTGTCGGTCTCTTTCCGAGACGGTGATGTAGAGCGACAGATTCCAATTGGTGGCGAGTTCGAGCGCGGTGTAAATCCTTCCCTTGATGGACGCCCTGCCGTGTTCGCTGGCGTACCAACTATTGATGGTGGACACCAGCGCGACGCGCGTCAAACTGGCCGCGAGGCTGGCGTAGATTTTCGATTGGATGTTCTGGCTGTCCAATACCTGATAACCTTCGGCGCGGATGAGTTGGACGAGGCGCGGCAGGATGCGCGGATCGGTCTTGCGGCTGCCGAGGACGCGGACGGGGAGCCCCAGCCGAATCGCCTCACGCGTGACCGCGCCGCGTTCCAGCCCGGCGAGCGCGGCCGTCCCCGCGGGGAGACGCGAGAGCAGCGAGAGGACGCGCGAGGAGGATCCGCCGTAAAGGTTGGAGAGGTCCACGATCAGGGTTTTGGGAGGATTCGGCATGGGCGTTGGATCGGCTTGGGAGGCGGAACCCGCCTCAACGTCGCGGGATGCGTTCCCACAGGTGGCCCTCCCCGCCGCGCAGGAATCGGAAAAATCCCTTCAACGCCGCCAGGTTGCTGTTCGTCAAAAAAGCGGGGAGGTAAAGGAGTCGTGCCAATTTGCCTCCTCCGTCCCGTTTTTGAAGATGCGATCCGAGAAACGCCAGCGTGTAAAAAACGATCTGCAAACCCAGGAAGACGAGCCCGAATGGTTGGCCCAATTTCCAAAAGCCGCTGTCGTTGGGGAGCAGGACGGCCAGCAGGTTAAAGAGGAACGCGCCGATCATGAAGAAAGGGACGAGCGGGCGCATGAATTTGTGGGAGACGATCTGCCAGACGAGGATGGGATGGCGGAACGGGAGGAACTGTCCTGCCATGGCGATGGCCTGGTAGCGCCCGGCGTTGATGCGCGTGCGGCGGGTGATTTCGTCCTGCGCGGTCTGAGAGACGCGCTCGCTGGATATGGCTTCGGGCGCATAAGCCACGCGATAGCCTTTACGGAGGACCTGCATGGCGAGGAAGAAATCGTCGTTGATGACGTTGCCTGGGGGAGGCGCGAAGAGGTCTTTGCGCAGCGCGAAGATTTCGCCCGCCGCGCTGGTGCAACTGCCCAGCCGACTCTCCTGTTTCTTGATGAAAGATTCGTATTTCCAGTAAAGTCCTTCGGATTCGCCCAGGCTTCCGTCCCCTTTTTCGATAACCTTGGCCCCGTTCACCGCGCCGATCATTGGATCGCCGAACGGCGCGATCAACTTCTGGATGGTATCGGGCCGGTAAGAATTGTTGGCGTCTGAGAAGACGACGATCTCGCCGCGCGCCTGGGGGATGGCGCGGTTGATGGCGGCCATCTTGCCGCGCCGCCCGGGCTGGTGGAGCAGATTGACGCCGCGCCCGGCATATCGTTCGACGATTTGCGGCGTGCGGTCCGAAGAGCCGTCGGTCACGATCAGGATTTGGAGGCGGTCCTGGGGATATTCGAGGGCGAGCGAATTTTCGATCTTCCCCCCGATGGCAATTTCTTCGTTGTACGCGGCAATTAGCAATGTAACGGAAGGGGCGTTTTCCTTTCGATAGGCGTATCGAGGTTTAGGGCGGAATATCGCCGGCAAAGTCACTAGCAGAGGATAGCCAAAATAGGTGTACAGGATGGCCCCCACCGATAGCCAGAAGAGAATCGGGGTTGCCCAATCAACCAAAAGGGTCATTGCGAAAACCTTTCAAAATTGTAAGTTTTTTGTAAAAAATAGTATAATTCAGTCATATTAATTGTAACCCAGTTTTGGTCTGGGTCGGCACGAAATGATGCTTTTGCGCTACTAGTATTATGATTGGTAGTCATTCGACATCGCCATCTCGTTCGATTGGGAGTGTGTCACTATGGAAATTCGTTACTATTTGAGAATCATCCAACGCGGTTGGTGGTTAATTCTTGCCGCCGTCCTGGTATCGGTGAACCTATCCTTGTTTTACTCCTATTACGTTGCCGTTCCCCAGTATGAATCCTTCGCGCGATTCATCATCAGCCCGAATTTGCAGTTCGTGGAGGGGCGCGACCTGGTCAACAGCATCGAGGCCCTGGACAAACGCTCGATCATTTCCACGTATGCGGAGGTGATCAACAGTCCCCAGATCATCAACAACGCCATCGGCCTGTTGAACGCCAAACCGGAGGATTTTGAGGCCTACGATACTTTTGTGACGGTCCTCCCCGATACGAACATCATCCGTTTCAGCGTGCGAGGTCCCGACCCCCAGGTGACGGCCATGCTGGCAAACAGTATCGGCCAGTATGCGATTGATTTCATCAAAGACCTGTACATCGCCTACGACATTCAGTTTCTCGACAAGGCGGTCGCGCCGGCCGAGTCATATTACCCGCGCCCGCTTCAGGACGCCGGGTTGGCGCTGCTGGTCGGCATCGTCATCGGCGCGGGGCTGGCGATCTTCCGCGATATGCTGGCCAGCACGCTGGACAGGTTGAGCGAGCGCAGGATGACGGATTACGAATCCCTGGCTTTTTCCCGTTCCTATTTCGAGCGGCGAATGAGGGAGGAGATGGCCAAGCGCCCGGAGGGCGTGCAAACCCTGGCCATGGTGTACCTGAACGGCGTGGAGGAGTACTACGATTCCCTGCCGCAGGCCTACGTCAACCGCATCATGCGGAGGGTGAACGAGATCCTGAAGGATCAGTTGCGCGGCAACGATATTGTCGGGCGATGGTCCAAACTGCAATTCGGCATTCTGCTGCCTTCCACCGATGGAACTTCGGCGATGCGAAGGATGATGAGCATTCAGGACGCGTTGAACCAGCAGATCACCCTCGAGCCGGACGGCGAGCATTACATTGATCTCGATCCGCGAATTGGCCTGGCAGACCGCCAGGGCGGAGAATCGTTCAACGTTTTCGTCGGCCAGGCGGAGCAGGCGCTGGAAATTTCCATGCAGTCGGATAATAAGATCAACCAGTACAAGGTTCGCCCGTTTGGTTAGGCCGCAGTTGCTTCGGACACATTTTTGCATCTCGAACGATCACACGAAGGGAGCCCCATGAATACGAAGGCTTTTGCTGCTTTTGGCGTTTTAGTGTTATTGCTGTTGAATCCGTTGCAGGCCGCGGCAGGGGAACTCGGCGCCGCCTCTCCCCGACTGGAAGGGATTATGCCGGAGCAGAACGCCGGCAGCAGCGTCACGGTCAGTCTTGCCGAACTTGGGTATGCGGACTCCGAACTGGTGGGTCCGTTCGACATCACCCGGAAAATCTTCAGCATGCCCACCCACTGGCAGATGCTGCCCGGCGGGACGATCGTGCTGGATTTCGATGTCGCCTACTCCGGGTCCGATATCGCCCTGATCGGAAGCAGCGAGAACGCCCTGGGCGCGCTGACCGTTTCGTTCAACAATAGGATTGTGGGCTATATCGGCCTGGGCGCGCGCGGCAGCCAGACAATATCCTTCCCGATTCCGCCGGAAGCGGTCACTTCCATTCGCGAAAGCGGCCAGCACGAGTTGACCATTAAGTTGAATGCGAGGTCCGACTGCGACTACGATATTCGCACGGTGGTCACGCTCAAAGCCACTTCGCGGTTCGACCTGCTGTTCGAAGTCTTGGCCCCCGAATTGAACCTTGCCCGCCTGCCCGCGCCTTTCTATCTGCGGAACGCCCTGCTGCCCGACCGGACCATTGTGGTCGTGCCGGACGAACCCTCCAGCGCGGAATTGCAGGCGGCGATGAACGTGATGGCCGGCTTCGGTTCGATGGTGGGGCGCGTCTACGATTTTCAGTTGGTTCCTCTTAGCGGGTTGACCGCCGAGTTGACCGCCTCCAGCCACCTGGCTTTTGTCGGGATGCCGGGCGGATTGCCGCTTCTCGACGAGATCGGTTTCCCTGTTCCCATGGCGAGCGGCGCTTTCGTGGGACTGCCGCCGGAAGCGGCCAACGATGGGATTGTTGAACTGGCTCATTCCCCATGGAACGAAGGCAAAGTTATCATGTTGGTAAGCGGAAACTCCGGCGAAGCCGTTCTCAAAGCCGCGCAGGCGGTGGGTTCGGGAAAGATCTTCATCTACCAGAATCCCGCCCTGGCGTACGTCAGCAGCGTGGAATTCCTCGCCGGGAACATCCCCATCGTCGAGGATTTCACCCTGCAGGACCTGGGTTACGACACCGTGATCATCAAAGGCATCGGCGTAGACCAGGCGGATTTTACCTTCTACGTATCCAAGGAGCAGCTCGCCGCGCAGGATGGTCTCCTCGACCTGGTATATTATCATTCCGGCTTGTTGAATTACGGCGTTTCCTCCTTTTCCGTCGAACTGAACGGGCAGTTGATCGCCAGCAGGCCGTTTTCCGCGGAAACCGAACAGATCACCAATTTGCAAGTCAAGTTGCCGCCCGGCCTGCTGCGCTTTGGCGAGAATCGGTTGAGAATTACGGCAAGAATGCAGCCCGATCTCTCTTGCGACTTTTCCGGGTTTTCCGATCCCTGGCTTGCCATTTCGAACCTGACCTCGATGCACCTTCCCGTTTCGCCTGTTGACGAGGCGGGCGGCGCGTTCCTGCTCGACCTGAAGAACTACCCCGGCATGTTCGCCACCCACAGCAACCTGGGCGATGTGGCCTTTGTGCTGCCCAAAGCCGATCCGGCATCCTGGAAAATTGCCGCCGACCTGGCCTATCACCTGGGCAGCCAGGCCGCCCCTCCCATTCCCAGCCTGGCAGTGGCGTACGCCGACGATGTGCCGGAGGCTTTGCGTTCCGATTTTTCCTTGATCCTGGTTGGAAAGGCAAGCGCCCTGCCCCTGCTGGAGGAATTCAACGCCTCCCTGCCGGCGCCCTTCGATACCGAAACCAACACGGCCGTCGAGAAGGGGATGCAGATCGTTTACCGCCTGCCGCCGGGCGTCAGCGTGGGCTATCTGGAACTGATCGCCTCGCCCTATAACTCCGAAAAAATGATCCTGTTGGTGTCCGGTAATACCGAAGACGGCGTGGCGATGTCTGGCGCGGCGCTGATGATGGATCAATTGAAGGATCAACTGACCGGGGCGTTTGCGGTGACCAACGGCGTTCAGGTGGCCGTGGGCGAAAGCGTATCTCATTTTTCGGTTGTCGGCACGCTCGTGCCCGGCTCCGAGAAGGTTGTGTCCACGCCGCTTCCGACCGCCTCCCCGGCGCCCGCCAGTTCTGGCGGTCCCCCCTGGCTGTTGCCCTTCCTCATCGTTTCCGGGATCGTGGTTCTCGGCATCCTTGCCTACGTCATCGTTGGCGCGTTCCGGCGGAATCGTTTGCCGGAATTCGAGAAGACGGAAGATTCATCCGAGACAACCGCTGGAGACGAAGAAAAGGCGTGACCCCAAGCAGGGTCGTTCGATATAAAACAGGGACCGGCCGGGTCCCTGTTTTTTTCATCTCGCAGATGTTACTTTTCCTGCGCGGCCTTTTCCAGGATCCAAAAACCGCGATCCATCAGCCGTTTCACCCTTTGCCAGGATACCCGCCTTCCCGCATCGAATTGCCCCAGCGCCTCCAGCAGGGAGCCGCGTATCCCGCTGGCGCGGTGCGCCCAGCGCGAATCCGTCGGGATGCGCTCCAGGCGGGAGAGGAGCAGGCGCAGCAAGGGGATTTGTTCGTGGTTGCACATAAGAGAACGTAAAGGCGCCCCCGGCGGGATTCGAACCCACAACCTACTGATTCGAAGTCAGGCGCTCTGTCCATTGAGCTACGGGGGCGTGATGAGGATTATACCCAAGAAGCGGCAAACGCGAGAGATTGGGGTAGAATCGACATCATCTCATCCCAAGGAACCCTCAATGACAGACATCCAAGCCTTTGGCGAACGCGTGATTGGCAACCTGGAAAAAGTGATGGTGGGCAAACGCGCTGCGGTGGAATTGATCGTGATCGGCCTCCTCTGCCAGGGACACATTCTCATCGAGGACGTGCCGGGCGTGGGCAAGACCGTGTTGGCGCGCAGCCTGGCGCGTTCGCTCGCCTGCGCCTTTCGCCGCATCCAATTCACCCCCGACATGCTCCCCAGCGACGTGACCGGCGTCTCCATCTATAACCAGTCCAAAAAGAAATTCGAGTTCCGTCCCGGCCCGATCATGGGACAGATCGTGCTGGCCGACGAGATCAACCGCGCCACGCCCAAGACCCAGGCCGCCCTGCTCGAAGCCATGGAGGAACGCCAGGTGACGGTGGACGGCGCCACTCACAAACTGGCGCGCCCGTTCATGGTGCTTGCCACGCAAAACCCCATCGAATACGAGGGGACGTTTCCCCTGCCCGAAGCGCAATTGGATCGCTTCCTGCTCCGCGTCCGCCTGGGCTATCCCTCCCCTGCGGACGAGGCGCGCATTCTGGAAGAACAGCAGGTTCGGCATCCGCTGGAGACGCTCGAGCCGGTCGTCAAGACAAAGGAGATCCTGGAGGCTGCGTCCGCCATTCGCAGAGTCCACGTTTCGCCGCAGGTGAAGAAATACATCGTGGATCTCGTCCGCCGCACGCGCGAAAGCGACGATGTGTACCTCGGCGCCAGCCCGCGCGGCTCGCTGGGGCTCTTCCGCTCGGCGCAGGCGCGCGCCGCCCTGCTGGGACGCGACCACGTCCTGCCCGACGATGTGAAGGCCATGGCCGTGCCTGTGCTGGGACATCGCATCATCGTCAGCCCGGCGGCGCGCTTGCGCGAACTGGGCGCCGACCGCATCGTGGAGGAGACCGTGCGCGCCGTCCCCTCGCCGGGCGGCGATTTTTCATCCGCTTCGGCCCCCAGGTGGCCCGGGGCGGTCAAAAAGGGAGGCGAAGGAGCCGCCGCGTGAGCGAAACGAAGGCCGGGCGCGTCCTGGTCGCCTTGTTGTTCCTGGTCGGCGGCGTCGGTTCGCTCGTCAGCGGCGAGGCCGTCTACGCGCGCATGTTGTATCTCAGCCTGCTCATCCTCCTGGTCGCCCTTCTTTGGACGCGCCTGTCCATCGCCGGGTTGAAAGTGCACCGGCAGGCGCGCCTGCAAAAGGCCAGCGTCGGCGACGTGTTCGAGGAGCGTTTCGAGGTGGTCAACGCCAGCCCCTTCCTTTCCCCCAGCGCGGAGGTGGTGAACGAATCCAACCTGCCGGGCGCGGCCGGTTCGCGCCTGCTCACCCGCATCGGCGGAAGACAGGCCGTCGCCTACGTCTCGCGCACCTATCTCACCCACCGCGGGCGCTTCCTGTTGGGACCCACCTCCCTCGTCAGCGGCGATCCGTTCGGCTTGTTCCGCGCCAGCCGCCGCTACCCGGCCAAGGAGGCGCTGGTGGCGCTTCCCATCATCTATCCGCTGGCGGCCTTTCCCGCCGCGCCGGGCATTCTGCCGGGCGGGCAGGCCATCCGCCGTAAATCGCGCGATGTGACGCCCCATGCGACCGGCGTGCGCGAGTATGCGCCCGGCGACCCGCTCAAGAGCATCCACTGGGTCACCACTGCCCGCCGCGGACGGCTGATGGTGAAGGAATTCGAGCAGGACCCCCAGGCCGAGGTCTGGCTTTTTCTCGACATCCAGTCCGGCGTTCACTTTGCCCGGGCGCACACCCCGCCCGCAGTGACCGTGAGCGACCTGCTTTACAGCCGCCGTCCCAAATACGCGCTTCCGCCCTCCACGCTGGAATACGCCGTCAGCATCGCCGCTTCGCTGGCGCATTATTTCATCGCGCAGAAACGCGCCGTGGGACTGGCCGCCGCCGGCCGCGCGCCCACCGTCATCCCCGCCGAGCGGAGCGACCGCCAGGAGGCCAAGATCCTCGAAACGCTGGCGTTCCTCGAAGACCGCGGGGAACTATCGCTGCCCGCGCTGGTGGCCATGCAGGCCCCACAGTTGCCGGCCGGCAGCACAACCATTCTCATCACCCCCAACGTGCGCCCCGAACTGCTGGCCGCCGTCGAGGACCTGCAGCGCCGCGGCCTGCATCCCATTGTCGTCCTGCTCGATCCGCAAACCTTCGGCGGCCCGCCCGGCGCGGAGCGGCTGGAAAAGAGCCTGGCGGGCCGCGGCGCGCCGACCTGCCGCGTCCGCAACGGCGACGATCTCCCCCACGTTCTCTCGGCTTTCGCCTCTGCGCAGGGAGCCTCCACATGGCAAAGAATTCCGTTATCACACTTGATTTGAACTTTCAGGGAAAATCGCGGGCCATCGCCTCGTATCTGATTCGGGATGGGGATGCGGTGGTCCTCGTCGAATGCGGACCCGGCTCGTGTCTCGCGGGACTGGAGGCGGGCCTGCGGACGAACGGCCTTTCCCTCCCCGACGTGACGCACGTCCTCGTGACGCACATCCACCTCGATCACGCCGGCGCGGCGGGACGGCTCTCGCGTTACGGCGCGCAGGTGTACGTCCACCCGGTCGGCGCGCCGCACCTGCTCAACCCCGAAAAACTGCTGGCCTCGGCGGCGCGCATCTACGGCGATCGGATGGAGTCGCTCTGGGGCGAGTTCCTGCCGGTCGGACGGGACCAACTTCACGTCGTTGAAGACGCGGAGGAGATTCGGATCGGGAATCTGCGTTTCGCGGCGTTGTCCACGCCCGGGCACGCGGAGCATCATCACGTGTATCTTTTCGAGGATATTTGCTTCAGCGGGGACGTGGGCGGAGTGCGAATCCCCGGTTATCCGTATTTGCGCGTCCCCATGCCGCCGCCCGAACTGCACCTGGAAAAATGGCGCGCCTCCCTGAACCGTTTGCGTCAACAAAAATTCACGCGCATCGCGCCGACCCACTTCGGCATGTTCGACGACCCCGAATGGCAGCTGCGCGAGGTGGAGCAGGGACTGGACGCCGCCGAACGCTGGCTGGAACAGGTGATGCCCGCCGACCCGCCTGTGGAGGAACTGCGCGCCCGCTTCACCGAATGGATGGAGGCGCAGGGCCGCGAACAGGGTCTCGATCCCGAAGTGATCAAGTCCTACGGGCTTGCCAATCCCTTAGGCATGAGCGCCGACGGGTTGATGCGTTACTGGAAGAAAGTGAGGATGGCGGGGCAGGGATGAGGGCTGGCGCAGAGACGCTCCCCCCTGGCACTGCCCGCCAGGGCAAGTGTAGCCTTGGATTGAATGAATAACGAAAGGAAAACGAACATGAAAAAGACAAACTGGTTGGCAATTACTATCGTCGCCATCATCGCCCTCATCGCCTTGTTCTGGCTCGGGACGTGGATCGGCGGAGGCTACCGTGGCTACGGCATGATGGGCGGCTACGGTGGTCACATGGGCTGGGGCTACTTGCCCTTCGGATGGTTTGGCATGGTGTTTGGGATGTTGTTCATGTGGCTCATTCCCATCGGCGTGATCGCGCTCATCGTGTACGGAGTCGTCGCGCTGGCGCGCAACACTGGAAATCCCCCGCCCTCCGCCCCTCTCGCTCCCTGCCCCAACTGCGGACGCGGCGCGCAGGCTGATTGGCAAAACTGTCCCTACTGCGGCGCGAAATTGAGGTAGTACCGCAAAATTCATTTCGCCTCACTGCAACCGCCAGTTTTCATATCGTTCCTTGCGTCAACGGTTACGCCCCTCTACTTTCATTCCCCTTTTCTGTTCCCAAACGACTCGCTCAAATTGGTGAAGAGCGTTTCAGCCGCGTAGTTGCGGTCGGCCGCGCGGCTCAGGCGTTTGAC
This sequence comes from Anaerolineales bacterium, assembly GCA_034411715.1. Classification (GTDB taxonomy): domain Bacteria; phylum Chloroflexota; class Anaerolineae; order Anaerolineales; family Villigracilaceae; genus Denitrolinea. The sequence continues at coordinate 2,253 of DAOUMJ010000047.1, read as the reverse complement.
CATGCTTCGGCTGACGAGCGGAATGGCTGGTCGTCCGTAGAAATGTTTGTAATACAAAATGTTCGCGCCTGCCTCGTCCCACGCCCAATTTAAATGTGTGTAACGTGACGCGTCCAGCGGACGCGTATAGCCGCGCAGAACTTTTTCCTGGTGAATGCTCACGTAATGCTCGAAGTAGGTCATCACCAGTTCGCGCAGGTTTTTATAGACGGGTTCGCGGAATCCCAGATTGACGTAGTTCGATTTTGCCAGCGCGCCCCAACGGCCTTCGATCTGGTACAGCGCCAGCACGTGATCGTCGTCTTCGCCGGGATACGGCACGATGTCAATGAGAAGTGGTTTGAAGCCGATGCGCCACAGGCAGAGCGCGGCAAGGAAACCGCCATCGAGACAGTGGCATTGTCCGTCCAGAATCACGTTCAGCGGGGAGCGGTCGCGTTCCTCGCCGATGTAGGGCATCGAGTCCAGGTATTCCTGAATGGCAAACGGGGTATCGAGGGCGCGGAGTTTTTTCCGCAGGGCGAGGGGCAGGCGGGATTCGAATTCGGCCAGAAAATTCATGGGATGCTTCCCTGTGGGTGGGGCAGTGTCGCTCCTCCTCTGGGGATTATGATTCTGCGGTAATCATCCGGGAAGGCGGCTGCCGCTTTTTGCGTGACGCGCAGTCACGGCACACCTTTCCACTTGTCGGCGAATTCCTTTGTGATTTGGAGGTACAGATCTCCATACAACTCTCCCGGTTCGATGTGGGTATGCTCCCACCATTCGTTCCAGGTGGTGATGAAGATCCAGTCCGGGTTGCTTTGGATGGAGGCCTCCCAGGTGGAGCGATAATAGTCTCCGTTCAGCCGTTCCTGGACCAGCCCCTCGCGCGATGGCTGTAACGTGTCGTCGTAGCCGGGCTGGACGGTGGCAACCCACATCTTGCGGACGGGTCCCTCCGCAAGCAGGCCGTAGTGGCGCACCGCCCGCGCGGTCGTCTGGTAGGTCTGCTCCAGGTTGGAGTAGGTGAAGATCCCGTAATCGTGCAGGCCGTCGAAAACGTCGAGGTTGCCCGGGCTGTAGCCCATGCCCAGGTAAACGGCATCCAGCCCCTCGTCACGGAGCGAAGCGAAGACGCGTCCCCACGCGTCCAGCGGGACGGCCGCGGACGCCCAGACGACGATCAGCGGCTTGTCGTCCACTTTCATGAAGGCGGGATGATCGCGATATTCCCGAATGGCATAAGCAAGCCATTCGCGAATTTTCGTCTCGCCGAGCGGATCCCCATTCGGGCCGGCGAGAGTTTCGAAGTAAATGCTGACTTTGAAATCCTTCTGCGCGGCAATCTCCAGCAGGCGCTTCAAATTGCGGTCAGTGTCGCTGCCGGGCCCCCACCAGGAGGAGATGAAGCCGTCGATCCCCGCGCTTTGCGCCTGCTCCACCTGGCGGGCGATGGTCTCTTTGTCGCCCGAATCATAGCGTTCCAGCGGACGATCCTTGAGCCAGTCGCTCGACCAATTGTCGGCGGTGAACCAGGGGTAGAAGAATGCCCACACCAATTTTTCGTTTGCGGCGGGCTGGAGCTGTGCGGTCAGGGCGGGCGACTCTTTCAGCGGCGACAGGTCTACGCTGAATTTCTTCGAGTTCAAGCCCGCGCTGTTCGGAACGACCCCGCTGTGTTCGAAGGCGTGGATGAGGACGGGACTCCCGCTGCCGACGCGGTAAACGTTCACCTCGCCTTTTCCGATGTCCCCTTTTTGGAGCTGGAACTCAAGCGGCCGATCCAGCCCTTCGGGCGACAGGGCGTAATCCACGCTGACGCCGACGCGCTTTCCCGCTTGGGCATCCGCGATGGACTGGTTCAACGCCATTCGGCGGACTCCCGTCTCGAGGTCGAGCGGTTCGCCGAGAACCTCCATGGTTCGCACGGCCAGGAGGTCTTCGGGATTCAGCAGTTCGAGGGTGGACCAATCCGAGGTGGTCGCGTACTCGACGCGGATGCGGTAATAAGCCATCGTTTCCGCGGGCCGAGGCGAGGGGACCGAGGTGGGTTCGAGGGTGTCGGTCGCGGTCGGCGCGGGGAGCGTCGCGCTTGCGGTCGGCGCGGACGCGGTCGGCGCAGCGCAGGACGCGAGGAGGACCAGGACGAGGAGAATTGTGTGCTTTTTCATTTTTCTCCCTCAGAGCGAGGCAGTTTGCTCCGAAACGCATTCCGAAAGGCGCTGACATAGCTGGCTAACCCGTCCACAGCCAGCAACAGCGGACGACACA
>DAOUMJ010000046.1:0-4952 GCA_034411715.1 Anaerolineales bacterium | reverse complement strand
TCTTCTGGCGGGGCATCGCCCCCTGCCAGTTCACAGTGCTGTCTATACTGTACAGAATTTTACGGAAAATGTCAAGCGCTCCTGGGAAATTTTAAGGTGACGCCGATTGGAGGAATTGAGGAAGAAGGCTCGTGATTTCTGCGTTTGTGGTAGTATAAAGCACCTTTGCCCCCTTCATCACGCTTCCGAAGTCTCTGGCTTCGGAAGTTTACAAATAATCGGTACTTTGCGAAAGCGCGTATTTGGCGGTCTCTACCGCCGAATTTGCGCTAGAGAGCGCAAACTGGGCGTCGTTTTCGTGATCTACTGATAACCGAAAAACGGAGTCCAGCGACTCCAGTCGTTGGCAGCAATCCAAAGTCTGGAGACTTTGGACTCCGCGCCAAACGGAGTCCAGCGACTCCAGTCGTTGGCAGCAATCCAAAGTCTGGAGACTTTGGACTCCGCGCCAAACGGAGTCCAACGACTCCAGTCGTTGGCAGCAACCCAAAGTCTGGAGACTTTGGACTCCGCGCCAATAGGAACCCTCCATGACCCAACAAGCAGACCTCCTCCTCACCAACGCCCTCGTCCTGACGATGGACGAAAAACTGACCCAATTCGACCCCGGCGCGGTGGCCGTGCGCGGGGATTCGATCCTTGCCGTCGGCCCCGAAGACGAAATCAAAAAAGAATTTGCCGCAAAAGAAACTCTCGATTGCGGCGGAAAAATTCTCATGCCCGGCCTCGTCAACGCCCACACCCACGTCCCGATGACCCTCCTGCGCGGCATCGCCGACGACCTGCGGCTGGACGTTTGGCTGCAGGGCTATCTCTGGCCGGTGGAGCGCGAATTCGTCTCGCCGGAATTCGTCCGCCTGGGAACGCAGATCGCCTGCGCGGAATTCATCCGTTCGGGCGTGACCACGTTCAACGATATGTATTTCTTCGAGGAGGACGTCGCCCGGGCCGCCGCCGAGGCGGGATTGCGCGCCGTGTGTGGGCAAACCGTCCTCAAGTTCCCCACCTCCGACGCGCCGTCTTATGAAGACGGGATCGCGCGGGCGCGCGCATTCATCCAGCGCTGGAAGGGGCATCCGCTCATCGTCCCCGCCATCGCGCCGCACGCGCCCTACACCACCACGCCCGACATGCTGCGCGAAACCGCCGAACTCGCCAAAGAGTTCGACGTGCCGCTTCACATTCACCTGGCCGAAACATCGTTCGAAGTCGAAAACATGCGCAAAGAAAACGGCATGCCCGTCATCCCCTACGTCAAGAAGCAGGGATTGTTCGAGGCCAGGGTCATCGCCGCGCATTGCGTCCACGTGGACCCCGGCGAGATCCGCACGCTCAAAAATCACGGCGCGGGCGTCAGCCACAACCCCTCCTCCAACCTCAAACTCGCCTCGGGCTTCGCGCCTGTGACGAAGATGCTCGAGGCGGGACTGAACGTAGGAATCGGCACCGACGGCCCATCCAGCAACAACGATCTCGACATGTTCGAGGAAGTGCGCCTGGCCTCCTTCGTGGCGAAAGCCGTCAGCAACGACCCGACCTCCGTCCCCGCGCAGACCGCCCTGACGATGGCGACGCGCCTCGGCGCGCAGGCGCTTCATCTCGGACATTTGACCGGCTCGCTCACCCCCGGCCGCCGCGCCGACCTCATCGTGGTTGATACGACCCCCATCCACAACTCGCCGCGCTTCCGCCGCGATCCTCATAATGCCTACGCGCAAATCGTTTATGCCGCCAAATCCACCGACGTGACGGATGTGATGGTGAACGGCAAATGGCTGATGCGAGACAAGAAACTGTTGACGCTCGACGAGAAAGACCTGCTGGCGCAAGCCCGCGAAATGGCGCAAAAAATAGACGCCTTCCTGATCGAACGCGAGCAATCGGTGTTGTCGAAACTGATCGCGCTGGGCGGTTCGATGGAAGAGGAATCCTTCGAGGTGCAGGTCAAAGTCAAATTGGCGGACCCGGCCGAGGTCAGGAAAGGACTCGAGCATCCCGGCATCGAGATCGTGCGCGTCCGTCATTACGATCAGCACGACACGTATTTCTTCTTCGAGGACGCCGCCCAGGGACGCATCCGCTATCGCGAGGACGAGTTCCTCGACGGGGGAGGCAACATCGTCAACGTGCGGGCGCGGCTCACGCTGATCGGCCAGAAACGCGAGGGCGCCTTCGCCAACGAGGTGCTGCTCTCGCGCAGCCGTTTCCTGGCCCCCGCCGCGCAGACCCTGCGCTTCTACCGCGAATACTTCAAGCCCCAGCGCGAAGTGGAACTGCACAAGGACCGCCTGCGCTGGCTGATCCGCTACAAGGATACGGAATTTTTCGTCAACCTCGACAACGTGGAAACGCCGCCGCTCGGACATTTCCTTGAAATCAAATCGCGCACCTGGAGCCGCGGCGACGCGCAGCGCAAAGCCGCCATGGTGGCCGAATTGCTCTCGCTATTGGGCGCCGCGGGACAGCCGACCGTGACCGAGGATTACATCGAACTGGCCATGAAATAACCACCCTTTGTGTTAAAACCTTTTTGCAGTAGATTCACTCGCGGTTCGAGGAGGCTGAAGTGAGAAAAGTCTTCGACGTAGTTATGAAAATACTGACGCTCCTCTGCGCGGCGTTATTCGTGTCGACCGCGGCCATTGCGCTGGTATTTTTCAACGTTGAACGAAGATTGTTCAACGCGCAATTCTATTTGCGGGCGCTGGAAAGCCAGGATTTTTACGAGCGCCTGCCCGCGATCGCGGCAGAAACCCTGACCGCCTCGGGAGGCTTCAATCCCTGCGAAGAAAATCCCGTACTTTGCGCTTCTGAGGGCAGGCCGCAGGAAGTTCAGGGTTGCCTGGAGGCGGCGCTCGGCGCGGAGGCGTACCGGGAACTTCTTAAGAATCAACGCACGCCCACATCCGACGAGTTGGCGAACATCCAGCCCTGTCTCGATCAATATCCCACCGCCGAAACGGGAGAGCCGACGGGCGGCCCTCCCGATTATCTCAAATCGCTCTCGACGGAAAATTGGGAGGCGGTAATCCGCGCGATCCTTCCGCCCGACATGCTGCGTTCGTTGACCGAAAAAGCCCTGAACTCGATCTTTGCGGTCCTGAACGGCCAGGCCGATTCTGCCACGCTTTCGCTGGCAGATTTCAAAGCGCACATCAGCGGCCCCGCGGGGACGCAGGCCGTCATGGAAATGATCCGCGCCCAACCGCCCTGCGCGTTCGAACAGATCGCCGAAATGACGGTCAGCGGGCTGGCCGGCGAGCCGAAGCTCATTTTCTGCAACCCCTCGGATGAGGCGTTGGCAGTCCTGCAACCGATCATTCGATCCACGTTGCAATCCGCGGCGGCTGGGATTCCCGATACGGCCACGCTGATCCGCGCCGACGACCCGAATCTGCAAAATCCGCTCCAGGCCTTACGCGCCCTGCGCGCCATCCTGCGCTTCAGCCCCCTCATTCCAATGGGCTTCCTTTTCCTCATCACGCTCTTCGCCGTGCGCGACGCGAAGAGTTGGTTGCTTTGGTGGGGGATTCCCCTTCTACTTGTCGGCCTGATCGGGTTTGTCGTTGGAGCGGTCATCGGACCGCTCACGCATTGGGCTTTCGCCAATTTTCTTGCGCCGCGCCTGCCATCCGTCCTGCCCGAGGCGATGCGCGAGTTGATGCGCGGATTGATCGCGTCCGTGTTATCGGGACTGTCGAAACCGATTGGCATTCAGTCGGGAGCGCTGGCCCTGACGGGTCTCATCCTGGTTGTCGTCGCGACGCGTCTCAAACCGCTTTTGCTCCCCACCCTGATCCTGTTGCTGGCGGCCCTGGCCTGCGGTTCGCCCTCACCGACGGTCGTCCTCACCTCGCGGTCGGCCATCCCAACGCCAGCGAATCGGCTCGCCTCGATTCCCGCCGAGGCGGTTAAGATCACGCCCGAAACCGACGCCTATCCCGTCAGGTCGGAGACGGCCGAATACGCCGATCCCGTTTCGCTGCTTTATCCCGTTAACACGGCCGGCGCGGAAGATTCGGCCTTCATCCTGCCCGACGGAAAAACGCTCTACGTCTGGTTCACGCCCGATACGCGCGTCCCCGCCGAAAAGCAATTGCTCGATGGCGTGACGGGCATCTACATCTTTCGCCAGACGAATGGCATTTGGAGCGAGGCGGAACGGGTGACGCTCCAGGACCCGGGCAAACTTGCGCTCGACGGCTGTGAATTCATCCTCGGGAACGTGATGTGGTTCTGTTCGGCGCGCGAAGGTTATAACGGCATCCAATGGTTTACCGCCGAATTCCAAAACGGCAAATGGCGGAATTGGAAGAGCGCGAACTTCAACCCGGAATACGAGGTGGGCGAACTGCACATCACCGCCGACGGAAAGGAACTCTACTTTCATTCGCCGCGCGCGGGCGGGCTGGGCGGGTTGGACATCTGGGTTTCGCAGAACGTGGACGGCGAATGGCAGGAACCCGTCAACCTGGCCGTCGTCAATTCCCCCCAATCCGAGGGCTGGCCGTTCATCACACAGGACGGCCTGGAACTGTGGTTCACGCGTTCCAGCGGCGCGCCCGAACTGTGGCGCTCGAAGAAGGTAAACGGCAAATGGACCGAACCGCAGAAAATGTTCGGGCCGTTTGCCGGAGAAGCCTCGCTGGACAAAGAGGGCAACGTATACTTCACGCACCATTTTTTCAGGGACAACGTGATGCTCGAAGCCGACATTTACATCGCCATTAAATACAGGGCGATTCCATGATCACCCTGCCCGAATTCTTCGAGATCAACCACGAACCCATCCTGTTCGTTTACGGGCTGGTGTTCTTCCTGCTCGGTTTCGCCATCATCCTGCAAACGCGGCGGGCTTCGCGGCTCGAACTGGCGCGCAGCCTGCGCTGGCTGGCCGCCTTCGGCATCGCGCACGGCTTCCACGAATGGGGCGACCTGTTCCTCCCCATTCA